>NZ_JBPCSX010000098.1:0-15489 GCF_051006775.1 Mycobacterium sp.
ACGGTCACGAACGCATACCCATTCACCTGCGGCCGGTCGCATACGCCACATTCGCCCCTAGCGTCACACCAGACAGCCACTGCTGTCCGCTGTGCACGGAAGGTGCGTCGTGTCTTCACATGGTCCCGCGTCCTGGATGGCGTGGGTGCTTGTCCCCGTGCTGTGCGCAGGGCTCACTGCACCGACCGCCGCCGCTGAGGGATGCTCGGGCGCTGCCGCACAAGCTCAACCGCTGCCCGGCCAGGACGTCCAGATCCCCAGCCCGGGCAAGATCGCGCCACTGAGCCGTCCCATCGGCCACAAGCCCGTGGGCGCCAATGACAAAGCGCCGCTGCCCAATCTCGGCCAGATCCTGGCCTCGGTGCTCAAACCCAATGCGGCCGCTGTTCAGCAGCAGGCCGGGGTGGCCGCCGTCCCGAAACCCAGTGCCGCCGCCGTGCCGGCACCCGTCGCTCCACTTCCCGCGCCATCGGTGGCGGTGGCCTCGCCGGGCGATCTGCCGCCGGGCACCTCCGTCGTCGGCTGGGTCACGGGTCCGGACAGCCCGAACAAGACCGTGGCGAACTTCGCCGTCACCGGTACCGATCTGGGCATCATGTGGGACAACGGTGATCCGGCCAACAATCAGGTGCTGATGGCCTTCGGAGACACCAAGGGTTTCTGCCAGATCCCCGGCGAGCAGTGGCGCTACAACGTGCTGATGCGATCCTCCGACCGCACCCTGGCCAATACGGTGGCCGTCGGTGACGGCGCCGTCGGTAATCGCTATGCCGGTGCGCCGGTGTGGAAGCCCGGTATCGCCAAGCAGATCGTCAACACCATCAACGCCGCTCCGGAGGAGACCGGAATCATCCCCACAGCCGGCGTCGGCTTCGGAGGCAAGCAGTTCCTGAACTTCATGTCGATCAAGACCTGGGACGGCGACGGCACGTGGACCACCAACTACTCCGCGCTGGCCGTCTCCTCGGATAACGGCGAGACCTGGGGCGTGTATCCGGGAACCATCCGTAAGCCGGAGGCCGGCAACGAGAAGTTCCAGATGGGCGCATTCCTCAAGCCTGGGCCGGGGGATCCGTACCTCTACACCTACGGAACCCCCAGTGGCAGAGGGGGTTCGGCGTACGTGGCCCGGGTGCTGCCCGCGGTGGTGCCGGATCTGACCAAGTACGAATACTGGAGTTCGGACGCAGGCGCGTGGGTGCCGGCCAACCCGGCGGCAGCCACCCCGGTGATACCGGGGCCGGTGGGCGAGATGTCGGCGCAGTACAACACCTATCTCAAGCAGTACCTGGTGCTCTACACCAATCGTTCCAACGATGTGGTGATGCGCACCGCACCCACTCCGCAGGGACCGTGGGGTCCCGAGCAGTTGCAGGTGTCGTCGATGTTCACCCCCGGCGGGGTTTACGCACCGTTCCTGCATCCGTGGTCGACCGGCAAGGATCTGTACTACAACCTGTCGCTGTGGTCGGCGTACAACGTGATGCTGATGCACACGGTGCTGCCCTGAGTGGTCGGCGCGGAGTAAACGGGTGTTCGCGTGCCCGCCTCACAGCGACAATTTGACTGGGGTGCGTGGATTGTCGCTGCGAGGCGGGCATACGCGTAGGTGGAATATTCTCTGAGCCCGGAATAGATGTCCCCGAGTGAGGCTTAACACCACATGACCGATTTCACCGATAAGGCATCCCTGGACGCTTTCAATGCCGGCATCGTCGAGGAGTTCCGCGCGAATGCCGGCGTGGTCGGCGGCCCATTCGCCGGCGCCCCCCTGTTGCTGCTGAGCAGCACCGGGGCAAAGTCCGGGCAGCCGCGGCTCAACCCGCTGGCCTACTTCGGCATCGACGGCAGGATCTTCATCGTCGGCTCCAAGGCCGGCGCCGACACCAACCCGGCGTGGGTGCACAACCTGCGGGCCAACCCGAACGCCCACATCGAAGTCGGCACCGACGCCTACGACGTCACCGCGCGAGAGCTACCCGCTGCCGAGCGTGACGCGGCGTTCGCTCAGGTGGTTGCCGTCGCGCCGGGCTTCGGCGAGTACCAGGAGAAGACCAGCCGGGTGATCCCGATCTTCGAGCTTGAGCGCCTCTGATCAGGCGCTGAGAAACTCGATGGTCTGCGGCCCCTCGCCGCGGCGCTCGTAGTGCAGCACGACTCAGCCGCGCGGAGTGCGCAGCTTGTAACCCCGGTCGATCATCTCGTCGGGAAACGGCTGACTCTCCTCATCGGGGATCATCACCTCGACGTACGCCGCACCGTCGTGCGCGTCGATCTGATCGAGCACCGCATCCAGTTCGGCGACCGTGCCGACCTTCGCACTCAGCCAGCCCTTGCAGCCGAATGCTTCCGGCAGCAGGTGGTAGTTGACCGGAGCGAGGTCGTCATAGGGGTGGCCACGCTCGCTGATGATGTCCTCGATGCCGTAGATGCCGTTGTTCAGCACGAAGATCACCGGCGTGACGCCGTAGCGGCCCATCACCGCGAGCTCATTGAGCGTCAGCTGATGTGAGCCGTCGCCGGTGACCGTCCAGGTGCGGCCCCTGGTCTTGGCCATCGCGATGCCGAGGGTGGCCGGGGTGGCCCAGCCGATCGAGCCCCATAGGCCCTGGGCCTGGGAGTCGACGCCGGCAGGCAGCCGCATCGGGTTCAGATGCATCATGGCGGTTCCGGTCTCGATCACCAGGGTGTCGCCGGCGCGCAGCCGCCGCTGTAGTCGCGGGTAAAAGCTGGCCGATGAGAGCGGGTCAGCGCCGGAGCCGGTCATCTCCAACTGGCCGTACGCCGGGCCTTCAGCGCGCTTGCCCGCTGTGACCCTGGAGGCAAGCGCTTCCAGGAGGTCGTCGATGGCGACGTTGAGGTAGACGTTGGTGCCGGAGCGCACCCAGTTGTCGTGAATGCAGATCGCCCTGGCGGTGTCGAGGACTGTGCCCCACATGGCGGTGTTGAGCTCGGTGAGCAAGACGCCGCCGATATCGAGGATCAGGTCGGCGTCCTCCACGATGCCGCGCACCGCGGCGGGGTGGGACATGGGGCCGGAGTAGAGGCCGATGTACTGCGGCAGGGATTCGTCGAGCACGCCCTTGTCATAGGTGGTGCACGCAACCGGGAGGTTGGCCCTGCTGACGAACTCGACGGCCTTGTCGGCGACGCCGTAGCGGGCGGTCAGCGTGGTGATGGTGGCGATCGGGTTCTTCGCCACCGCCAACTTGGCGAGGATGGCATCGACGGCGGCGGCCAGTTCGGTCGGATCGCTGCGCTGCCGCTTGATCTCTGCCAGCGGCACACCGGAGACCGGGGTGCCGATCACCGGCATGCCCCCGTTGACTTCGGAGATGACGATGTAGGCCGGCATCGACTGCCGCAGTGCCTCGGCGATCACCCGCTCGAGTTCGGTGATGGCGTTGTCCGGGGTGAGCCGCGCCGAGACGCAGCACGCAGACGACGAAATGTCATGGTAGCGGTCATATCTGGTGTCGCCGAGGTTGTGATGGGTGATCAACTTCAGGTGCTGAATGCGCTCGCTGGGCATGCCGACGAGGTGGAACACCGGCAGTCGGTGAGCCTTGGAGCCCATCACCCCGTTGATTGCGGACAGCTCACCCACGCCGTAGGTGGTGGTCAGGATCGCCGCGCCGCGGACGCGGGCGTAGCCGTCGGCGGCGTAGGCGGCGTTGAGTTCGTTGGCGCACCCCACCCAGCTGAGCCCGTCGACGACCTCGACGGCGTCGTCGATGGTGAAGGCGTAGTCACCGGGGACCCCGAAAATCTGATCGATGCCGAGCGCGGCTAGCCGCGCCAACGTGTATTCGGCGACAGTCGGATTGGTCATCTCAGCTCAGCGGGTCGCCGGTGAGCGCCTCGGGGCCGATCACTGCGACGAACCCGTGCCGCAGGCTCTCCATCAACTGCTCCCGGTCGCCGATGGCCGCATCGTCAGTGCTCACACCGATATTGGCAGTGCCGTTATAGGTCAGCATCGTCACGTTCATCGCGGCGCCGATGGTTCCGACCAGCGGGTACATCCGCTCCACCTTTGCCCCGGCCAGCCAGACCGGCATCGGGATGCCCGGCACGTTGGAGGCGGTCAGGTCCGAGGTCTGCGCGGCCGCGGACACCTTGTCCGGCGGCAGGAAGCGGCTCAGTTCGGCGAGATAGTCGGACAGCTTCAGCGCCGGTTCTGCACGCCAACCACGTACGGTCTCCGCGGCGGTGGCCAGAATGTCCTCGATGTCGTCGCTCACCGGGATCTCGAAGCGCGCGATGGTGACCGCGTTGGTCTGCTCGGCCGAGGTGCGCAGCGAGATCGGCATGTTCATCCGCAGCCGGTCGATGGGATTGCCCATCGCCGTGTGATAGTGGTTCAGGCCCACGCTGATCGCCGCGAGGAACAGGTCGTTGACGGTTCGCTCATACTTTTTGGCCGCCGCCTTGAACAGATCGAAATCCAACTCGATGGTGTCGAAGTGGTAGTTGATGCTGCGGCCCTGCATGATCGGCGACATCGGGCCACTCTCGACCTTGGTGAACTTGATCAGTGACTCGACGTTTTCGCGGACGAAGCCGATCGCGCCCAGCGGATCCTTGATCACCGACATCGCCAGCGGCCCAACGCCTTTGATGACGTCCTCGGCGGTTCGCATCGCCAGCCCGACGTTATTACGCAACACCGCCTGCAGGAAGCCCTTGGTATCGAGCACAACCGGCTCGGGCGCTTCGGGCATTGGGCCCAGATCGGCTCCTTCTTCGGTGAAGTCGAGAACCGCAAGTGCGATCTGCACGGCACCCTGACCGTCGGCGATCGCATGATGCAGTTTCTGGATCACCACCGACTTGCCGTCGGGCAGATCCTCGAGCACGGTCACCTGCCACAGCGGCCGGTCCTTGTCGAAGTCGGCCATGCTGGCCCGGCGGGCGACGTCGAGCACGTCGTTCCAATCCGATCCCTTGTGCATGCTGAACCGACGCATATGGAACCCGAGGTCGAAGTCCGGGTCGACGACCACCCGCGGGGTCTGCATATCCAGCGGGCCTTCGACGACCTTGGAGCGCAGTACCGGCGCCAGCCGGGTGGCCCGCTCGTAGCGCTCGCACAGCCGATCCCAGTCCAGGCTCTTCTCCAGCACCAGCACGCCCAGGATGGTCGAGCGCAGGACCGGATCGTCGGTGGCCATCCGCCAGGTGGCGAAGTCCCAGCCGCCCAGCCGGCGGGCTCCGGTGACGGTGTCGCCGCCGCGCAGCAGTTTGGGCGCCACCTTCTTCGCCGGGGCTTTCTTGGCCGCAGCCTTCTTAGCCGGGGCCTTCTTGGCGGGCGCTTTCTTCGCCGGCGCCTTCTTGGCCGCCTTCTTGGCAGGCTTGCTCGCGGGGCTGTCAGCCACGTGTCCTCCTCATCAACCCGGGTTGGGACCCTTTGAGACTAAAGGGCCTGCAAACGGGGTGACGGTAGGTTGACTGCGATGAACCTCGGCGAGCAGACCATCGACTGGCTGTATGGCACTCAACTGCAGGTCGACGATGAGTGGGCGGTGCGCACCCCGACCGGGTTCACCTGGTGGGCGGATCAGAACGCCCAGACCATCGAGATCGTCAGCGAGGACACCGGGCCCGACGGGCAGCCCGGCTTCACCATCGGTGTGCGCACCGAGATGCTTGCCGACCTGGATCTGACCGACGCCGCCCTTGCTGAACTCAACGAGGGGCCGATGCGCTGCGCGGCGATGGACGGCCCGGTCTATGACGCCGAGACCCGCACGCTGAGCCTGTGCTCCCTGGTGCGCGTCCACGAGGAGATCGCCTCGTGGATGCGGATCCTGATCAGCACCGCCGCGGTGCTGCAGATCGCCGAGGCGCGGCTGCTCGGCCCGGTGCTGGCCGATCAGCTCGGCGCTCGCGCGGCCACCAGCGGGCATCCCGATAGCGGTCGGCGACCGCAGCCCGACGATATGGCGTTCACCGCGGGGATTTTCCTGGATCAGGGCACCCAACCCTGTGCCTGGCCGCAGGAGGAGTTCGAGGAGTCGGTGCAGCGCTATATGACGGCACCGCCGGCGGTCAGCGCTGCCAGTGCCGGGCGCGGGCTGGCCGTCGAGTTCCCGTTCGGCGACCAGACCTCGCTGTGCCGGCTGACCGGCGAGCAGCCCCATCCCGTCTACGGCAACGGCCTGTTGATCGTGCAGCGCTGGCCGATGCGCGCCGACAGCCCGGCGCTGGGGATCCGAATGGCCCTGGACCTCAACTCGTCCGACCTCACCGGGCAGGTCGCCGGATACGGGTTCGGCAGCTACGCCTATGTCGACGACATGATCTGCTTCACCGGATTCCTGCCCAACCCGCTGCGGTCGCCCGGCCTGTTGCCCAGCGTCTACTTCTCGTGTGCCACCCGGGCGCACTCGATGGCGATCCGGCTGCTCAACCGGCCCTGGATCTGACTGGTTACGGCTTGGCACCAATCGGGGCACCAATCCGGCGCTGACCGGCCGGGTCATTCGGATGCAGGCGCCGCCGCGAGGATCATCGCGGCATGCGTTCCCCGCAGCAGTGGATCAGAGACACGTTCCGTAAGCAGGTGCCGGCGCCGCTGGCGCCGCCGGACAGCTTTGACCCGGTCGATATCGCAGCGATGCTGCGCGAGATCGGCGTCGCTCTGGTCGAAGCCTCGCAGCCGGTTCAGGTGGTCGAGCAACGACTGCTCGACATTGCAGCCCGCTACACCACCCAGCCGGTGCAGGCCGCCGTGCTGCCCACCATGTTGTTCATCCAGATCGGCACCACCGCATACGAAATGGACGGCTCCGCGCAGCCTTCCGGTCAGATGAACATGGCCGACGGGGCCGACGAAGTCGCCACCCTGGCCGCCGCGGGCGCCATCACCCCGACCGCCGCCGTCGCCGCTGTGCAGGCCGCCCGCAACCTCCCGCCACGGTTCGGCGTCCTGGCCACCATCGGTGGCTACGCGCTGACCTCCGTCGGGTTCGGCATGGTGATCCAGCCGACGTGGAAGGCCCTGGTGGCCCACCTGTTCCTGGGCCTGGTGGTCGGTCTGATCGTGCAGATCTCC
Organism: Mycobacterium sp.; assembly: GCF_051006775.1. Classification (GTDB taxonomy): domain Bacteria; phylum Actinomycetota; class Actinomycetes; order Mycobacteriales; family Mycobacteriaceae; genus Mycobacterium. The sequence continues at coordinate 7,058 of NZ_JBPCSX010000098.1, forward strand.
CGCCCGTTCCCCAACCTTGCGCCGATCCTGCCCACCCTGTCGGCGTTGGTGGTGACCCTGCTGGCCACCTGGTTCGTCGCCGACGTCGCCAAAGACGGACTGCTGCGAGTGATCAGTCCGGCACTGATCGCCACCCTGCCCGGCATGGCCCTGGTGATCGGGGCCATCGAGTTGGCCGGCGCCCGGATCATCTCCGGGTCCAGTCGGGTGGTCTACGGATTGGCCCAGATGGGCCTGCTGATCTACGGCGTGGTGCTGGCGGAGAAGATCGTCGGGCAGGTGCCGATGCAGCAGTCCCCGCCGATGACGATGGGACCGTGGTCGCTGTACGTCTCGATCGTGGTGATCGCCGTCGGCCTCTACATCTATCTCTCCGCGCCGCCCGGATCGCTGATCTGGCTGCTGCTGGTCATCGGGGTGTCGATGCTTGTCCAGAACATCGCCGGGCTGGTGCTCAACACCGCGCACTCGGGCTTCCTGGCGGCCGCGGTCGCAATACCGCTCGCGGTCCTGGCGGCCAAGATCAAGGGCGCACCGGCATCCGGTGTGCTGGAGCTGGCTGCGTTCTGGTCACTGGTGCCCGGGCAGCTGACCTTCATGTCATTGAGTCGCACGGCATCCGGTGATTTCGACAATGTCGCCAATCTCAGTGTCGCCGCGGGGGCGATCACCTCGATCGCACTGGGAACCCTGGTCGGCTGGAGCCTGGTGCGCACATTCCGCAACGACCCGCAGCGGCCCTCGGCAGCGGTGCCGATCGCCGCCTGGACCTGAAGTAGTACGCTCCACGCGAACAGCATCCGCCCGGGAGGAGCGCTCATGTCGATCTCAACCAAGTCTCACATTTTCACCGGTCTCACTTCGGCTCTGGGCGCTGGTGCTGTGGTGCTCACCGCGGCGCTGCCGCCGGCGACGGTGTCGATCGCCCCGGCTGCATTCGACAGCCCGCTTTCGGAACTGATCGCAACGGGCTTGCTGATCAACAACGACATCTTCAACGGCAGTGAGGTCTTCGGGGACTACGAGTGGGAGCCCTACCAGGGCGCGGTCCCGGAGTTCATCTACACCGCGCTGCCGGTCCTCGCGCAGTTGGGGTTCAACGGTTCCGCTTACATCGGCGGCACGGTCGACTCGCTGGGCACCTCGGCCTACATCCTCAGTGAAGCGGTGTGGCAGCTGCCCGCAGCGGTCGCCACCGCCGCCCAGCAGGCGATCGGTGGTGACATTCCCGGCGCGATCACCACGCTGACCAATGCCATCGTCGTTCCTGTGCAGGACGCCGCGTCGCTGGTCACCAGTGCGCTCGCGTCGGTCGTCGGCGGAGTCGTCACCAACCTGAGCAACCTGCTCACGATCGCTCCCGGAATCCTCCAGGGATTGGTGACCACCGCAGTCGGCTCGGCGCAGGCGGTGGTGACCGCGGCGGTCAACATCGCAACCCAGACCGTCGGGGCGCTGTCCACCCTGGACGTCGAGACCGCATGGAACACCGTTGTCGACGGTCTGCTCGGCCCGGTTGGAGCCGATGGAACAGTGGAATCGAGCCTGCCCGGCACCATCGAGGCGGTGACCCTGGGCCCGGGTCTGGGTCCGCTGGGCTACCCCAACGGCTACGCCGTTCCGAGCCTGCGGATGTGGGGTGAGCAGTCCCAACTGCAGATTGCCAATGCGATCGGCGCCAGCTACCCGGTTCCGGCGGCCGCGAAGGTTTCGGCTCCGGTGCGGGCCAAAAAGGCGGCCATCGCATCCCGCGCCGCAGTGGCAGCATCGGATAGCGAACCTAAGGTCAAACGAACACGTCGTTGAGTGTCACGGTGCGCAGATTGCGCGCGCGGATCAGGTCTACCAGCGTGCCGTACACGTGGGTGACCGGCATGTGGTTGAGGTGGCCGATCACGATCGACTGCGGCTGAAAGTACTTGTCCGCCATCTGTTTGATGTAGTCCTCGGTGATCTCTCGGGAGTCCGCGAGTGAACCGTTCCACAGCGTCGTCGCCGTGTAACCGAGATCGGCCGCGACTGCCCGCACGGTCTCGTTGTGGTTGCCGTAGGGCGGTCGGAAGAACGGCTTGGCCACTGCGCCATAGCTATTGGTGATGAACCGGTCGTTGCGGGTGAGCTCATCGGCGATCTCGGAACTGGAGATGGTCGTCAGATCCGGATGTGACCAGGTGTGGTTGGCGAGCTGGATCTGACCGGACTCGACCAGTGGACGCAGCAGCGCCAGGTTGTCGGTCCATGAAGCGTTGACGCCGTTGACGAAGTAGGTGAGGCGGATTCCGGTGTCCCTGGCGAACTGCGTGTAGAGGCGCACCACCTCGGAGCTGACCCCGTCGTCGACGGTGAGCGCCAGCAGATCACCGTCGCCGGGCAGCGCGTGCAGGATGCCGTCGCCGGGAAGCGGGATCCGGCCGGCCGCCGGCGGAGGCGGCAGCAATCCCGCAGAGGTGGCCGCGGCGGGCACCGTCTCCATCGAGGCGCGGCGGTGTCCTCTGGTGTCGATGGTGGCGTGGGCGAGTCCGACGCCGGCGAGGGTGGCCGCGGCCAGCGATGCCAGGAATCGGCGCCGATCCAGATCAGACACGTCGCGGACACTATCGGCTCGGGCAGCGGCGACACGCTGACCGCGGGGTGCGTGGCGGGGATTGTGGCCGTTCCGAAACAACCACCACCGTCGCCGAGTGCCCAACCACGCACAGGGCTACTCATATTACGTCGGCCTGGTGGGCCACTCGGCGACGGTTTTCTGTCAGTACCCCGGCATACGCTTGGGGTGGAAAGAGATTAAGGGGGGTCATGAAAGAGGACCAGAGGGGTTTGGACATCATCGGCGACGTGCACGGTCACGCGTCGAAACTGGAGGAGCGGTTGCGCGGCCTCGGCTACGAGGACTCCACCGGGGTCTACCGGCATCCGGAACGCACGGCGGTGTTCGTCGGCGACCTGGTTGACCGCGGGCCGGAGCAACTGCGGGTGCTGCAGATCGCCAAGGCGATGGTCGACGGCGGTAGCGCGCACATCGTGATGGGCAACCACGAGTTCAACGCCATCGCGTATGCCAACAACCTGCGCGAGCACAACGACAAGCACTACCGGCAGCACAGGGCATTCCTGGAGCAGTTGAGTGAGGCCGAGCAGAAGTTCTACATCGACTGGTTCTGGACGCTGCCACTGTGGCTCGACCTGGGGGACGCGCGCGTGGTGCACGCCTGCTGGCACGAGCCCTCGATGAAGGTCCTCGGCAGCGATCGCCTGACCGGACCCGAGCAACTGGTGGCCGCAACCACCAAGGGCGACCCGGTCCATGAGGCTGTCGAGATCCTGCTCAAGGGTCCGGAGATCGGCCTGGACGAGCCCTACCTCGACAAGGAGCGTCACTCTCGCAGCAAGGCCCGGATCAAGTGGTGGCACAGTGGCGCCACCACCCTGCGTCAGATCGCGGTGCTCGACGGGAACTTCACCAACACCGCCGGCGATCCCTACCCGGAACTACCCGATGACGAGGTCGGTGAACTCGAGCGGTCCTACGTGTACAACGACACCGTTCCGCTGTTCTACGGCCACTACTGGCGCACCGACGAACCGGTCGAGCATGACGACTGGACCACCTACACCGCGTGCGTGGATTTCAGTGCCGGCAACGGGGGCACCCTGGTGGCCTACCGGTTCAACGGTGAGCCCACCATCTCGGTGGAGAACTACCGGCCGCACTACGCCGACTAGGCCGGCGCCGGGCGGAAATTCCCGCTCCAGGTGCGAAAAGCCCTATGGGAGCCTATAATTGAATTATCAGCACGGTGCTAATCGGCACCGAAAATTGCAGCCGGGGGGCTCTTCATAGAACTAACGGTCGGCCGCTGCCGTCCGTGATTCGCGGTGCCCTCGTCTGCCTACGCGAAAGGTGATTTATGACCGATTCGACCAAGACCCTGATCGCCGCCCTGCTCGATCGTTCGGGCTCGATGCAGCGTTCGAAGGCGGCCACCGAGGACGGCTGGAGTGAGCTCATCAACGGGCAGCGCGCCGAGCAGGGCAGCTGCGAGGTCACGCTCGCTCAGTTCGACAGTAGGTACGAGGTGCTCTACCCGCCGACCGATATCGCGGCGGTGCCGGAGTTCATCGTCAACCCCCGCGGTTCGACGGCCCTGCTCGACGCGACCGGGCGGTTCATCACCGAGGTGGGTGAGCGTCTGGCCGCACTGCCCGAGGAGCAGCGTCCCGGCACGGTGATCTGCCTGATCATGACCGACGGCATGGAGAACGCCAGCCGGCAGTGGTCCTGGGACGGGGTCAAGCGGCTGATCACCCAGCAGCGTGAGGTCTACGGCTGGGAGTTCATCTTCCTGGGCGCCAATATCGACGCCGTCGAGGTCGGCATGCGGATGGGCGTCGACGCCGACTCCGCGCTGACCTTCGCCAGCGATTCCTACCACGGCAACCGGGAGGCGTACCGGGTGACCTCGGTGAAGATGGGGTACGCCCGGATGCAGCAGAAGAGGGACTTCAGCGCCGCCGATCGCGACGCGGCGATGGGTAAGGGCGACGACGGGGTCGGCAGGGCAAGATGATGGCGTGACTCCGAGTCCCGCCGACCTGCGCCGCTGGCGTCGGCACCTGGCCAACGAGCGGGCCGAGGCCGCGGTGTACCGCGATCTGGCCCAGCGTCACGACGGCGAAGAGCGCGAGATCCTGTCGGCAATCGCCGCCGCTGAGGAACGCCACGAGCAGCACTGGCTGGAACTGCTGGGAGATCAGGTCGGCGCCCCGGTTCGGGCCGACTTCGGCACCCGCGCGCTGGCTTTCCTGGCCCGGCACTTCGGCTCGGTGTTCATCTTGGCGCTGGTACAGCGGTTCGAGGCGCGCGCCGCCTACGACAACGATGCCGACGCCACCCCGACGATGGTCGCCGATGAGCAGATCCACGAGGAGGTGATCCGGGCGCTGGCCGGCCGTGGTCGCGACCGGCTCTCGGGCACCTTTCGTGCGGCGGTTTTCGGCGCCAACGACGGATTGGTCAGCAACCTGGCGCTGATCCTCGGTGTCAGCGCCAGCGGGGTGTCCAGCCACACCGTGCTGGTGACCGGTCTGGCCGGGTTGCTGGCGGGCGCGCTGTCGATGGGCGCGGGGGAGTACGTGTCAGTGAGTTCGCAACGCGAGCTGCTGGCCGCCTCGGCGCCCAGCCAGAACGTCGGTGCCGCGCTGGCACAGCTTGACGTCAACGCCAATGAACTCGAACTCATCTACCGGGCCCGCGGTATGAGCGCCGAGGATGCCGCCGGCCATGCCGCCGAGGTGTTGCGCAACCAGGGCATCGGCCACGAGCCACCCGGCCACGATCCGGACCGCCATGAGGCCATCGGCACCGGACTGGGCGCGGCAGTGTCGAGCTTCCTGTTCTTCGCCACCGGTGCGTTGATTCCGGTGTTGCCGTTTCTCTTCGGGCTCAGCGGCGCTTCGGCAGTGGGGCTCGCCGCCCTGCTGGTCGGGGCGACACTGATCGGCACCGGCGTCATCGTCGGGTTGCTCTCCGGTGCGCCGCCGCTGCGACGTGCCCTGCGCCAGTTGATGATTGGTTACGGGGCGGCCGGGATCACCTATGTCCTCGGACTTCTCGTCGGTGGCGGGATCGGCTGAATCGGCTGAATCAGCCTTCGATGCTCAAGGCCTGGGTGGGGCAGTTCTCGCAGGCCTGCTCGAGCTCGTGCCGGCGGTCTTCGGGGATCTCCGCCATCACGATGTGCAGCGCGCCGTCGGCGCGGATCTCGAAGATGTCGGGCGCGGTCGCCTCGCACAGCCCGATCGAGGCGCACTTGGACTTGTCGACGACGATCTTCATCGCTTCGCCATCTCAGGGGTGAATTCTGCGGTCATGGACATCACGGTATGGAAGAAGTTGCCATTGCCCAACTCCGGATCGCCGACGGTGTGGATGTCGGGCAGCCGGGTCAGCAATTCGCGGAACGTGGCGGTGATCTGACGACGGGCCAACTGCGCACCCAGGCAGTGGTGGATACCGCCGCCGCCGAAGGCGATGTGCTTGTTGGGTGAACGGGACAGATTCAGTTGCTCGGGATGGTCGAACGCCTCGGTGTCCATGTTGGCCGAGGAGTAGAACATGATCACCTTGTCGCCCGCGGTGACGTGGTGACCGCCCAGTTCGGTGTCATGCGCCGCGGTGCGACGGAAGGTCATGATCGGGGTGGCCCAGCGGATGATCTCCTCGACCGCTACCGGTAGGCGGCCGTCGAGGTCCTCCATCAGCCAGGCGCGCTGCTCGGGGAAGTCGGTGAGCGCCTTCATGCCGTGGCTGATGGACTGCCGGGTGGTGTCGTTGCCGGCGATGATCAGCAGGAAGAAGATCGCCGAGATCTCCTCGTCAGTCAGTCGTTCGCCGTCGACCTCGGCCTCCACCATGGCGGTGACGAGATCGTTCTCGGGGTTGCGACGCCGGGCTTCGACCAGTTCCATCGCGATGCCGTGCACGGTGAGGATCGCCTGCGCGACCCGTTCCAGCGGTGCGGCCCCCTGCAGTAGCCGCGGGTCACGCCAGCCGTCGGGGAACTGTGACTCGTAGGCGATGGTGCGGCGGTGCTCCTCGGGGATGCCCATCATGTCGCAGATATTGTGCATCGGCACAAGGGCGGCAACGTCTTTGACGAAGTCGATCTGACCTTTGTCTGCGACGTCGTCGACGATGCGCCGCGCGTTGGCGACCACGTTGGCCTCGATGCGGTCGAGCTGTTTGGGCGTGAATGCCGACGCCATCAGTCGCCGGATCTTGGTGTGCCGGGGCGGGTCCATGGCGATGAACCCCTGGCCGGCATCGAGCAGTTCCTTGGGCATCGACTCGAACATGATGCCCTCGCCGGAGATGAAATCACCGGGCCGCCGCGTCACCTCGACGAGGTCGGCGTGCCGAACGACGGCCCAGAAACCCTGATCGTTGGGATCCTCGAACAACCCGTTGGACACCGGTCGGTGCCAGGAGATCGGCCGGTGCGCGCGCAGTTCGGCGAAGACCTTCTCGCGGTCCTTGGTGGTGCCCGCCCAGAACTCGGACGAGGAGATGTCGGCAGGGTCGTAGGGGCGGTCGGCCCGGGTGATGACAGAGGTCATGTGATGAGCATCTGACAGAAAGGAAAAAATGTCAAGGCATTGCTACGGACTGAAAATAATGTCGGCTGGGTTAGACTTTCCTGCGTGACTGTCGCAGACCTGCGGGCCGAGACCCGGGCCTTCACCCGTGCCAGGCTGCGCGAACTCGCCCTGGACGCGGCGCGCGAGGTCGTCCTGGAGCGGGGTTGGGCGACGGTCCGGATGGGCGCCATCGCGACGACCGTCGGTATCAGCCGGCAGAGCCTGCACGGGGAGTTCGGCACCAAGGACGAACTGGGTGACGCCCTCGTCATGCGTGAGACCTCGGTATTCCTCGAGGAACTCGACGGTCTGCTGGCCGAGCACCCGGGCGACCTGGCCGGCGGGGTGTTCGCCGCGGTGCAGTTCATCCTGTCGGCGTCGCGGGAGAACCCGCTGCTGCAGACGATCCTGACGCAGGCGCCGGCCAACGGCGGAGATGTGTCGCTGCTGCCGTTGCTGACGACCCGGGGCGAACCGCTGATCGGGCGTGCGGTCGAGGTGTTCGGGGGATGGGTGGGCCAGCAGTGGCCGTCGGCAGACCCGGCCGATGTCCGGGTGATGGTCGAAAGCACCGTGCGTCTGGTGATCAGCCACGTCCTGACGTCGACCGGCTCGCCGGCACAGGTCGCCGCCGACCTCGCGGTGGTGGCGTCGCGCCTGCTGCCGTTGCCTGCCTAGACACCGATTTCTGTCGGTGCCCCGTCCTACCCTCGGCTCATGTTAAGTCGAACCGGTATCGCGATCGCGATCATGGCCGCCGCGGTGCTGGCCGCACCCCTGGCCTCAGCTGACAACGTTTGCGTCGGAGTGCTCAACCAGAGCGGCTGCAACCCTGCGCCGTGGAACGGTCAGCTGATGCAGACCTGGAACACTCCGGGCTATTACGGCGGCTGGACCAACGGGCCGGTGATGTGCGATCCGTTCACCACGCAGTGCCGCGGCTGGGCCCAGCCCTAGCGGTACCCAGCCCTGGCTGTACCTAGCCCCCGCTCTGCATCAGGCCGATGCAGGTGCCGACGTTCTGCGGAGTGCACGGAACGCCGTTGACCCTGGGCAACTCGTTGGGTCCACCGCTGAGCTGAGGTCCGCCGGCCTGGACCGGATTGACCACCCCGGCCGGCCCCTGTCCGCCACCGGTGCCGCTGACGCACACGCCGTCGAAGTGGGATGGCACCGTTCCGTACGGGCAGGCCTGGGCCGGGGCGGCAGTCGCGCACAGACCGGCGCTGATCAGCAGGGCACACGCTCCGGCGCCGAGGAAGGTCTTCATCGCACTCATCGTAGCCGCGTTCAGC
>NZ_JBPCSX010000099.1:0-3502 GCF_051006775.1 Mycobacterium sp.
CACCAGCTTCTCCGCGGCCTACGTCTCCGGAGTGGCGGCGCTGGTCCGTGCCCGATTTCCCCGCCTCTCAGCGCATCAGATCGTCAACCGCATCCTGCGGACCGCGCACAGTCCGGCCCGAGGTGTCGACAACCAGGTCGGCCACGGTGTCATCGACCCGGTAGCGGCCCTCACCTTCGACATTCCGCCGGGTGAAGTCCTCGCACCGGGCGCGGGGACACGGCTACTGACTCCCCCTGCCGCGCCTCCACCACCGGACCGACGGGCCCGCAATGCCGCCGTCGTCCTCGCCGTCGCCGCCGGAGCGATCGCAATCCTCACCCCGCTGATCTCGGCTGCCAGGAGGGCCAGATGACAGAGCAATCCCGGGTCGGTGTCATCGCGGCGATTTTCGGTGTCACGGTAATCGGTTGGGCCACAGCAGGATACGGCGGCACAATCGTTGGCATCGTGGTGGCACTGGCTCTGCTCGTCGCGCCGTGGAAGGGCCTGCCGGCGTGGGTCTGGGCATTCCTGCGCCTGCGGCGAAACCGCCGGAGTGAGCTCACCGCCCCGATCACCGTCTCCAATGACCGCTCCGGCGGTGGTGTCCGCTTTCAGGATGGTGTCGCTATCATCGCGATCCAACTGCTCGGAAAGCCGCACCGCGCCACCATGCTCATCGGCTCGACGATGACCCACACCGAGAACACCATCGACGTCGCCGCGCTGTTGACGATCATGAACCACAACCTCGGTCTGGACTTCGACTCGGTGAGCGTGGTCAGCGCGGGTTCCCGCCGCCGCAACACCGGTGACTATCCACGGGTCTACGACACCTTCATCGGCACCTCCCCCTATGCCGGCAACCGCGAGACCTGGCTGGTGCTCCGCATCTGCGCTCACTCCAACGCCGAGGCGCTGCAGTCGCGCACCACGGTGGGAAGCGCCGCGCTCGCGGCCACCCAGCGCGTGGCCGCGGCACTGTGTTGCAGCGGAGTCCGGGCTCGGGTGGCGACCGCCACCGAGATGACCGAGCTCGATCGGCGACTTGGAGGCGCCGCATGTGAACCGTCCAACCGGCGGTGGCACTGCCTACGGGGCGAGGGCGGTTGGCTGACGAGCTACGGATACGACCCGACCGACATCACCACCGATACTCTCGCCCTGCCGTGGTCACTACGCGTGGACGGCGTCGTCTCGAACATCACGCTGTTCGCGGACCGCACTGCCACAGCTTCGGTGACCATCCGTACCGCGCAGCCACCGACAGCGTCCCCCAGCGTCACGCTGCGGACACTTCCCGGCCGGCAGACCCAGGCGCTGTCCCGTCACCTGTGCGGGCCGCTTCCCGCACTGCGCGGGCTGAGCCGGGGGCCCCTCCCGGAAAGTCTGCGCGTCCCGGTCGGATCCTCGGGGGTGCTGTTGGGAAAGGTCACCGTCGGCGACCGTCTGCTGCTGCCGCTCGAGGATCCCGCTGGAGGCAGCCAGGTGCACATTGCAGCGGATGACCCGCTGGTGAAACGAATCATCGTTCGCGCCGCGGCGGCCGGCGGACAGGTGACCGTCCACACCACCGACATCGACCGCTGGAGCAGCATCCGAATGCCGAACGTCGTCGTGACCGAACAGGTCCGACCCGCAGCCGGCACCACCATCAGCGTGGTGGACGGCACGGTGCTGCCGGCACCGCGTCCCAACACGGTCCTGTCGGTGGGTCAGTCGGGGTCGGCCGCTCCGGCCTCTACCGACGTGGTGATCACTCAGACCGGGCCGGCCAGTGTCGAGGTCCGCGCGGGCGGACTAACCCACGACGTTGAAATGGAGCTGTTCCGCGCGGAAAACCGCTATGCCGCAACGGAACCGGTGATGTCGGCATGAGCGGCATCACCGCAACATCGACGGCGCGGCGGCACTTCGATCACGGGGTCGCCGCCATGGAGACGAGCGCCACCTCCGCCCAGTCGTTCTTCCGGGAGGCCACCGATGCCGACCCGGCGATGGCCGATGCGTGGCTGGGCCGGATCGCAGCCGGTGATGACGACCTCACCACACTTGAACACCTGCACGGTTGCGGAGCCAGACTGCACCGGGAGACCAACCGCCTCGGTCTCACACTGTCGGCGGCGATGAAGGCCGGACCCCATCTGTCGATCACCGTGACGGAGGCATCACACGCGGGGATCGCACTTGCCAGCGCCTACGTCGACGATGGCCAGTTCGAGAAGGCGTCGGCCCTGCTGGGCGATCCCGCACTGCTCGACGCCTGGGAGAACCACCAGTGGTGCCAATACGTCAGGAGTTACCTGATGTATGCGACCCAACGCTGGCCCGATGTCATCGCCGAAGCCGCCCGCACGCTCCCACCCCAGGCGATCATCATGTCACCGGTCACGGCGGCGACGAACGCACTCGCAAGCCATGCTGCCGCCCACCTCGGGCAGGTGCGTATCGCGCTGGATTGGGCCGATCGCGAATGTCCTGATCCTGATGAATTTCCGCTGATTGCAGCAGATCTCGCCTACATCCGGGGGATGTGCTTCCGACAGCTCGATGATGCGACGAATGCTGATATCTGGCTGTCGAAGGCCACCGTGCACGGTGCGTTGATCGAACCGGCCAAACGTGCCCTTGCCCAACCCGGCCTGCAGTTGGTCACCACCGACGAGATGACCATCGACAGTCGGACCAATAAATGGGATGTGACCACCGCGCAGTCCGAGGAGGTTCGCGCCGAGGGTGCCAACCGTGGCAGGCGTGCCGAGCTACTCGCCGAAGGCCGCGAACTGCTCACCAACCAGGTGGGCCTGGCCGATGTGAAACATGCGGTGGCAGAGCTGGAGGATCAGATCGAGGTGCGGGCTCTGCGGCTGGCACACGGGCTGCCGGTGACGAACCAGACGAATCACATGCTGCTCGTGGGTCCGCCGGGCACCGGCAAGACCACCACCGCAGAGGCCCTGGGCAAGATCTATGCCGGCCTCGGCATCGTGGTGCACCCGGAGATCATCGAGGTGAAGCGTTCCGACTTCTGCGGTGAGCACATCGGTGCGTCCGGGCCCAAGACCAATGAACTCATCAACCGATCGCTGGGCCGCATCCTGTTCCTCGATGAGCTCTACAGCCTCGTCGAACGACACCACGACGGACGGCCGGACATGATCGGCATGGAGGCGGTGAACCAGCTACTCGTCGCCCTGGAAGTGCACCGCTTTGATTTCTGCTTCATCGGAGCGGGATACGAGAAGGAGGTGGATGAGTTCCTGGCGGTCAACCCCGGACTGGCGGGGCGATTCAACCGCAAACTGCGGTTCGCCTCCTACAGTGCGGCCGAACTCGTCGAGATCGCGGTGCGCTACGGCCGGCCGAGGGCGACCCTGATCGACGACGATGCCCAGGCCGTCCTCAACAGCGCATGCCGAAGCCTTCGGGCCCATCTGGAACCCGACGGCACGCACGGGATCGACCTGATGCAGAACGGCCGATTCGCCCGCAATGTCGTCGAAAGGGCTGAGCGTCTGCG
>NZ_JBPCSX010000100.1:0-31963 GCF_051006775.1 Mycobacterium sp.
GGTACCGACCGCGCCGGGAAGCGAGAAGTAGTCGTACTTGTCCGAGCCCAGCGACTCGACCAGGTTGACCTGAACCGGAAAAGTGGCCGCCTTGACCCGCTCGAATCCGTCCAGCAACGAGGCGTCCTCGAAGCTCTCCGGACGCAGACCGGCGATCAGATCACCGGACGCACCGGCTGGTGGCTGCACCGGTATCTCGCCGAACGGCAACCGGACGCCGGTCGCGGTCGCGGTCGCGGGGAAGAAGTTCATCGCCGGGGATCCGATGAAGCCGGCGACGAAGAGGTTCGCCGGATGGTTGTACAGCTCGTCGGGAGTGCCGATCTGCTGGGCCACACCGTCTTTGAGCACCACCACCCGATCACCGAGAGTCATCGCCTCGGTCTGATCATGGGTGACGTAGACGGTGGTGGTGCCAAGCCGCTTCTGCAGACGGGCGATCTCTCCGCGCATCTGCACCCGCAGTTTGGCGTCGAGGTTGCTCAGCGGCTCATCCATCAGAAACGCCTTGGGCTTGCGCACGATCGCGCGGCCCATCGCGACCCGCTGACGCTGACCGCCGGAGAGTTGCGCGGGCCGGCGGTCGAGCAATTCGGTGAGGTCCAGGATCCTGGCGGTCTCCTCGACCTTGGCATTGATCTCGGCCTTGCCCATCTTGGCCAGCGTCAGTGGGAAGGCGATGTTCTGCCGCACCGTCATGTGCGGGTAGAGCGCATAGGACTGGAACACCATGGCGACGTCGCGATCCCGTGGCGCCTTCTCGTTGACCCGCTGTCCGCCGATGCGCAGTTCACCGGAACTGATCTCGTCGAGACCGGCGATCATGTTCAGCGTCGTCGACTTTCCGCACCCGGAAGGCCCGACCAGGATGACGAACTCGCCGTCGGCGATCGTCAGGCTCAGATCCTTCACGGGGGTGGCCCCGCCGGGGTACTGCTTGCTCACGTGCTCCAGGACGATCTCGGCCATATCAGCCCCGCTAACCCTTCACCGCGCCGGAGGTCAGCCCGGCGACAATCCGACGTTGGAAGATCAGAACAAAGATGATGATCGGGATGGTGATCACCATCGCGCCGGCCGCGATCGAACCGGTCGGCTCCTCGAATTGCGAACTGCCGGTGAAGTTGGCGATCGCCACCGGCGCGGTGATCGCGGAATTGGTGGCCGTCAGCGACAACGCCAGCAGCAGGTCGTTCCAGGCGAAGATGAACACCAGGATCGCCGCCGTCACGATGCCCGGGGCGGCCAGTGGCGCGATCACCCGACGGAAGGCCTGGGCCGGCGTGGCGCCGTCCATTTTGGCAGCCCGCTCCAGGTCCCACGGGATCTCCCGGAAGAACGCCGAGAGCGTGTAGATCGCCAACGGCAGCGCGAAGGTGATGTACGGGATGATCAGGCCGGGCCAGGTGTCGTACAGGCCGATCTTGCGTTCGATGTTGAACAGCGGTGTGACCAAGGAGATCTGCGGGAACATCGCGATCAGCAGGGCCGCCCCGATCAGCGCCTTCTTGCCGGCGAAGTCCAGCCGGGCAACCGCATAGGCGGCCATCCCGCCGATGGTCACCGCGATCACCGTGGTGATCAGCGCGATGCCGATGGAGTTGATCAATGCCGAGGAGAACACGTCACCGGTGAAGATGCCCTGATAGTTGGCGAAGGTGATCTCCGAGGGGATCAGCTTGCCGTCCTTGACCGTCGAGGTCGGTTTGAGCGACAAGCTCAGGATCCACAGCACCGGTAGTAGTGCGTAGACCACCACCAGAATGTTGATCACCGTCCAGAAGCCGGCCCGACGCGTCATCGCCCGAACTCCTCATCGGCATCCGCGCCAGGCGCCGAGGCGCCGAACAGTTTGATGTAGATGAAGGCGATCACCGCGACCGCGAGGAACACCAGCACGCTGATCGCTGATCCGAGGCCGAGGTTGAACGCCTTGAACAGGTTGTCGTAGCCCAGGATCGAGACCGAAGCGGTGTCGTTGGATCCGCCGGTGAGCACGTAGATGTTGTCGAAGATCCGGAACGCGTCCAGGGTGCGGAACAGCAGAGCGACCAGGATGGCCGGCTTGATCAGCGGGATGATGATGCGGGTCAGCCGGGTCCACGACGATGCCCCGTCGACCTCGGCCGCCCGGAGCAGATCGTCGGGCACCAGAGCCAGACCGGCCAGCAGCAACAGTGCCATGAACGGCGTGGTCTTCCACACCTCGGCTCCGATGATCACCGCGATCGAGGGGATCTGCTGGGTCAGCGGCGCACTGCCATCGGGCAGCAGGTTCGCCAGGTAGCCGGTTCCGGGGGTCCAGGCGTAGTACCAGGAGTACGACGCGGCCACGGTCACGATGCCGTACGGGATCAGGATCGCGGTGCGCACCAGGCCCTTGCCGAAGATGGTGCGATGCATCACCAGAGCCAGGCCCAGACCGAGGACGAACTCGATAGCCACCGAGATGACAGTGATGATCAACGTGACGAAAAACGCTGTCCACCAATAGTTGTCACCGAGGATGGTGGCGTAGTTACCCAAGCCGACGAACGCCGTATCGTTCGGGCTGGCCAGGTTGTAGCGGTGCAGGCTCAGCCACACCGCGTAGATGATCGGGTAGGCGGTGACCACCAGCATCAGCACGACGGCGGGCGCGATCAGCCAATAGGCCAGCTTGCGCTGAGCCAGGCGATCGCCACCGCGAATGCTCACGGGATCAGCCCCTTGCCGTCGATCGCCTTCTGAACCTGGTCGGCGAGTTCGTCGGCGGTGCGCTCCGGGTCGATGGAGGTGATCGGCGCCAGCGTCACGGAGATCCGCGTCGACAGCGACTGGTAGTTCGGCGTGGCCGGCCGCACCGCGGCAGTGGTCAGCTGGTCGCGGATGATCGCGTACTGCGGGTACTTCTTCTGGAACTCCGGATCGTCATAGAGCGAGGCGCGCACCGCCGGCAGTCCACCCTGGATGGAGGTGTAGCGCTGGTTGCTCTCACTGCGGATGCAGCGCAGCGCCTCGAACGTCTCGGCCGGGTGCCGGGTGGTCGACGCCACCGCGAGGTTCAGGCCGCCGAGCGTGACGCGGGTGGGCAGTCCCTCGGTGACACCCGGGTACGGCGCGAACGCGAACACCGCCCGGCTGGCGTCGAACGCGGTGTTGAACTGCTCGTCGGTGGGCGCGAAGGTCCCGGCCTCGTTGATGGCGCCGGCCATGGCCGGGTTGTCATTGAGCGGGAGGAACGACACCCCGCCCTTGGTCGCGTTCTCCAGCATCGAGGCGAAGACGAAGGGCCAGTTGACTTCCAGTGCGGCGTTGCCCTGTTCCAGCGCCAGCCGCGCGGTGCCCTCATCGGTCTGGGTGATCGACGGATCGGCTCCCGGTGCGGTGGCCACCGACTTGATGATCTGCAATGCCTTGACGGTCGCCGCCCGGTGCTCCGGGGTGTCGGTGAGGGTGACGGTCTTGCCGTCCTCGGACAGCACCTGGCAGCCGGCACTCTCCAGCAGTGTGTTGAACCAGACCACCAGGCCCTCGTACTGCTTGGCCTGCACCGCGATCCAGCTGGGTTTGCCCGCGGCGTGCAGCCGGGTGGCCTCGGCGATCATCTGATCCAAGGTCGGCGGCGGCGGGGCCACCAGATCCGGCCGGTACCAGAGCATCTGGGTGTTGGTCGTCACCGGCGCTGCGTAGAGTTCGCCGCGCCACTTCGCGGTCGCCAGCGGGCCGGGCAGGGTGTCGGTCTCGGCGTCGGCGACGGCGAGCCCGGCCGGGTCGGCCGACAGCGGCAGCGCCCAACCCGCTTCGGCGAATTCGGCGGTCCACACCACGTCCATCGCCATGATGTCGAGCGTGTGGTCGTTGCCGGTGATCCGTCGGGCCAACTGCAACCGCTGATCGTCGGCACCCTTGGGAAGGCTGAACTGCTGGATGCGGAACTTCCCGCCCAGCTCCTCGTTGCAGCGGTCGGCCACCGCGGTGAACGTGGCGGTCTCACTGGCCGGGGTGTAGAGGCTGACCACTCGACTGTCGCCGCTCGACCCGCAGGCCGATCCCGATAGCGCGGTCAGCGCGGCCAGGGTGGCGGCGCCGACCCTTCGTGCCCGTCCGATCGTCACGAGCCGTACCTTAACCCGGCATACAGCTCTGATCGCCCTAGATGGTCAAGCGCGACAGCATGTCCCGCGCCCGCTCTGCGCTCTGCGGATCGCACAGCACGTCATATCGGCCGGCCACCAGTTGCATGGTGGAACTGAAGTCACGGGTTCCCTTGGTCATGGCATACGGGATCGACGAGGTGATCAAGCCGAAGACGATGCCGGCCGGGATAGTGAACAGCAGAGGGTTTCCCCCCTCGCCGTTGGTGAACAAACTGAGCACCAGACCGATGAACACACCCAGCCAGGCCCCGGACAGCACACCGCCGCCGAGCACCTTGGCCCAGTTCAGCCTGCCGGTGACCCGCTCGACCTGCATCAGGTCCACACCCACGATGGTCACCTGCTGCACCGGGAACTGGTTGTCGGACAGATGGTCGACCGCCTTCTGCGCGGCCGCATACGTCGGGTAGGAACCGATCGGCCAGCCGGTCGGCGGTGTCGGCAGGCCCACCGGTCCCCGGCGCCCTGCGCCTCGCGGACCGGCTGCGGGGTTCTGCCCGGGCTGGAAGGGACTGGTCATGATGGTGGTTCTCCTTGTTCGCGACGAGCGGGCCGCTCTCACCAAATAGGCTAGGTTCAACAGCATGACAGCTGCCAGTGGCGAGCCCGGCGACACGTCCCGGAACGAGGGAATGCAGTCGTCAACGGGGGCCTACGAGGCTCCCCCGATCGAACAGATCCCGACGTTCCAGCCACCCCCGGCATACGGCGGCTACGAACCGCCGAGTGCCTTCCCGCCGTCGGGTCAGCCGGGGTTCGCGCCCCCCGGGTACCCGCCGGCCCAGGGGTATCCCCCACCGGCCGGATACGTCCCCACCTACGCGCCGCCGCCGGAATACGGCCCGCCCTACCCGGGCGGTTACGGGACTCCGACGGCTCCGCCCGACCGAACCAACTCGCTGGCCGCCTTCTCCCTGGTCGCCTCGGCAGTCGGACTGTTGTGCGGTATCGGCTCGATTATCGGGATCGTGCTCGGAGTGATCGCGTTGAACCAGATCAAGCGCACCGGCCAGCAGGGTCGCGGACTGGCCGTCACCGGCATCGTGGTCGGCGTCGTGTCGATGGCGATCAGCATCGTCGCGTTCACGTTTTTCTTGAACAGCCCGACCTGATCAGTCGGGCGGTGTGAAGGAAGCGGACTGCCGGGTCATCCCGGCGGCTCGTCCCTTACCCGCGACCACCAGTGCCATCTTGCGGCTGGCTTCGTCGATCATCTCGTCACCGAGCATGACCGCACCCCGCGATCCGCCGGCTTTCGAGGTGTGCCAGTGATACGCCTCCAAAATGAGCTCGGCGTGGTCGTATTCGTCCTGTCGGGGGCTGAAGATCTCGTTGCCCGCGGCGATCTGGTCCGGATGCAACACCCACTTGCCGTCGAAGCCCAGCGCCGCTGATCGGCCTGCCACCCGGCGGAAAGCCTCGACATCACGCACTTTCAGATACGGGCCGTCGATCGCTGCGATGCCGTGTGCGCGCGCTGCGATGAGAATCGTCATCAGTACGTGGTGGTAAGCATCGCCGACGTCGTAGCCCTCGGGCTGCTCCCCCACCACCAGGGTGCGCATGTTCAAGCTCGCCATCAGGTCGGCCGGGCCCAACACCAGAGCCTGCACCCGGGGCGCGGCGGCGATCGCGTCGATATTGCGCAACCCCCTGGCATCCTCGATCTGGGCGTCGATCCCGATCCCGCCGACCGGCAGTCCATGGGTCAGTTCCAGCTGAGTCAGCAACAGATCGAGAGCCTGCACATGGTGCGCGTCGACGACCTTCGGCAGCACGATCAGATCCAGGTTCCTACCGGCGGCCGAGACCACATCGATCACATCGGCGTGCGTCCACGGCGTGGTCCAGTCGTTGACGCGCACACCGCGCAACTGGCCACCCCAGCCCGGCCCGGCGAGCGCCGCCGCCACCTGAGTGCGGGCCACCGATTTGGCCTCCGGCGCCACCGCATCTTCGAGGTCGAGGAAAACCTCGTCGGCAGGCAGAGCTTTGGCCTTCTCGATCATCCTGGGATTACTGCCGGGGACCGATAAGCAGGTTCTACGGGGCCGATAAACAGTGTCCACGCGCAGACTCCTACCCTTGCAATCATGGCGTCGGTGAACAGGGTATACGCGGCGCGACTGGCGGGAATGGTCGTGCTGGGCCCAGACGGCGAATCGCTGGGCCGGGTCCGCGATGTGGTGGTCAGCATCAGTATCGTGCGTCAGCAACCCCGCGTCCTCGGGCTCGTCGTCGAACTGCTCACGCGCAGAAGAATTTTCGTGCCCATCCTGCGGGTCACCGCAATCGAACCCAGCGCCGTCACACTGAACACCGCCAACGTCTCGCTGCGGCGATTCGTCCAGCGGCCGGGCGAGGTGCTGGTACTGGGCCAGGTTCTGGAAACCCGGGTCCGGGTCGACGACCCCGACCAGGAACAACTGGCGGGCGCCGATGTGATCGTGGTCGACCTGGGCATGGAGCAGACCCGGACCCGCGACTGGATGGTGACCCGGGTGGCGGTGCGCAGCCAGCGCCGACTGGGACGGCGCTCGGCGGTGGTGGTGGTGGACTGGCAGACCGTCGCCGGCCTGACGCCGTCCGGGCTGGCGATGCCCGGCCAGGGCGTGGCGCAACTGCTGCATCAGTTCGAGGGTCAGCGTCCCATCGAGGTGGCCGACGCCATCCGCGATCTCCCGGCCAAGCGCCGGACCGAAGTGGTCAACGCCCTCGATGACGAGCGGCTGGCCGACATCCTGCAGGAGCTGCCGGAGGACGATCAGTCCGAGCTGCTGATGCAACTGGACACCGAACGGGCCGCCGATGTTCTCGAGGCGATGGATCCCGACGACGCCGCCGACCTCCTCGGCGTGCTCCAACCCACCGATGCCGAGGTACTGCTGCGCCGGATGGATCCGGAGGACTCCGAATCGGTGCGCCGGCTGCTGAGTCACTCACCGGATACCGCGGGCGGCCTGATGACCTCCGATCCGGTGGTGCTGGCTCCGGACACCACCGTCGCCGAAGCGCTGGCCCGGGTGCGCGACCCGGACCTGACGCCGGCGCTGGCGTCACTGGTGTTCGTGGTCCGTCCACCCACGGCCACCCCCACCGGGCGCTATCTGGGCTGCGTGCACACCCAGGCGCTGCTGCGGGAGCCGCCCGCCAACCTGGTCAGCGGCATCGTCGACAGCGATCTGCCCCGGCTGTCACCCGGAACTCCGCTGCCGGCGGTGACCCGGTATCTGGCTGCCTACAACCTGGTCTGCGGCCCGGTGGTGGATGAGGAGAGTCATCTGCTCGGTGCGGTGACCGTCGACGACGTCCTCGACCACCTGCTGCCCGACGACTGGCGGGAGACCTACGAGGAGCCGTTCGCCGGGCAGGGCGCGCCATGAGCGAGTACCCGCGTCTGGACACCCCGCGCACCTCCCGCGGACCCGCCTTCAACTTCGACCCGGAGGCGGTCGGTCGGATCAGCGAGTCGATCGCCCGCTTCCTGGGCACCGGCCGCTACCTGATGTGGCAGACCATCCTGGTGATCGTCTGGATCACGCTGAACCTGTTCGCCGTCGGGCTGCGCTGGGACCCGTATCCGTTCATCCTGCTGAACCTGGCCTTTTCCACCCAGGCCGCCTACGCCGCCCCGCTGATCCTGCTCGCGCAGAACCGCCAGGAGAACCGCGACCGGGTGGCCTTGGAGGACGACCGCCGCCGATCCGAGCAGACCAAGGCCGACACCGAGTTTCTGGCCCGTGAACTGGCCGCCCTGCGGCTCGCGGTCGGCGAGGTCGCCACCCGCGATTACCTGCGCCGGGAGCTCGAGGAACTCCAGAAGCAGCTCCTCAAGTCCAAACCCAAGAAGAACAAGGCCGCCAAGGAAGCGGCGGCCGGTAACGACGACGCCGAAACCGGCGATCAAGACGACTAATACGGTTGCGTCCCGCGGCGGTCGACGGAATAGGTACAGTGGCGGGGTTCACAGCGTTAGACGAGCAAACTACTTGAGGGCGGACGAGTGGCGATGAAGCACCGATTCCGGGCGCCTGCGCTTGGACTCGCGGTCATCACGCCGGTCGTACTCGCCGGGGCGGTTGCGGCCGCCCCCGGCCACAGCGGCGTCGCGCCCTCCAGCGCTGACGTCACGCCCCTGGCCGCCGTGCAGCCCGCAGCCATCGATACCAGCGGCACCACCGTCGTCGCCGCGGCCCGTCCGCCGGCCGACTTCAAATTCGCCGCCGGCGCCGTGCCCTCGCTGCCGCCGCCACCCGCATTGGTCAGCGCCGTAGGCGGGATGCGCATCCCAGTGATGGCCCTGTCCGCCTACCGCAAAGCCGAGCAGACCATGGCCGTGGCATCCCCCGGCTGCGGGGTGAGCTGGAATCTGCTGGCCGGCATCGGCCGCATCGAGTCCTCGCACGCCAACGGTGGCGCCACCGACGCACGCGGCACCGCCGTACGTCCGATCTACGGCCCGACGCTGGATGGCAGCCTGCCCGGCAATGAGGTGATCGTCCAGAGCAACGCCGGCGGCCGGCCGGTCTTCGCTCGCGCGATGGGTCCCATGCAGTTCCTGCCCGGCACCTGGTCGCGGTACGCCTCCGACGGCGACGGCGACGGCAAAGCCGACCCGCAGAACCTGTTCGACGCGTCATTGTCGGCCGCGCGCTACCTCTGCAGCGGCGGGCTGAACCTGCGCAACCAGAGCCAGGTCCTCACCGCGATCCTGCGCTACAACAACTCGATGGCCTACGCCCAGAACGTGATGGGCTGGGCCGCGGCCTACGCCACCGGCGTCGCGCCGGTGGATCTGCCGCTCATCACCGGCCCGATCCCGGCCCTGGGCGATATGCACCTGGAGAATCCGGAAGGCCTCGGACCCGGTATGCCGGGTATGCCCGAGGGCGACCCGCTGCTGCAGCTCTCGCAGATGAACTTCGGCAACAGTGAACTCGCCGGCCAGCTCGCCATGCCCGGACCGTTGCAGGGCCCCGGCGTGCTGCCCCAGTACGGGTGCGAGGTGATCTGCATGTCCTCCCAACTGGCGCCTGCGGACGCCATCCAGGAAAACCTTCCGCCGTGGCTGATGCCGATGAATCCGGCCCCGTGGATGCCGCAGCCCGCGGTCGCCCCGATGCCGGTCATGTTGCCCGGGCCCGCCCAGTTCGAGCCGATGGTGCCCCCGGCCAACATCCCGGCACCACCGGCCCCGGCGATCATGCCCGGTCCGCCAGGTCCGCCCGCCCCAGCCGCGGTGCCGGGTCCGCCCGCCCCGGCGGACGTGCCCGGTCCGGCCGCCCCGGGTCCCGAGCCGGCGCCGGTTCCGGATGTGGCGCCGACGGTGGCCCAGGGTCCGGGACCGCTGCCAGGCCCCGCCAGCTGACCCTGATCACCCCGCCGGAGATAATCAGGCGGAGATGTCTGAAAACACTGAGCTCGAGAAGTCGATCCGCGCCGCGCTGGCCAAGGTCATAGATCCGGAACTACGTAAGCCGATCACCGAACTGAACATGGTCAAGGGCGTTTCCGTCACTGACGGTGGCGCGGTGCACGTCGAGATCTACCTGACGACCGACGCCTGTCCGAAAAAGACCGAGATCACCGAGCGTGTCACCGCGGCCGTCACCGACGTGCCGGGCACCGGAGCGGTGCGGGTGAGCCTCGACGTGATGGACGACGAACAGCGCACCGCACTGCGCAAGCAGTTGCGCGGCGATCAGGGACTGTCCGCCGAACCGGTCATCCCGTTCGCCCAGCCCGGCTCCCTCACCCGGGTCTACGCGGTGGCCTCCGGCAAGGGCGGCGTCGGAAAGTCCAGTGTCACAGTCAATCTCGCGGCGGCAATGGCTGCACGCGGGCTTTCCGTCGGGTTGCTCGATGCCGATATCTACGGTCATTCGGTGCCACGGATGATGGGCACCGCCGACCGGCCGACCCAGGTCGAGTCGATGATCCTTCCACCCATCGCCCATGACGTGAAGGTCATCTCCATCGCGCAGTTCACCCAGGGAAACGCGCCGGTGGTCTGGCGCGGCCCGATGCTGCACCGGGCCCTGCAGCAGTTCCTCGCCGACGTCTACTGGGGCGATCTGGACGTGCTGCTGCTCGACCTGCCGCCCGGTACCGGTGATGTGGCCATCTCGGTGGCCCAGCTGGTTCCCAACGCGGAAATCCTGGTGGTGACCACCCCGCAGATGGCCGCGGCCGAGGTTGCCGAACGGGCCGGGGCGATCGCCCTGCAGACCCGTCAGCGCATCGTCGGCGTGGTGGAGAACATGTCCGGTCTGGCGCTCCCCGACGGCACCACGATGCAAATCTTCGGCGAAGGCGGTGGCAGGCAGGTAGCCGACCGGCTGACCCGTGCCGTGGGAGCCGACGTCCCGCTCCTGGGACAGATCCCGCTGGATCCCGCGCTGGTGACCGCAGGCGATGCCGGCGTGCCGCTGGTCTTGTCGACACCGGACTCCGCGGCCGGCCGGGAGTTGCGCAGCATCGCCGACACGCTCGCCGGGCGCCGGCGGGGGTTGGCGGGGATGTCGCTGGGCCTGGATCCGGCGGGACGCTGAGCGACCCCTGGCTACCCCCGGGCGCGATCAGGTCGCGTCTGCGTCAAACGGTGCGGGGGACGGCGTGGGAGTGGCAGTGGGCGTGGCAGTGGGTACCGGCGCACTCTGCGGTTTGACAGCCGCATTGTCGAACTCTCCGGTGAGGAAGGAGTCATCGCCGTCGAGTAGATGTTTGGTCAGTGCGGCGCGCGGGCTCATTCCGCGTAACTTCTGCAGTTCACTGAGCGGCTGGCGCAGGTCGTCGAACTCAGGGCCGAGTTCCTCACGCAACTGACTGGTGGCGCCACTGAGGTAATCACGGGTCTGACGGATCGCGCCGGTCGTCCACCGGATCGCGCCCGGCAACCGTTCGGGCCCCAGGACCACCAAACCGATGACGAGAAGCAACAGCATCTCGCCCCAGCCGATATTGGCGAACATGGCCTCAGTTGTCCGGAGCGGGATTCACCGTCAGGGTGACCTTGCGGCCCTCCCTCATCACCTCGATGGGGGCGTCCTGACCGATCGTGAGCTGACGGACCGCGACGACGAACTCGTCGGCGTCGGCCACCTTGCGGCCGCCGACCTTGACCACGACATCGTTCTCCTTGACGCCGGCCTTCTCAGCCGGCCCCCCGGCCTTCACATTGGCCACCTGCGCGCCCGAGGCGAGGTCGTTGCTCACCGAGCGGGCAGAGAGCCCCAGCGTCGGATGCGCAATCTTGCCATCCTTGATGAGGGACTCGACCGTGGCCTTGACCTCGTTGACCGGGATCGCGAACCCGAGCCCACTTGCGCTGTCGGACAACGACTTTCCGGCCGTATTGATGCCGATGACTTCGGAGTTCATGTTGATCAGCGGGCCACCGGAGTTGCCGTGGTTGATCGAGGCGTCGGTCTGCACCGCGTCGATGACGGTGTCGGTGTCGGACCCTTCACCCGAGAGCGGTACCGGGCGGTTGAGTGCGCTGATGATGCCGTGGGTAACGGTGCTGCGAAGGCCCAGGGGGGCGCCGACGGCGACAACCTCCTCGCCGACCCGCAGCTTGGCGGAATCGCCGAACTTGGCCACCGTGAGGTTGTCGACGTTATCGACCTTCAGCACGGCGAGATCGGTCTTCGGGTCGCGGCCGACCAGGTTGGCCGGCACCTCTTTACCGTCGTTGAACACCACCGTCAGCTTGAACTTGCTCGGACTGGCTGCGGCCTCGGAGACCACGTGATTGTTGGTGACGACGTAGCCACGGCCGTCGACGACGACACCGGACCCCTGCGCGCCGGACTCGTCACTCTTGGCCTCGATGGTCACCACCGAGTCGGCCACCGACGCCGCAACGGCGGCAAACCGGCCGGGCGGCACATCAGAGGTGCCGGTGGTCGACAACGTCACCTTGGAGGTGGTGAAGGCCTCGACGACCTCCGCGGTCTTGCGGCCCACCCAACCGCCGAGCAGACCGATGAGCAGTGCGGTGATGGCGAGCACGGCCAGCGCCGTATAGGAGACTCTGCCGCCGAACAACACGTCGCGCACACCCAGCTTGCCCACCGGTCCGGGACCGAACTGCTGGACCGGCCGATCCATGGCCGGGGTGCCCAGCGCGACCGCGGCACCCGGATTGCGCCACGGATCCTCGGGATCCTCCGGTCCGGGCGCCTCCCCGTTGAGGGCGCCGGCGTCGGCGGGGTGGCGCTGCAGCGAATCCCCGCCCGGGAGGGGGCGGCCGAATGCCTCCTCCAGCACCGGGTCGGCGGGCCTTTCGCCGGGGGTGAAGTTGTCAGCGGCGCGGTACTTGGCCGGCCTCAGGTCCTCTGCGACGAAGGAACCGTCCACGCCGCCGGGACGGCCGAACACCCGGGATGCCTGCGGATCAACCGGCGGCCGCGACACCGGACGCGGCGCCAGCCGGGGTCCAACGCCGGAGCCGTCCTTGTTGGAGCTCACATCAACCTCGATCCACCACTGCAGAGAAGCGTTTCAACAAATGGGCGTCAGCCCACGTCGTGCCGGACTTCACCCTACCGGCGCTTGCGCCGGCCACGCGCGGCGCCGCCGGGCCGCCGGTCGCTGACCTGGGGTGCCGGTGTCGGCTCCTCCGGATTGGATTCCGGGATCTGAGTGAGCAATCCCATCAGTGTGCTGGGCATGCTGACCGGCCGGGACTCACGCAGCGCTGCCCGGGCCTGACCCTGGTCCTCGACCTCGGCCGCGCACTCCCGGCACGCCGCCAGGTGGCTGGCGGCCCGGAGGTGGGCCTTCATCGGCAGTTCGCCGTCCACATAGGCGGCCACCGCCTCGGTGGAGAGGTGGTCGGTGGAAGTGAACTTCCGCGGCGCAGCCAGCGCCGCTTCGTCGACGGCGACGAAGTTGGCCGGCAGTCGGGATATCGCACCGCGGAAGAAGCGTCCGGGCTCGAACAGCGCCACCGGGCTCCTTCCTCCAGGTACGCGGCGATCAGCCACGTACCGACCTATAACGAATGTAGCGCGCGAAACCGCCAGGACAGGTCATGACGGCGTCCGCGCGAGGTGTTGTCAGGCGAAAGCTGCGGCTGCGCCATGCACGCCGCGCGCGGCGAGGTGGTCACGCAGGGCCTGTCGGCCGCGGTGAATACGGCTGCGAACAGTGCCCAGCTTCACGCCCAGCGTGTGGCCGATCTCCTCATAGGACAGACCCTCGATGTCGCAGAGGACCACCGCGGCACGGAACTCGGCCGGCAGTGAGTCCAGCGCGGCCTGCAGGTCCGGGCCGAGCCGAGCGTCGTGATAGATCTGCTCCGGATTCGGCTGGTCAGAGGGCACCCGGTCGTAGTCCTCGGGCAGCGCGTCCATGCGGATGCGGCTGCGGCGACGAGCCATGTCCAGGAAGAGGTTCGTCGTGATGCGGTGCAGCCAACCCTCGAACGTGCCGGGCTGGTAGTTCTGCAGCGAGCGGAACACCCGGATGAAGGTCTCCTGGGTGAGGTCCTCGGCGTCGTGGCGGTTGCCCGACAGCCGATATGCCAGCCGGTAGACCCGGTCGGCATGCTGGCGCACCAGCTCGTCCCAGGACGGCATGACCGCCCGGTCCCCGGTCGCGTCGAACACCGCGGTGCCCTGCAACTCGTCGGACGGCTCAACCCAATCGGCGTCGATCTTCGGCGCCGGGTGGGTCATGCTGACCGGAACGGTCAGGGTGGTGATCGTCGGATCCTCGAGATCCCGGAGGGCGGGCAGAACCCCGGCCGGACAGCCGAAGTCGAATGCGGTGTTATCTGCCATTTCGAAATGCACAACGCGAGCCCGCTGCGGGGTATTCCCCGTCGAACCGCCACGGCTTTCCATGACCATCACCTTTCCATACCGTCCTGTGAACCGTATAGGAGCAAACTTCGTGTCGCATGAAAATTTAGGAAATAAGTGACAATCAGCTGGGAAAACCCAGGTCCCTGCAGAAATCTCAGCAATTCCTTAAGACTAGCTACTCAAAATCGGATTCCGGACCTCTGACCAGCTCTGGCGCGTCTGCCCAAACCCGGCTGGAGTTCATCTACGCTGCTCAGAATGTCCATCAGCGACGAACCCGCGGGCAGCCCGCCGAGCAGGGCCGACCGGATCCTGCACCACGCCGAAGGCTCGATCTCCGAGGATGCGATCGTCTCCGCCGCCCGCGAGCGAGCGCTGGAGACCGGCGCCGGCGCCGTCAGCCCAGCGGTGGGGGCACTGCTGAGCGTGCTGGCCCGGCTTTCCGGCGGTAAGGCCGTCGTCGAGGTCGGGACCGGGGCGGGTGTCAGCGGACTGTGGCTGCTCGCCGGTATGCGCGAGGACGGCGTGCTGACGACCATCGACACCGAACCCGAGCACCAGCGCCTGGCCAAACAGGCCTTCGGCGAGGCGGGGATCGGCCCCGGACGCACCCGACTCATCGGCGGGCGCGCCCAGGAAGTGCTCACCCGACTCGCCGACGCCTCCTACGACCTCGTCTTCGTCGACGCCGCACCCGCGGACCAACCGCACTTCGTCTCCGAGGGCGTGCGGCTGCTGCGGCCGGGCGGGGTCATCGTGGTGCACCACGCCGCACTCGACGGCCGGGCCGGCGACCCCGCTGCCAGCGATGCCGAGGTCATCGCGGTGCGTGAGGCCGCCAGGCTGATCGCCGAGGACGAACGTCTCACCCCCGTTCTGGTACCACTGGGAGACGGGATCCTGGTGGCCGCCCGAGACGCCGGATGATGTTCGGACCCGGATGATGTTCGGACACAGCATGATCGGTGGGGTTCGGCCGTGGAACTGATGACGGGGTTCGGCCTGGCATCGGCTGCCGGTCTCAACGCCTACATCCCACTGCTGTCGATGGGACTACTGGGCAGGTACACCGATCTCATCCACCTGCCGTCCGGTTGGGCCTGGCTGGAGAACGGCTGGGTGATCGCGATCGTTGCCGTACTGCTGGCCGTCGAGATCGTCGCCGACAAGATCCCGGCACTGGATTCCATCAACGATTCCATCCAGACCTTCGTGCGGCCGACCTCCGGCGGGATCGTCTTCGGTTCCGGCACCGCCGCCCAGACCGCCGCGGTCGCCGACCCCGCTGAGTTCGCCCGCACCGGGCAGTGGGTGCCGATCGCGATCGGCGTTGTGACGGCCCTGGTGGTTCACCTGACCAAGACGGCGGTGCGACCGGCGGCCAATGTCGCGACCGCCGGCGTCGCCGCCCCGGTGCTGAGCACCATCGAGGACTTCACCAGCGTCGGCCTGACCTTTGCGGCGATCCTGATCCCCGCCCTGGTGCTGTTGATCCTGGTGGCGCTGGCCTGGGGTGCGTGGTGGCTGTTTCGGCGGCGACGGCGCAAACGCCGTCAAGCGGTCCCCGGCTAGTCAGATCCAGATGCCCTTGCCGACGGCGACAACTCCGCCGGCGCTGATCGCGAAACGCTCGCGGTCCTTCTCCAGGTCCACCCCGACCATCTCGCCGGGGCCCACCACGACGTTCTTGTCCAGGATCGCGTGGCGCACCACCGCACCACGTCCGACCCGGACACCGGGCATCAGCACACTGCCCTCAACGATGGCACCGTCGTCGACGACGACATTGCTCGACAGCACCGAATTACGAACCGACGCAGCCGAAATGATGCTGCCGGCCCCGACCACCGACTCCTGCGCGGAACCACCGTTGACGAACTTGGCCGGGGCCAGGTTGTCGGACTCACCGCGAATCGGCCAGCGTTTGTTGTATAGGTTGAACACCGGGTGGACCGACACCAGGTCCATATGGGAGTCGTAGAAGGCGTCCAGGGTTCCGACGTCACGCCAGTAGCCGTGATCGCGTTCGGTCGCACCGGGAACCTCGTTGTCGTCGAAGTCATAGACGGCGGCCATGCCCTCGCCCACCAGTCGCGGAATGATGTCCCCGCCCATGTCATGGTCGGAGTTGTCATCGTCGGCGTCGGCTCGGATGGCGTCGATGAGCACCTTCGTGGTGAAGATGTAATTGCCCATCGAGACGAAGGTCTTGTCGGGATCGTCCGGGCAGGCGGGGGGCTCCGCTGGTTTTTCGACGAAGCCCTTGATCCGTCCGGACTCGTCGGCGTCGATGCAGCCGAATGCCGATGCCTCTGCGCGCGGCACCCGGATTCCGGCTACGGTCGCCCCCGCGCCGGTTTCGATGTGAAACGTCAACATCTGCTCGGGGTCCATCCGGTACACGTGGTCGGCACCGAAGATGATGATGTAGTCCGGATCCTCGTCGTAGATCAGATTCAGCGACTGATAGATCGCGTCGGCGGATCCGGTGTACCACCGGGGACCGAGACGCTGCTGGGCCGGCACCGGGGTGATGTACTCCCCCGCCAGACCGCTCAGTCGCCAGTTCTGCGAGATGTGCCGGTCCAGTGAATGCGACTTGTACTGCGTCAGAACGCAGATCCGCAGATAGCGCGCGTTGACGAGGTTGGACAGCACGAAGTCGATCAGCCGGTAGGCGCCCCCGAACGGAACGGCAGGTTTGGCGCGGTCGGCCGTCAGCGGATAGAGGCGCTTACCCTCGCCCCCGGCCAGGACGATGCCCAGCACGTGCGGAAGCTCCCTCATGTCTGCAAACCTATCCGCCCCCGCTGGACTCGGCTAGGGCAATGGAGGCAATGGATGCGCCTGCGGCGAATCGACTCACCGATGCGCGTCATCGGAAGCCGTCGTCCGGTCGCCGCGGTGCACTAGGTTCTGCGGTATGCGCGTGGCGATGATGACCCGGGAATACCCGCCGGAGGTCTACGGCGGTGCGGGCGTGCATGTCACCGAGCTGGTGGCCCAGTTGCGCCGGCTGTGCGAGGTCGACGTGCACTGCATGGGTGAGCCCCGTCCGGGGGTGTTCGTACATCAGCCCGATCCGGTACTCAAGGATGCCAATGCCGCCCTGTCGACCCTGTCGGCCGACCTGCGGATGGCCCATGCCGCCGCCGGGGCTGCGGTCGTGCACTCGCACACCTGGTACACCGGCATGGCCGGACACATCGCGGCACTGCTGCACGGCGTTCCGCACGTGTTGACCGCGCACTCGCTGGAGCCGCTGCGGCCCTGGAAGGCCGAACAACTCGGCGGCGGCTATCAGGTCTCGCTCTGGGTGGAACGCACCGCGGTCACGGCCGCGGACGCGGTGATCGCCGTCAGTGCCGGAATGCGCAATGACGTCCTGTCGGCGTACCCGACCCTGGACCCCGCCCGCGTTCATGTGGTGAAGAACGGCGTGGACACCGACGTGTGGTTCCCGGCTGCCCCCGCGCCGGAGGAATCGGTGCTCGACGAGCTGGGCGTGGACCCCTCGCGCCCGATCGTCGCCTTCGTCGGCCGGATCACCCGCCAGAAGGGTGTCCCGCACCTGATCGCCGCGGCCCACCGGTTCGCCCCGGAGGTACAGCTGGTGCTGTGCGCGGGCGCGCCGGACACCCCGGAGATCGCCGCCGAGGTCAAGAGCGCGGTCGCCGAACTCGCCGCCGAACGCAGCGGGGTGTTCTGGGTGCAGGACTTCCTACCGGTTCATGAGATCCGCGAAATACTATCCGCCGCAACGGTATTCGTATGCCCGTCGGTGTACGAGCCGCTGGGGATCGTCAACCTCGAGGCGATGGCGTGCGGGACCGCCGTGGTGGCAAGTGATGTCGGCGGAATCCCCGAGGTGGTCGACGATGGAGTGACCGGGATGCTGGTGCACTACGACCCCGCAGACGGGCGCGGTTTCGAGGCGGGGCTGGCCGAGGCGGTCAACGCACTGGTGGCCGATCCGGCCAAGGCGGCGGGCTACGGCATCGCGGGGCGCCGGCGCTGTATCGACGAATTCTCCTGGGCTCGGATCGCCGAGCAGACCCTGGCGATCTACCGCGCGGTCACCGCGTAAGCCCACCGGCAGCACGAAACCCCGCGCCTGCTGTCGCACGCCGCGGGGTTTTCGAGGGAAGAGCGTTTATCCGGTGACGGCTTTGAGTTCGTCGCCCAGCGCCGAGGCCTCCGCCGGCGTCAACTCGACGACCAGCCGTCCGCCACCTTCAAGCGGTACGCGCATCACGATGCCGCGTCCTTCCTTGGTCGCTTCAAGCGGACCGTCACCGGTCCGTGGCTTCATCGCCGCCATCGAGTGCTCCCTTCGAGATCCGAGCAGGCCCGTCAGCACCGGCGGAGCCGGAGCCAGGGTTGATTCTGTTGAGCACCATTGTTCCCTATCCGCAGCCCAAGGTGTGAAAGACCCTGCTAGCGGCCGTTGCGGGGCACCCAACACTTTGCCAGGTGGTCGTCCACCATCCCGGTGGCCTGCATCAACGCGTAGGCGGTCGTCGGGCCGACGAAACGGAATCCGCGCCGCTTGAGCTCGCGGGCCATGGCCTGCGATTCCGGGGTCTGGGCAGGCACATCACCGATCGCGGCGGGCCGGGGGCGCGGCGGTGGAGCGAAGGACCACAGCAGGTCGGACAGGTCGACGTCGAGGTCGGCGATCGCCCGCGCATTGGTGATGGCGGCCTCGATCTTGGCCCGGTTACGCACTATCCCGACGTCGTCCATCAGCCGGGCCACGTCGCGGTCGGTGAACCCGGCCACCGTGTCGATCTCGAAGCCGGCGAAGGCACTCCGGAAGTTGTCCCGCTTGCGAAGGATGATCAGCCATGACAACCCGCTCTGGAAGGCCTCCAGGGTCAGCCTCTCGAACAACGCGGTGCCGCCCCGCAGCGGCCGGCCCCATTCGGTGTCGTGGTAGTCGCGGTAGAGCTGGGATCCGTCGGCCCAGGGGCAGCGGGGCCGGCCGTCGTGGGTCGGGCCGTCGTGGGTCGGGCCGGAGTCAGTCACGGGGCGTGGGGGCCGGGGGTCGCAGCCCGGACCGCAACTCGGCGAGTTCGGCCCGCAATTCGTCGAGTTCGGCGCCCAGGCGGTCCAGAACCCAGTCCACCTCGCTGGTCTTGTACCCGCGGAACACCTGGGTGAACTTGACCGCCTCGACATCGGATCCGGTCACCTCGGTCACCGGCAACACCGTCGCGGTGGTGCCGCGCGGCAGCGGCGGCAGTTGCTCACCCCGGCCGAACACCAGGCTGGCGATCCCGAACAGGACCACCGCCACCAGGATCAGCACCACCAGATACAGCAGGATCAGTGTCACGCCCCTGATCCTGCCTGACGCGCCCCGGCTCAGCGCAGGGTGTTCATCGGCGGCCGGTCGGCCAGCGACACCGTCGAGGTCCGGGCGAGGTACCCGTCGGCGTCGGGCAGGAACTGGGTCAGTCCCACCCCGGAGTCCGGAATGCCGCACCGGGTCAGCAGCGTCGCGATGATCTGCCTGCTCATCGGGCCCAGCTCGCTGAGCGGACGGTTGCGGTGGGTGCGCACTCCGAGGTTCACCTGGGCGATGGCCTCGAGTCCGAACCTGTCATAGGTGTCGATCAGGATCCCGATCTCGACGCCGTACCCGGGTGCGAACGGCACCGAGGTCAGCAACTCCCGGGTGCCGGCGTATTCGCCACCCAGCGGCTGCATGACCGCACCCAGTTCGGGACGCAGAGCCGCCAGCAGCGGGCGGGCGACCAGCTCGGTTACCCGGCCGCCGCCGTTGGCGTCCTGACCGTCGCCGACCTTGAGTGGGCGCCGGTAGAAGCCGCGGACCAGATGGATACCGTCGCCGGTGAGGATCGGGCCGACCAGTCGCGGCACGAACATCGGGTCGGGGTCGATCAGGTCGGAGTCGATGAACACGATGACGTCGCCGGTGGTGGCTGCCAGCGAGCGCCACAGCGCCTCACCCTTGCCCGGCTGCGGTGGCACCTCGGGCAGCGCCTCCTCGCGATGGACCACCCGCGCGCCTGCCGCCCTGGCCCGCGCCTCGGTCTCGTCGGTGGACCCGGAGTCCAGCACGATCAGTTCATCGACGAGGCCGCCCAGCATCGGGGTGATGGTGTCGATGACGGCGCCGACCGTCGCGGCCTCGTTGAGCGCCGGCAGCACGACGGAGATGGTGCGGTCCCCCTTGGCGGCCTGCAGTTCGGGGATCGTCCAGTTCGGCCAGATGTCGGGGGTCATGCCAGCCCCCGCACCGTCCGCGCGGGTGGGCGATCGCCCCGGATCGAGGCGACCATCTCCAACACCCGGCGGGTGGGTCCGACCTCGTGGACGCGGAACATCCGCGCGCCGTCGGCGGCCGCGAGCGCGGTGGCGGCCAGCGTGCCCTCGAGGCGTTGGGTCAGTTCCACACCCAGAGTCTCCCCGATGAAGTCCTTGTTGCTCAGTGCCATCAGGACGGGCCATCCGGTGTTGACCAGATCCTGCACATGCCGCAACAACGTCAGGCCGTGGAAGGTGTTCTTGCCGAAATCGTGGGTCGGGTCGATCAGGATGCCGTCCCGGCGGACGCCGACTTTCGCAGCGTGCTCGGCGGCTGCGGTGACCTCGGCGATGACATCGTCGACCACCCCGGTGACCTCGGTGCCGTAGTTGACCCGGAACGGCCGGGTCCGGGGCACCGCGCCGCCGGTGTGCGAGCACACCAGGCCTGCGCCGAATTCGGCCGCGACCTCGGGCAGCGCCGGGTCATGCCCGGCCCAGGTGTCATTGATGATGTCGGCGCCGGCCGCGCAGGCCAGTGCGGCCACCGAGGCCCGCCAGGTGTCCACGCTGATCAGTTGGTCGGGGTATTCGGCGCGCACCCACTCGATGAAGGGCACCACCCTGGTGATCTCCTCGTCGGCGTCGACAAGGGTGCCCGGTCCGGCCTTGACCCCGCCGATGTCGATGACGTCAGCGCCCTCGGCGACGACGCGGCGGACGGCGTCCTTGGCCGCCTCGTCGGTGAAGGTGGCGCCGCGGTCGTAGAACGAGTCGGGCGTGCGGTTCACGATCGCCATGATCAGCGCGCGATCACCGGCCACCGGCCGCCCACAGAAAGTCGCGCTCATCCCGACAGTATTCAGCACCGGGCGTGAGCCTCGGATACGCCGACGGCTGTGCACGCGAACGTGCGGCCCGCCATCGTCAGCCCCTCGGACGCTTTCCGGCTGCGACCTCCGCCGGATAGCCGTCGTAGAACGCAACGTAGCCATCGTCACGACCGGCGAGCACATACAGCGGATCGGATACGTCCGGACCGAAGGCCTCGTCGCGAAGATCGACCTTGCGGCTCTTGAACGTCGAAGTGGTCTCCAGGGATTCGACGAGCCGGATGAACAGCGGAACCGAGTAGGCGGGCAGGGTGCGGTACAACTGCGCGGCCAGCTCAGGGCCGTCGAACACAACGCCGGCGCGCAGCTTGACCGCGGCCATGCCGGCCCGTCCATCGGTGCCGGGTACCTCGACGCCGAACACGGTGCATTCCTGGACGCCCGCATCGGCGGACAGTGCGGCCTCCACGTCGGTGGTGGCGACATTCTCACCCTTCCAGCGGAAGGTGTCCCCGATGCGGTCGGCGAAGGCAGCGTGCCCCATGCCCTGCGGGCACATCACGTCACCGGTGTTGAACCAGACATCGCCGTCCTTGAAAGCGTTGCGCACCAGTTTCTTCTCGCTGGCCGCCTTGTCGGTGTAGCCGTCGAACGGCGAGAGCCGGCTCACCGGGCTGATCAGCAGCCCGGGTTGGCCGGCCGGCACGCGGCGCACCCGGCCATTGCTGTCACGCACCGGCTCTCCGGTCGCCGTGTCGTATTCGACGTAGGCCAGCGGCAGCGGATTGATACCGGTCGAGCCCGGGATGTTGAAGATGTTGATGAAGGCCGTATTGCCCACACTGGCGGCGTAGAACACGACCACCCGCTTGATACCGAAGCGTTCGGTGAACGCCTCCCAAATGTCGGGCCGGAGTCCGTTTCCGACGATCACCCGGACGTGATGGCTGCGGTCGGTGGGCCGGGGCGGTTGGTTGAGCAGGTACCGGCATAGCTCGCCGATGTAGATGAACGCGGTGGCCTTCGCGGCGATCACCTCATCCCAGAATCGGGAAGCCGAGAATGACCGGCCGAGTGCCAGGGTGGCTCCGGCGTCGATCACCGATGACAGCGCGACCGTCAACGCGTTGTTGTGATAGAGCGGCAGCGCGCAGTACATGGTGTCGCCGCCGCGCAGTCGCACGCCGAGGCCGCTGAATCCGGCCAGTGCCCGCAGCCATCGCTGGTGAGTCATCACGCTGGCTTTCGGATTACCGGTGGTGCCGGAGGTGAAGATGTAGAAGGCGGTGTCCCTGGCGCGCACCTCTGCGGCCGACGGCGGGTTATCCGCGGGCATACCGGCGGACTTCTTCGCGAGGGTGTCGATGGTGATGAGTGTCGCCGGCCGGGCGCCGCTCTCGGTGATCGGGGTGATCAGATCGGCCTCGGCGATCAGCACCGTGGAGTCCAGCAGACCGATGCTGTGCGCCAACACATCCGCGCGCTGGTTGAAGTTCAGCATTCCGGCCACCGCGCCGCATTTGACGGCTGCGAGCATGACGAGCACCGTCTCCGGACGGTTGCTCAGCATGATCCCGACCACGTCGCCGTGACCGACACCGTGGCCCGCCAGCACCGCGGCGTAGCGATTGACGGTCTCGTTGGCCTGCCGGTAGGTGATCTCCTCGTCACCGAACCGGATGAAGATCCGGTCCGGGTATTGCCCGGCACGATCCTGAAAGATCTTGCCGATCGAGATCTTCGAAACCGGCAGCGACAGCAGCCCGGTCAGTGCGCCGCGCAGAATCACCGGGGTGTCGAGCAGCAGCGCCGGCACCTGAGCAGCGAGATCCAGCAGGCTCACCGGCCGGCGAGGTTTGCCGGCACCTGTGTTCCTGTCCATATTTTATGGCCTCTCCGTGCGAGATCCTCGGGCGCACAACGAAAGTGCGTCCTCGATATCGGTGGTCACCTGCAGCCGCTCCAGTGCGGACGCGCTGACATAACCGGCCGGGACGAGGGTGTCCAGCCAGCTGCGCAGTCCGTTGTAATGGCCGGCCGGGTCCAGTAGCACCACCGGCTTGTCATGCATGCCCAGGTAACCAGCGGTCCAGGTCTCGAATAGCTCCTCGAGGGTTCCGATCCCGCCGGGCAGCGTGATGAAGGCGTCGCTGCGGTCCTCCATGATCTGCTTGCGCTGACGCATGGTGTCGGTGACGACGAGTTCGTCAGCCTCGATATCGGCGACCTCGCGATACAGCAGAGCCTTCGGGATGACACCGACGGTGTGTCCGCCGGCGTCGCGGGCACCGGCGGCCAGTGCGCCCATCGCCGAGACGTTGCCGCCCCCGGAGACCAGCGTCCAGCCCCGCGCGGCGATCGCCGCACCGACCCGGCGCGCAAGTTCCAGCAGTTCAGGGTGCCGAGGGCCGGACGCGCAATACACGCAGACCGCCCATTCGCCGCGGGACTCCGGTTGCTGCTGCACACCCGAAACCTAGACCAGAGCCTCGGCGCGCCAAATAGAGTCCCTGCTATGCCGATTCAACGATGGTCTGACTGGCCGGTCGTACACCGCAGCGCACTCGAAGAGTTGGTGGCCGCGCTGCAGGACAACCCGGCCGGCGTGGCGCTGATCGGCAACGAGGGCGTGGGCAAGACAACGCTGGCCCATCAGGCTGCCGAGCGCCTCGGCAGGGGTGACCCGGTGTGGGTGGTCGGAACCGCGGCGCTGTCCTCGGTCCCGTTCGGTGCATTCGGCTCGCTGGTCGACATCCACGAAGTCGGTAAACCCGCCGCGTTGATCGCCGCGGCCGCGGATTCCCTTGCCGCCCATGCCAGATCGGCGCCGATCATCATCGACAACGCCCGACTTCTCGATCCGCTGTCGGCCACCCTCGTCTATCACCTGGCGCAGGAGGCAGCCCGAGGCACCGGCAGCCCGCTGATCGTCACGGTGCGCTCGGTGCTGCGGGTGCCACAGGTGGTCTCGGCGCTGTGGGAGGACGGCCTGCTGATGCGCTTCGACGTCGCTCCCCTCAACAGCGCCGAGACCGGTGCGGCCGTCGGCGGAGCCGGCGGCGGTGACGAGGCCGTTCTATACCGCCGCAGTGCAGGCAACCCACTGCACCTGCGGATGCTGATGACCACCGGCGGCAACGACGAGACCATCGATGCAGCCATCGACCGCTATCTGGCCGGGCAGTCGCAATCCGCCCGCAATGTGCTGGGCTACCTGTGCGTGTTCGAACCGGTGTCCCGCGACGATCTGGTGGCCCTGACCGACGAGTCCGCGATCCGGGAGGCGATCGACGCCGGAGTGGCCGCCGACCATGACTCCGTGATCTACAGCGGGCACCCGCTGTTCCTTGAGCGCTTCGCCACCACCTTGGACCGGGACGAGATCGCGCGACGGCGCACCGCCCTGGCGAATCGGCTGGCCGGCCGTCCCGCCCACAGCCCCGCCGAGCGGCTCAGCCGCACCCTGCTGGCCCTGCAGGGCGCCGGCGACGTCGACACCGACGCCGCGGTGTTCGCCGCGCAGGAGGCGTTGCGGCTCGGCGATCTCGGACTGGCCGAGCGGCTGGCCAGCGGAGCGCTCGAACACGCCGAACGGCTCGACGCGCGTCTGGCTCTGAGCTACGCACTGGCCTGGCAGGGCCGCGGCCGAGAGGCCGATTCGGTGCTGGGCGCGGTCGATGTGCGTGCACTCTCCGAGGAGCAGTTGATGGCGTGGGCTCTGCCGCGGGCCGCCAACCAGTTCTGGATGCTGTCCGAACCCGAGCGGGCGACCACCTTCCTGCAGAACGTCCGCAGCCGGGTCGGCGCGACATCGTCGCACCTGACCCTGGATGCGCTATCGGCGACCTTCGCGATGAACGCCGGCAATGTGCACCGGGCAGCCGAGATCGCCGGTCAGGTGCTCATCCATCCCGACGCACCCGATATGGCCGTGGCGTGGGCAGGCAGCGCTTCGGCGCTGTCGCAGGCCCGGATGGGCCATCTCGGCGCGGTGTGGCCGACCGTGCAGCGCGCTCTGGGGACCGAATACCCCGGACTGTTGCGGTTCACCATCGGACTGGCTGAGACGAGCAGCCTGCTGACAGCGGGAAAAACCGATCAGGCGCTGGAGACCGCACGCAGTTTCACCGACTTCGCCGAACTGGCCCAGCCCGGCCGGGCCATCGGCGAGGTGCTGATCGCCGGGGTACTGCTGGCACGCGGCGAGAACGCCGAGGCGGCCGCGTTGATGGGGCCCGCAGCGGCCACCCTGGAGCGCACCGGCTATTCGTGGGGTCCGCTGGCGCTGATGTACCTGACCACCGCACTGGCGCATCTGGGCGAGATCCCGGATTCGGCAAAAGCATTGGCGCGCGCGCAATCCCGGCACGGCACCAAGTCGGCGCTGTTTGCGCCCGAACTCGGGATCGCGCGCGCGTGGCGGCTCATCACCATCGGCGATCAGCCCGGCGCGCTGACGGCGGCGCGCGGGGCGGCGCGGATGGCCGAACGCGGCGGCCAGTGCGCGGTCGCGGTACGGACCTGGCACGAGGCGGTACGACTGGGCGACCGTCGGGCCGCGAATCCGGTGGCCGCGATCGCCGACGCCGTGCCCGACCTGGGGGCGAGTGCCTACACCCGGATGGTGCTGGCGCACGCCCGCGCGCTGACCGCCGGCGATGCGGCCGGGCTGTCGGCGGTGGCCGGGGACCTGGCCGCCGCGGGTTTTCACGGGGCGGCCGCCGATGCCGCGCGTCAGTCGCAGGAGGCCGCCTCCCCCTGACGGTCGCCGTCTGTCACACTCAGGGGGCGGCACCGAGGTTCCGCTGGCGGGAGCGAGCGTGGATCGAGAGCGACTGGGCGTCCAAGACGCCCTCTGGCTGCAGATGGACCGCCCCACCAACCCGATGGTGGCCGAAGTGGTGATCTGGACCGCCACACCGGTGGATCTCGACCGGTTGCGCTCGGCACTCGCGGAGCGCTTCGTCGACCGCTACCCGGTGTTCTCCAGCCGCCCGGCCCGTGACGACTCCGGCTCCTGGTGGGAGCCCGACCCCGGCTTCGACCTGGATCAGCATATCGAGACGGCGACACTGGCCGACGCCGACAATCAGGCGGACCTGCAGCAGCTGATCGCGGCTCGCCGCGTGTGCATGCTGCACCAGGGCCGGCCGCTGTGGCAGGTGATCCTCGTTGAGAAATACCGTACGGGGAGCGCGCTGGTCTTCCGTAGCCATCACGCCATCGCCGATGGGATGCGGATCGTGCAGGTGGCGATGAGCCTGTTCGACGCAACGCCGGAGGGTGGAGCGATCCTTGCGCCGCCGCCTGCGCAGCACGCAGCTCGTCCCAGGCCGGAGGCAGGTGAGTCCCTGCTGCGCGGGGCGACGCGGCTGGGCCGCCTAACGCTGCGCGACCCGCTGCGCGCTTTGCGCACCACGATGGCCGGCGTACGCCAGGGGCTGATCCGAATGGTCTCCGCCGCACCCGGTTTCGTCGATACCGCGCGCAAGTTGGCCTTCGGCCCCCGTAACAGCGCCACGATCTGGACCGGCGCCGCCGGCCCGGAGAAGGGCATCGCATGGTCGGATTCTCTGCCGCTGGCCGCGGTCAAGACGGTGGCAAAGGCCAACCACTGCACCGTCAACGATGTGCTCACCGCCGCCGTGGCCGGCGCGCTCCAGGAGTACCTGCGATCGAGGGGCGCCCTCTGCTCCTCGGTGGCGTTCATGGTTCCGGTGAACCTCAAACCCCTCGATCTCACGATGCCCGCACGTCTCGGCAACGAGTTCGCCCTGGTCCAACTGGAACTGCCCACCGCCTCGCGCGACGGCGGCGCGGTGCTGGCGACGGTCAAGCGGCGGATGGACCGCATCAAGAAGGGCCACGAAGCAGCGATCGCCTTCCTGTTGCAGAGGGCCATCGCCGGGGTGAGTCGCGGACTCTACGAGGCATCGGTGGACCTGTTCACCAATCGCACCACGGGCGTACTGACCAACGTGCCGGGACCGCCGATCCCCGTCTATCTGGCCGGTGCGCTGGTGGAGACCATCATCGGTTGGGCGCCGGTCTCCGGTAACCAGCCGATGAGCTTCAGTATCTGCAGTTACAACGGTCGGGTGACGGTCGGAATCGCCGTCGACACCCGACTGGTTCCGGATTATCAGATGATCGCGGGCGGGTTCACGGCTGCCTTCGACAGGATCGCCGCCGCCACCCCGACCAGCCTCTAGGTGTACCCGGACAACTAGGGCAGGGTGACCAGGAAGCGGCGCAGCGTTTCGGTGACCGCCGTGATCTGCGCGACCGCCACGCGTTCGTCACGACGGTGGGCCAGATTCGGGTCACCGGGGCCGTAGTTGACCGCGGGGACGCCGCGTGCGGCGAACCGCGCGACGTCGGTCCAGCCGTACTTGGCCCGCACCAGGCCGTCGGCCGCGGCCACCAGGGCGGCTGAGGCCGGATGGTGCAGACCGGGCATCGCACCCGGGGCGACGTCGGTCTGGTCCACCGTGACATCGAGACCGGCGACGACCTCACGCACGTGGGCCAGGGCCGCTGCGGGATCGCGGTCGGGGGCGAAGCGAAAGTTGACCGTCACCGACGCCGCATCGGGGATCACGTTGCCGGCCACCCCACCGTCGACCTGCACCGCCGAGAGTCCCTCACGGTAGGCGCAGCCGTCGATGTCCACGACACGGCCCTGGTAACCGGACAGCCGGTCGAGGACGGCGCCGAGTTTGTGAATCGCGTTGTCCCCCAGCCAGGATCGTGCCGAATGCGCCCGGGTTCCGGCTGTCGATATCACCGCGCGCAGAGTGCCCTGGCAGCCGGCCTCGATATAGCCGCCGGAGGGCTCGCCGAGGATGGCGACATCGGCGCACAGCCAGTCGGGGAGCTCACGCTCGATGCGGCCAAGGCCGTTGGCGGCGGCGTCGATCTCCTCGCAGTCATACAGCACCAGCGTCACATCGTGCGCCGGATCGGGGACGGTCGCGGCCAGGTGGAGGAACACCGCATCACCCGATTTCATATCGGAAGCGCCGCAACCGTAGATGTGGTCGGCGTCGCGATGGGACGGCAGATTATCGGCGATCGGCACGGTGTCGAGGTGGCCGGCCAGGATCACCCGGGTGGGCCGCCCGAGGTTCGTGCGAGCCAGCACCGCGTCACCGTTGCGCACCACCTCGAGGGGCGTCTGGGAGCGCAGCGCGGCCTCGACCTCGTCGGCGATCCGCCGCTCGTCGCGCGACACACTGGGGATGTCTATCAGGGCGGCGGTCAACTCGACCGGGTCAGCGTGGAGATCAAGCACAACTCCACAGGCTATAGCCGTGCTAGTACGGTTGGGTCCCGTGACTTCTGCTGCGGGATTCGGACTGGCCACCATCACCGCCGAGGGCACCGTCCTCGACGCCTGGTTCCCGGAGCCGGAATTGGGCGCCTACAGCCCGTCCGGCACCACCCGGCTGTCACCCGATGACGTTCCCGATGAGCTGGCCGCCCTGGCCGGGCCGGACCCCGATCGGGGCGTGGAGGTGGTCGCCGTCCGCACCGTCATCGCCGATCTGCAGGACAAGCCGGCCGACACCGCTGACGCCTACCTGCGGCTACACCTGATCTCGCACCGGCTGGTCGAACCGCACGGCCTGAACCTCGACGGCGTGTTCGGCGCGTTGCAGAACGTGGTGTGGACCAATTACGGGCCGTGCCGTATCGCAGGGTTCGAGGAGGTGCGGTTACGGCTGCGCCGGCGCGGCCCGGTGACGGTGTACGGGGTGGACAAGTTTCCCCGGATGGTCGACTACGTGGTGCCGACCGGCGTCCGTATCGCCGACGCTGACCGGGTCCGGCTGGGTGCTCATCTGGCGCCCGGCACCACCGTCATGCACGAGGGGTTCGTCAACTTCAACGCCGGGACATTGGGCGCCTCGATGGTGGAGGGCCGGATCTCGGCGGGTGTGGTGGTCGACGACGGCTCCGATATCGGCGGCGGCGCATCCATCATGGGCACCCTGTCCGGCGGCGGCACCGAGGTGATCTCGGTGGGCAAGCGCTGCCTACTGGGCGCCAACGCAGGGCTGGGCATCTCGCTGGGCGATGACTGCGTGATCGAGGCCGGGCTGTACGTCACCGCCGGCACCAAGGTTGTGATGGCTGACGGAGCGACGGTGAAGGCGCGCGAGCTGTCGGGGGCCGATAACCTTCTGTTCCGGCGCAATTCGCTGACCGGCGCGGTCGAGGTCGTCTCCCGCGATGGCAGAGGCATCACGCTGAATGAGGCGCTGCACGCCAACTAGCGGCTCACTCGGCGGCCAGCACGCAGAACTCGTTGCCCTCCGGATCTGCCAGCACCACCCAGGTTTGACCGCCCTGCCCGATGTCCACATGCCGGGCGCCCAGATCCACGAGGCGTTCGACCTCCGCGTGCTGGTCGGCCGGGATGAAGTCGAAGTGGATGCGATTCTTGACGGCCTTGCCCTCCGGCACCGGCAGGAACAACCAGTCGGGTCCCTCGCCGACGGGAGCGCGCAACAGCCACTCGCCGTCATCCTCTGCCGGCTCGACGGCCCAGCCGAGTGCCTGCGACCACCACCGGGCCAGCGCAGAGGTGTCGTTGGCATCGACGCAGATCTCGGCGAACCTCAGTCCCATGACAGCAGTTCCTTCTTCATCACCTTGCCCATGGCGTTGCGCGGCAGGGCGTCCACCAGTCGCACCTCACGCGGCCGCTTATGGATTGAAAGCTGTCGGGCGACAAAGTCGATCAGCTGATCCGGTCGTGCCTCACCGACGACGAACGCGACGATCCGCTGACCGAGATCCTCATCGGGCATCCCCACGACAGCCACCTCCTCGACACCGGGGTGGCCCAGCAGCACGGTCTCGATCTCGCCGGCACCGATCCGGTAGCCCCCCGACTTGATCAGGTCAACCGACTCACGGCCGACGATGCGGTGCATGCCACCGGCATCGATGACGGCGACGTCGCCGGTGCGGTACCAGCCCTCGTCAGCGAATGCCCCGGCGGTGGCGTCGGGGCGGTTGAGGTAACCGTCGAAGATGGTGGGGGTCCGAACCTGCAGTCCCCCAATGGTTTCGCCGTCGTGGGCGACCGTCGAGCCATCCTCGGCGATCAACCGAGTCTGCATATCGGCCAGCGGGAGGCCAACCCAGCCGGGCCGACGTTCTCCATCGGCACGGGTACTCACCGTGATCAGGGTCTCGGTGCAGCCGTAGCGCTCCACCGGTGCGTGACCGGTGAGCGCGTTGAGACCGTCGAACACCGGCACCGGCAGCGCCGCACTGCCCGATACAAGCAACCGCGCTGCGGCCAGCGCCCTTGCGGAGTCGGGTTCGGCCACCACACGTGACCAGACCGTCGGCACCCCGAAGTACAGCGTTCCCTGCGCTTGCGCGTACGCCTGCGGCGTCGGCCGCCCGGTGTGTACGAACCGGTTGCCCACCCGCAACGAGCCGAGCAGTCCGAGTACCAGTCCGTGGACGTGGAACAGCGGCAGACCGTGCACCAGGGTGTCATCGGGGGTCCACTCCCAAGCCGCTGCCAGTGCGTCGATATCGGCGGCCACCGCTGCGCGGCTGAGCACCGCGCCCTTGGGGGGACCGGTGGTTCCGGAGGTGTAGATCACCATCGCGGTGTCCCGCGGTCCAGGTTCGGCGTAGCGGTGCCAGGACCGGGCGTGCAGCCGGACCGGAACATGCGGCAGCCCGGCGGGATCATCGGGCAATTCGCCAAGCCAGGCCTGGGCGCCGGAGTCGGTGAGGATGTGCGCGCGCTCGGCGACCCCGACATCGGACGGGATTGGCACGAACGGCACGCCGGCGATCAGGCAGCCGGTGACCGCCAGGACCGTCGCCGGGGTGGGCGTCGCCAGCACGGCCACCCGATGCGCTCCGCCCACCCGCTCGGCCACCGAGGTCGCGGCACCGATCAGGTCACTGCGGGACAGCGTCACACCGCCGATACGCACGGCGTCTGCCAGGTCTGCGCCGGCGGCCACCGCGGCCGGGTTCAGGGAGGCCAGCAGCACCCCGCGAGGCTACCCCGACCCCTCGGCGCGTCGTGTTACAGATGCGACGTATGAGGTTTTTGGCCGGTACCCTCGGGTTATGACTGGTCAGGGCGCTAAGTGAGGGGAGCCATGCCCGCCGCAGCCAGAGCAGGCGCCCTGGCTGTGGTGTTGCTGGTCGGTGCCGCGGTGCTCAATCCGCCGGTGGCCGGTGCCGCGCCGCAGCCCTGGAGCGGCCGCTACCAGATGACCACCTACGCCTCGCAGAAGGCCGGAACGAGCCCGGCCAGCCGTCAGGCAGAGGGCGACTTCGGCGCCGTCTTCACCCTGGCCACCGCCTGCTCGTTCGACCGGTGCGTGGCCACCGTCGTCGACGGACCGGCCCCGGGCAATCCGACGATCCCGCAGCCGACCCGCTACACCTGGAACGGCAACGGCTGGGCGATCACCTATGACTGGCTGTGGGACTGCTACCTGGGCGCCGGCAACCAGAAGCAATGGGCGCATGCCACCTCGTTCACCGTCTACACCCCCCAGGCGGACGGATCATTGCGCGGCACCTGGCACACCGATATCGCCGAGGGGCCCTGCCGGGGCAATGTGGTCATGCCGGTGGCGGCGGTCCCGGCCTGAACCTGGCCGACCGAACCGGACCTAAATTTCAAATTCAGCCCGGTAACGGTGTGATCTGTGTTACCGATGAGCAAGCTGTCATGTTTAATTCGCCGGTTTAAGGGGCGCCCATGAAGATCGTCGGTCGCGCAGTGGTTGCGCTCTCACTCGCCTTCGCGGCGTTGTTCGCAGGCGCGGGTTCCTCGCAGGCGGCGTTGGACAATCAGATGTCTCTGGTGGACGGCAAGGGTCGCACGATGACGATCCAGCAGTGGGACACCTTC
>NZ_JBPCSX010000101.1:0-3803 GCF_051006775.1 Mycobacterium sp.
TCGCGCAAGCATGCGGGCGTAGCTCAATGGTAGAGCCCTAGTCTTCCAAACTAGCTACGCGGGTTCGATTCCCGTCGCCCGCTCGGACAACGCCCCTG
Source organism: Mycobacterium sp. (assembly GCF_051006775.1). Lineage (GTDB taxonomy): Bacteria > Actinomycetota > Actinomycetes > Mycobacteriales > Mycobacteriaceae > Mycobacterium. The sequence goes on from NZ_JBPCSX010000101.1 coordinate 99, forward strand.
GCAGGGGCGTTTTTCGTAGGTCGCCGCAGGTCAGCGGCAAATTTCCGGACCGCGCGTATACCGCGCAAAGCGGCTCCAGACCATGTGCGGTTCCGGTTGATGCTTGACATTCGAGGCGCGCGTTGATCGGCTGGCGCCCCTGCCGCGCCCCAGTCCCACCGTCACCTAACGGCCGGTATCAAGCACCGACACCGACGGCGAACCGGTGGCAAAACCAAACTGTGGGTCATAGCTCGTAAACCAGCTGGCGACATAGACCCTGGAACCATCCGGACTCACCGCCAAACCGCCCGGCCAGGGGCCCACCGTGATCGTGTCGATGACCGCACCCATGCCGGTATCAATCACCGACACCGTGTCGCCTCCTTGACTGGTGACGTAGACCCGCGAACCATCGGCACTCATCGCCAGGCCACCGCCTGCGACCGCCCATATCCTTCCGACGACCGTCCCCATCATATTGCCGCTGTTCTGGAGGGCCTCGGGCCCGGGATCAATCACCGTGACCGAGTCGCCAGTGGAGACGTAGACCCGGGAACCATCCGGACTTACCGCTATCCCGCCCTCCGCATAACGGTCTCCCAACCCAATCGCTTCGATGCGTTGGTTATAGGTGGGGCTGGCGGGGTCGGTATCGATCACCCACACCGCCGTCGATAGCTGTCCGGCTACGTAGACCCGGGGGCGGGTTGGACTCACGGCCACGCTCGAGGAGTGATCGGGATAAACCACGTTTTGAATGATGTCGAGGACGTTACGGGGTTGGTTCGCGTCAAACACGTACATCGCACCTTCGCGGTAACTGGTGGCGTAGATCCGGGAACCATCGGGACTCACCGCCACACTGAACGCCGAGGAGACGTCTAATGTGTCGGTCACCGTGCCGGTCCCGGTATCGATGACCCACACACCAGTTCCGATGCACCCATTACCACAGTGCCCGGCGACGTACAACTTGGAACCATCGGGACTCATCGCCACACCACCGGCTCCACCAATGGCCAATTCCAAACCTGTTTGCGGCACGTTGGAGATCGTGGCTACGACCGCGGCAGTGGCGGTATCGATCACCCGCACCGAACTGTCGCTTGAGTCGGTGACGTAGACCCGGGAGCCATCCGGACTCACCGCCACACCCGGCCCATTTTTGAACGACGGATCGTTCGGATTCGGACCAGAGTCCAGCGTGATCGTGGCGACAACGACTGGACCACTACCGGCCACCGACACCGTCACCGTCGTGTTCGCGCTGTTCACCCCGTTATTGGCCGTGATCGTGAACGTATCTGTCGTCGACCCCGTTGCCGCCTGACGCTGTCCCGGGGTCGGGGTGTAGGTGAACGCACCCGTCGCCGCATTCACAATCCCTGCGCCACCACCGGCCGAGGTCACCGGAGCGCTGTACGACAACGTCCGCCCCGCCGAATCGGTGAACGAGACCGACCCCGTCACCACCCCCGTCGAGGAATTCGGGGTTCCTGCCGTCGGTGTGCCGGCGTTCGGGGTGCCGGGATCCACGGTGACGGTGATGGTCTGGGTGGCGGTGCGCACGCCGTTACCGGCGGTGACGGTGAAGGTGTCGGTGGTGGACCCGGTCGCGGCCCGGCGCTGGGATTGGGTCGGGGTGTAGACGAAAACACCTGTGGCGGCGTTGATACTCACCGCGCCACCACCAGCGCTGGTGGCTCCGCTGCTGAAGGTCAGGGTGCGCCCCGCGGTATCGGAGAACACCGCGGCGCCAGTGACCAACCCGGTCGAGGTGTCCGGCGTCCTCACCGTCGGGACACCCGCCACCGGGGGGGTATACGTCGGGCGGATCGTGATGTTGACCGCCGCCGCCGCCGTGCCGCCGTAACCGTCGGTGATCGTGACGGTGAACGTGTCGGCCTTGTCCGCGGCCGTCGCACCCGCCTTACCGGCGTTGCTCCGCGCGGTAGCTGTCGGCGTGTAGGTGAACGCTCCCGCGGTGGTGATGACGACAGCGCCTTTGGCCGTCGTCGCCGGGACGCTGAACGTCAGCGGATCGCCGTTCGCGTCAGTCGCACTGACCGTGCCGTTCACGACACCAGTAGTGGCGTTCGGGGTGCCCACCACCGGGGTCCCTGCCAGCGGGGCGGTGTTGGTCGGGCTGATCGTCACCGTCACCGGCACCGCGACCGAGCCGGCGTAACCGTCGTTGATCGTGACGGTGAAGATGTCAGTCTTGGCTGTGGTGGCGGTGGTCGCCGCGGCATTGTGGCGAGCAGTCGCGGTCGGGGTGTAGACGAAGGCACCCGTGTTGGCGTTGACCGCGACCGTGCCCTTGGACGTTGTAGTGGGCACGCTGTATGTCAAAGCGTCCCTGTCGGTGTCGGTACCTGCGACCGTTCCAGTCACGACACCGGTGGTGGTGTTGGGGGTGCCGACAGTCACCTTGCCGGTGGGCACACTATTGGCCGGTGAGATCGGCACCGACACCGCTGAGGTGGCGGTGCCACCCTTGCCGTCGGTGACCGTCACCGTCACCATGTCCTTCGTTGCGGCCGTCGTCGCCCTGGCTTTCCCGGCAGCATGGCGCGCCACGGCGTTCGGGGTGTAGGTGAACACCCCCGCCGTGGTGATCGTCACCGCCCCCTTGATCGAGGTCGTCGCAGTGAAGGTCAACTTGTCATTGTTCGGGTCGGTAGCGGTCACAGTCCCTGTCACGGCGCCCGTGTTCACATTCGGGATGCTCAGCACCGTCTTGGAAATCGCCGGCGGGGAATTGATTACGGCCACCGCCGGAACCGCCGCCGCGGCCGGCGCGACGGGGACCACCTGGCCCGTGGACAGCGTGGCGGATTTGGACCTCGCCGCCGAGGGTGCCCCGGGTTGGCGACGCGAAGCGGCGAGCATCACCCACGACGCAGGTGACTCCGCCGGCGACTGCGGGTTCGTCCCGAGCAGCGGGGACCACACCGAGTCCATCGCCCGCGCCGCTACCGCCGGAGCAGGAGCCGAAACCATCTGGGGTACATCACCATTGGTGAGGGGCACGGCCAGTGGCGCAACGGGCTGGACCGCGGTCGCACTCGTCGCCGAATACGGCAGCACCGGTGTGGATTTCGCCGGGGCAGTAAACGTGGTCGCCACGGAAATGTCCACTGCGGATTCGTGCGGCGCGGGGGCAAACTTCGGTGCCTGCGCAGCCGACAACGTCGGGCGAGACTTCTGCCGGTCCACCGATGAGGCGGAGGTCGGCACGGCACTCGCGCCGCGAGTGGCACGGCCCGCCGATGCCGGGGACCGCCTGCCGCCAGACCGTCCTGCCGTGACATCCCGCGAGGCCGCATCATCACCGGAACCGTCAGCGGCGGCCGACGAACCCGAGGAGTCAGCCGGGGCGGCCCCCGCCACACCGAGGCCGCCGGTAGCCACCCCGATCCCAACTGCTACCGCCAAACCTGCGACGGTTCCGACGGGCACTGATGCACGCATCTCGCACTTCCCGTCAGCAGGACACCCAATGCAGCCAAAGAAGGCTAGTGGATCCCATCGCGGAACATCCCGCGCGAGGCAAGACGCAGACATTGAGTCCTGTCGACCAGGCTCCCCTACCAGGGTTAGATCATCGCACATCCCAACCCTTGGGCGAACTCTTAATTCCGATCCCCTTCAGTCCAAACTAGCTACGCGGGTTCGATTCCCGTCGCCCGCTCGAACAACGCCCCTGTCGGGGCGTTTTTC
>NZ_JBPCSX010000102.1:0-9138 GCF_051006775.1 Mycobacterium sp.
GATAGGCCACGCTGTCGGGGATGGTCATGGCGTGGTACCCGGCGGCCTCGGCCGCCTGGGCCAGCGGGATGTAGTAGCTCGGGTCGGTCATTGCCTCGGCAAAGGTGAATCGCACACCCTGATACTAGAACCTGTTCTAGTTCGCGTTGGCGCTTTTGCCGGCGTCCGGCTCGCTCTTATCCCTCGTCTGTGTCGCCTTTGTCGCCGGCCGGAGTGGCGGTGAACCCGTCTTCCCAGACGGAGGTCGCACCGGAGTGGCCGATGCGGAACACCTGGACGCTGGTTGCGACCGAGGCGACCACCACGAAGACGGCGATCACCGCTGCCAATGCCGTCGATAGCGCCTTACCCCGGTTCGCCCGGACGTGCAGCACCGCCAGCAGGATTGCGGCGACCAGTAGTGCCAGCGCGAAGTAGATCATCGTGTCGCCCAACGCGGCGTGCGCCTCGATCAACTCCGACTCCTCGACGTGGTGCTCGAGCCACTCGCCGGACTCGGTGGTCAGCGGGGTCAGTCCGGCCGTCACGAGGGCCAGGGCGAGCACCAGCCAGACCAGTCGCTGGCGCGCCGCCGGCCATACGGCGCACAGAATCGCCAGGACTGCGGTCAGCGGGGCCAGCACCACGATGAAGTGGACTAGCAGGGCATGGACCGGAAGTCCGTTGAAGGTCGACATGCGCCGAATGTTACAAGCCCGGGCGCGTCTACGCCGACAACGACAGGTGCAGACTGGTGACCAATGAAACGTGTCTGGCTGACCCGCAATGTGCGGGTGCTCTCGGCGGTGTCATTCCTGCAGGACACGGCGAGCGAGCTGCTGTACCCGTTGCTGCCGATCTATCTCACCGCGGTGCTCGGTGCGCCGCCGGCGGTGGTCGGTGCCATCGAGGGCGCGGCCGAAGGGGCGGCGTCGGTCACCAAACTCGCGGTCGGCCCGCTCGGCGACCGGTTCGCCAAACGTCCGCTGATAGCGACCGGTTACGGCATGGCAGCACTGGGCAAGGTGATGGTCGCCGCGGCCGGCGCCTGGCCGGGAGTGCTGAGTGGCCGGGTGGTCGATCGGCTCGGCAAGGGCATTCGTGGCGGCCCGCGGGACGCACTGCTGGTTGACGGCATCGACTCCGGCGCCCGGGGAAGGGTTTTCGGATTTCACCGCACGATGGACACTCTCGGTGCCGTCATCGGCCCGCTACTGGGTCTAGCCGGATACGAACTCCTCGACCACCGCATCGCGCCACTGCTGTGGGTTGCTGTCGTTCCGGCCGTGCTGTCGGTTCTGCTCATCGGACTGGTGTCGGAGAAACGCCGGACCGGCCCGCGGCCGCCGCGTCAGCCGATCATGAGCGGACTGCATGATCTGCCCGCCCGGTTCTGGCGGGTGACCACCGTGGTGGTCGGCTTCGGGCTGGTGAACTTCCCCGACGCGCTGTTGTTATTGCGGCTCAATGAAATCGGCTTCGGCGTGGTCTCGGTCATCCTTGCCTATGTCACCTACAACCTCGTCTACGCGCTCGCCAGCTATCCGGCCGGTGTGCTGGCTGACCGGGTGCCGCGGTCTGCTGTGTTCGGAATCGGGTTGGTGTTCTTCGCAATCGGCTACCTGGGCCTAGGCCTCACCCGCGACCACGTGCTGGCCTGGGTGTTCATCGGCGTGTACGGGGTGTTCACCGCGTGCACCGACGGGGTCGGCAAGGCCTGGGTCTCCTCGCTGGTCGGCCCTGACCGGCAGTCCAGCGCCCAGGGGGTTTTCCAGGGCGGCAGTGGGTTGGCGATTCTGGTCGCGGGGATATGGGCGGGATTGTTGTGGGGCGCCGATGGACGGCTGCCACTGTTGGTGTCCGGGACTGTGGGAGCCTGTTTCGCAGCCGCCCTGCTTGGACGGTGGATGGTGCTGCGACCCCGGGGAAAGGCGCGCTGATGCGAATCATCCATGTCATCGGTATCGGCGTTGGTGATCCGGATCATGTTACGGCGCAGGCGATCCGGGCGCTCAACGGCACCCAGGTCTTCTTTGCGATGGATAAGGGCGAGGCTAAGGGCGATCTGATCGCGCTGCGCCGTGAAATCTGCCACCGCTTCATCGCCGAACCGAACTACCGATTCGTCGAGTTGCCCGACCCGGCGCGCGCGACCGAGGGTGAGTACACCCGGGCGGTGGCCGACTGGCACGAGGCGCGCGCCCGGCTTTGGGCCGACGCCATCGAGACCGAGCTCGGCCCGGACGGAGTCGGGGCATTTCTGGCGTGGGGCGATCCGTCACTCTACGACAGCACGTTGCGAATCCTCGATCAGGTCGCTGACCACGTCGAACTGAGCTACGACGTCATCCCCGGCGTCACGGCGATCCAGGCACTGACCGCACGCCATCGCATCCCTCTCAACGACATCGGCGAACCGGTGCTGATCACCACTGGCCGCCAATTGCGTGCCGAGGGGCTGTCCGGTTCGGCGGTGGTGATGCTGGACGGCGACTGCGCATTCCTGGGCTGTGCGCCGCAGACCCGGATCTGGTGGGGCGCCTACCTCGGCACACCCGACGAGATCCTGATGGCCGGCACGGTGGGCGGGGTCGGCGCGCAGATCGCCGAACGCAGGGCGGCAGCCCGCGCCCGCCATGGCTGGATCATGGACACCTACCTGCTAAGGCCGTGACAGACTTACCGGCCATGGGTTCTTTTCTCGGGCGCGCGGCAATCACCGGACTGGCGCTGTGGGTGGTCACGCTCGTGGTGCCGGGCATGCGGTTCATCGGCGGTAACTCGACGTTGCAGACGATCGGCATCGTCTTCGTCGTCGCGATGATCTTTGGTTTGGTGAACGCTTTCATCAAGCCGTTCGTCACGCTGCTGTCTCTACCGCTGTACATCCTCACGCTGGGTCTGTTCCATGTCGTGGTCAACGCACTGATGCTGTGGATCACGGCCTGGATCACCGATCACACCACGCACTGGGGCTTGCAGATCGACCATTTCTGGTGGACGGCGATCTGGGCGGCGATCCTGTTGTCGATCGTCGGCTGGGCCTTCTCGGTGCCGTTCCGTGGCGCTGACCGCGCTCTGGGCGGCTAGTTGACCCCCGGGTATGCCTGAGCTTCCGGAGGTAGAGGCGCTCGCCGACCATCTGCGACGGCACGCGGTTGGAAAGACGATTGATCGGGTTGACCTGGCATCGCTGTCGGCACTCAAGACCTTCGACCCGCCGGTGTCGGCACTGGCCGGGCGCACCGTCACCGCCGCGCATCGGTGGGGCAAGTTTCTGGGTCTGGCGGCCGGGGATCTCTTCCTGATCACCCATCTGTCCCGGGCAGGTTGGCTGCGCTGGTCGGATGCGCTCAGTACCGCCCCACTCAAGCCTGGTAAGGGCCCGATCGCGGTCCGTGTCCACCTGTCCGCCGGCGGTTTCGACCTGACCGAGGCCGGCACCCAGAAGCGTCTCGCGGTGTGGCTTGTCGGCGATCCGGCGCAGGTACCCGGTATCGCCGCATTGGGCCCGGATGCTCTGGGTGTCACCGTCGATCAATTCGCAGAACTGTTGGCGCACAACGGCGGACGGATCAAGACGGTGATAACCGATCAGAAGGTGATTGCCGGTGTCGGCAACGCCTACAGTGACGAGATTCTGCATGTGGCGAGGCTGTCGCCATTCGCTACCGCGGCCAAACTCACGCCGGCGCAGATCGGCGTGCTGCACGATGCGATGAGCGCAGTGCTCTCCGATGCGGTGGGTCGATCGGTTGGCCAGCAGGCGGCGACGCTCAAGGGGGAGAAGCGATCCGGGCTGCGGGTGCATGGCCGAACCGGTCTGCCCTGCCCGGTGTGTGGGGACACCGTGCGGGAAGTATCGTTCGCGGACAAGTCGTTTCAGTACTGCCCGACGTGCCAGACCGGCGGCAAGGTGCTCGCCGACCGCAGGATGTCGAGGCTGCTCAAATGACGCGGCCCAACATGGTCAGACAATGCATTCTCATCACCGGTGCCACTTCCGGACTCGGCGCCGGGTTGGCTTGCGCCTTCGCCGCCAGCGGTTCATCAAACGGTTCGCTTAAATCCGCCAATGGGACGACAATGACGTGATGAACCGCATCATTGTGGCCGCGCTCATTGCAGGCATGCTCGCCACAGCAGCGCCGGCTGCCGCCAACCCGCCCGATTGCGTCAACCCGGATGGCTCAGCCTGCGCCGTGGTGGATTCCGACGGGGCGACCGGTTCGATCCCCGGCGGCCCCTCGGGCACCGTCGGGCCGGATCTGGTGGAGGGTTCGATCCCGGGTGGGCCCAGCGGCGAAATCACCCCGGACCTGGTGGAGGGTTCCATCCCCGATGGGCCCAGCGGCGAAATCACCCCGGGTCTGATCCAAGGTTCGATTCCGGGCGGCCCCAGCGGCGAAATCACCCCCACCGAGGTCAGCGGTTGCGTGCCGGGCATCGGCTGTCTCGACATCCCGCGCTAACTCAGGCGAGCGTGACGATAGCTTCACTCTCGGCGTCGACGGTGAAGCCAACTTCACGCTCGGCGGGGACCGGTCACCGAACCCGGCCGCGTTCCTCCCGGTAGCGGCGCACCAGTGCATCGGTCGAACTGTCGGACTGTTCGGCCGGCGAGGCCTCAGAGGTGATCACCGGCAGCAGCGCCTTCGCCTGCGTCTTGCCCAGTTCCACACCCCACTGGTCGAATGAGTCGACACCCCAGATGACGCCCTCGGTGAACACCTGATGCTCATACAGGGCGATCAACTGGCCCAGCACCGACGGCGTCAGCCGGGCCGCCAGGATCGACGTCGACGGTTTGTTGCCCGGCATCACCTTGTGCGGCACAACACTGGGCGGGGTCCCTTCGGCGGCGATCTCGTCGGCGGTCTTACCGAAGGCCAGCACCTGGGTCTGGGCGAAGAAGTTACTCATCAACAGGTCGTGCATGCTGCCGCTGCCATCGGCGGTGGGCAGGTCGTCGGTGGGCTGGCTCAAGCCGATGAAGTCGGCCGGTACCAATCGCGTGCCCTGGTGCAGAAGCTGATAGAACGCGTGCTGGCCGTTGGTGCCCGGCTCGCCCCAGAAGATCTCGCCGGTACCGGTGCTCACCGGTGTCCCGTCGGCACGGACCGACTTGCCGTTGGATTCCATGGTCAGCTGCTGCAGGTACGCGGCGAAGCGGGCCAAATCATTCGAATAGGGAAGCACCGCACGGGTTTCCGCGCCGAAGAAGTCGGAGTACCACAGGCCGATCAGCCCCAGCAGCACCGGAGCGTTGGACTCCAGCGGTGCGGTGGCGAAGTGCCGGTCGACGAGGTGGAATCCGGACAGGAAGTCGGCGAAGGCCGCGCGGCCGATCACCGCCATCAGGGAGAGCCCGATGGCGGAATCCACCGAATAGCGCCCGCCGACCCAGTCCCAGAATCCGAACATATTCGCCGAGTCGATACCGAATGCCTCGACGAGTTCCTTGTTCGTCGACACCGCAACGAAGTGTTTGGCCACGGCGTCGTTGCCGAGCGCGTCGGTCAGCCAGCGCCTCGCCGCAGTGGCGTTCGTCAGTGTCTCCAGGGTGGTGAAGGTCTTGGAGGCGATGATGAACAGCGTCGTGGCCGGGTCGAGTCCGTCGAGTTTGGCCACCAGGTCCGCCGGGTCGACATTGGACACGAAACGGGCGGAGATGCCGGCGTCGGCGTAGTGGCGCAGCGCCTGATATGCCATCGCCGGACCGAGGTCGGAACCACCGATACCGATATTGACCACGGTCCTGATCCGCGCTCCGGTGGCCCCGGTCCATTGGCCGTCCCGCAGTCGGTCGGTGAAGGAGCCCATCGCCTCCAGGACCGCGTGCACGTCGGCGACCACGTTCTGGCCGTCGACCGTCAACGTCGCATCCCGCGGCAGCCGCAGTGCGGTGTGCAGCACGGCCCGGTCTTCGGAGGTGTTGATGTGCTCGCCGGCGAACATGGCGTCGCGGCGTTCCTCCAGGCCGGCGGCGCGGGCCAGGGCGAGCAGGAGCGTCAGGGTCTCCCTGGTCACCCGGTGTTTGCTGTAGTCGATATAGAGGTCGCCGACCGTCAGCGTCAGCTCGGTTCCCCGGGCCGGATCATCGGCGAAGAACTCGCGCAGGTGCCTCTTGCCGATCTGCCCGTAGTGCTTGCGGAGGGCGTCCCAGGCCGGGTTGGCCACGATATCTGCGCTCATTCTCCAGACCCTATGTGCACGCGCCGCTCGTCGTGTAGATGATTGACCCATGGCTACATCAGATATTCAGCGGCTGTTGTCCTCGGTTCCGACCGGATTGTGGATCGGCGGTGAGGAACGCCGGGGGTCGTCCACCTTCGATGTGCTCAACCCGGCGACCGACGAGGTGCTCGTGTCGATCGCCAACGCGGACGCGACGGATGCCGTCGACGCCCTGGACGCGGCCTGCGCGGTACAGGCCGAATGGGCGGCGACCCCGGCCCGGGTACGCGGCGAGATCCTGCGCGCGGTGTTCGAGGCCATCATCGAACGCGCCGACGACTTCGCCACCTTGATGACCCTGGAGATGGGCAAGGTGCTGCCCGAAGCGATGGGAGAGGTCCGCTACGGCGCGGAGTTCTTCCGCTGGTTCGCCGAGGAAGCGGTGCGTATCCACGGCCGCTACACGCCGAGTCCGGCCGGTACCGGGCGCATCGTCGTCACCAAGCAGCCGGTCGGTCCCTGCTACGCGATCACGCCGTGGAACTTCCCGCTGGCGATGGGCACCCGCAAGATCGGACCTGCGCTGGCGGCCGGGTGCACCATCATCGTCAAGCCGGCGCAGGAGACCCCGCTGACGATGATGCTGCTGGCCAAGCTCATCGACGACGCCGGTCTGCCCAAGGGTGTGCTCTCGGTGCTGCCGAGCAACCAGCCCCGCGAGGTGACCACAGCGCTCATCGATGATGGCCGGCTGCGCAAGATGAGTTTCACCGGGTCCACCGGCGTGGGTAAGGCGCTGCTGAAGCAGGCCTCCGATGCACTGTTGCGCACCTCGATGGAACTCGGTGGCAACGCGCCGCTGGTGGTGTTCGACGACGCCGACGTCGACGCCGCGGTCGAGGGCGCGATGCTGGCCAAGATGCGCAACGGCGGCGAGGCCTGCACGGCGGCAAACCGGCTCTACGTCGCCAACGATCTGCTCGATGATTTCACCGATAAATTCGTCAAGAAGATGGGCGAGCTCACTCTCGGTAACGGCCTCGATCCGTCAGCCAAGCTGGGCCCGCTGGTCAACCCCAAGCAGGTCGCATCGGTGCAGGAACTGGTCAACGATGCGGTCGAGAAGGGCGCCACCGTCGCCTGCGGCGGGCAGGCCCCGGGCGGACCGGGCAATTTCTATCCGGCGACGGTGCTGACCAACGTGCCTGCCGACGCCCGCATCCTCAAGGAGGAGGTGTTCGGCCCGGTCGCCCCGATCGTCGGCTTCGACACCGAGGCTGAGGGCATCGCGGCGGCCAATGACACCGAATACGGTTTGGCTGCATACATTTTCACCCAGTCGCTGGATCGGGCGCTACGGGTGGCCGAGTCGATCCAGGCCGGCATGGTGGGCGTCAACCGCGGTGTGATCTCCGACCCCGCGGCGCCGTTCGGCGGTGTCAAGGAGTCCGGCTTCGGCCGCGAGGGTGGCTTTGAGGGCATCGAGGAGTACCTCGACATCAAGTACATCGCACTGACGTCATAGCGCTCGCCGGCGGAGAAGTACTCGGTGAGCCCTAGACGTTCAGGGTCGGAGCGGCCGTGGTGATCGTGACGATCACATCGTTGAAGTCGCGGTCGCTGCCCCATTGCCAGGGGAGCCGATCCTCGAAGCTGAAGCTCACGCCCCGGTCGGGTGCGACCAAGCTCAGGGCCTGATTCGACCTACCCGGATTGGCCGCCGCGTAGGAGCTGAGCAGATTGGTCTCGCTGCCGTCCACGAGCAGCAGTGCCCCATAGTTTCGGTCGAGTTGCAGTGGCAGGTCGGTCGTCACCGTCGTCTCTCCGTAGCCCGGCATATCCTGCGCCCCAATCACCAGGCCGAGCCGTTTGGCATCGTCCAGCGCGGCCTGCAGATAGCCGGACTGTCCTGGCAGCCAGGTCTTGCCCTGGCCGTCGACCACCGCGCCGGTGACCGTATCGGCCTCGTACAGTGCCAGGCCGTTGGCCATGCCGGACAGCCGTCGCACGGTCAGCACGCCGTTCTGGGCGCTGGTGGTCCGACCGGTGTTGGGCAGGCTGTAGGTGGCCAGCACGTCATCGGTCGGGTCACCTACGCGGCCGGATTCGAACCGTGCCACAGCGCCATTGGAGTCCACTTGAAGGCTGACCAGCGTCAGCTCGCGGCGGTTGAGGACGGCCGTCGGGGTCCAGCTGCCGGCCGACACCGCGGCTGATCCGGCCCCGCCGAGGGAGCGTCGTTCGCTGCTCTGCCAATTGATGGTGGGGTCAGCGAGGAAGAGTTCGTCGGTTGTCAGCGAGCCACTGCGCGCGCCCTGAGTCGAGCGCGCCAGCACTATCGAGTTGGTGCCGTTGCTGAGTCCGAATGTCGCCTGGCCCGACCCGCTGTCGGTCCGCACCACCGCAACGGTCTGGTCTGCGGAGAGCGCGAGCTGGGTTCCCTGCTGAGCGATCGGACCACTCCAGTCCCCGTAGGCGAGGCCCAGTTCCACGTTGTCGGCCAGCTTGATTCCGCGGAAGTTGACCTGATAGGAGGAGGTGTCATCGCCGCTGAACGTCACCCGCAGCGGACCCGGGGCGGCCAACTGGTTGAGGGTCACTACCGCGGTTCCCGCGACCACGTCGGCCGTTCCGACTTGCTGGCCGAGCGAGTCGACCAGGCTCAGCTTGCCGGCCTGCGGAGCCAGGTACTTCTGCTGCTGACCTCGGCCGGTGTAGCCGGTGGTCAGCGGAGTGTCGACGATGAGCTGGCGAGCCCGCTGGGTCGCTGGGCTCAGCGAGAGATCCACTGTTCCGAACGCCCCGCCCGCCTGCGAGCCGGCGCCGGCGAGGCCTGTGTCGGTCATCATGTACCAGTCGTGATAGGGGTCGAAGCCGGTGGGCCGGGTCGCGGCGAGGTTGTACTGGGCCTCCAGGTCGATGTTGATGCCGACCAGCAGGGAGTTGTTCTTCGTCGGGTCATAGGTGAGGGTGTTGGAGCCG
>NZ_JBPCSX010000103.1:0-54162 GCF_051006775.1 Mycobacterium sp.
CTCGCAGCTGACGTCCGCGCCGTTTGTGACGGTCAGGTCGGTGGGAAGCTTGGTGGGGGTGCTGCTGCCGGCGTGGGTGACCGACATCGTGAGCGCTGTTCCGCTGGCCTGCGGGTAGGTCACCGCGGTGAAGTCCGAGCCGAGAACCACCTGGACCGTCTCGCCCAGACCGCTGATCCGTTCGATCGCGGCGCCGGGAATCGTCGCGGCCACCGTCGCAGCGGCCTGCTCGTTGCCCAGCGAATAGAACACGGTCGTCGCGGTCACCGAGCTCCAGTCCGAGTAGGTGTCTGGTTGGAGAACGTCGAACCCGTACAACTCGAATTCACTGCTGGCGGTGGTGGCCAGGCCGCTCTGCTCGGTGGGGTCGGCAACCTGCACGGTGACATCGCGCGGGTCGGCCGCGACCGCCTTGAGCGCTTCGGTGATGGTCGTCTCAGTCGCCGTAGACGACTCCTCCTGCGCAGTCGGAGTGGGTGTGATGGTGACGGGGATCTCTGTGCTCATCGTCTCGGCGGTCAGCGGGCTGAGCGTCTCGTTGCGATCGTTCTCGCCCGGCAGGGGCTTATCGTCGATCACGGCGTCGAACAGCGCCCGAATGTCCTCGGTTTCGGGCACCTCGTTGCCCTCGGAGTCCGGGTATCCGGTGGTGGGCAGTGTCACGAAGGTGATCCGGCCGGCGCTCATCCCCTGCAACGACTGTCCCAGCCCGACCAGGTCGCGAGTCTTGACGTTGTCGACATAGCTGTCATTGATGAACATGTTGACAACATCGTTGAGCTTGCCGAGGTCGAACAGCGTCTCGGTGGAGATCAGTGAGCGCAGCAGCGACGAGAGGAACAGCTGCTGACGTTTGATCCGGCCGTAATCGCCGTTGCCCTCGGTGGTCACCGAGCGAGCGCGAACATAGTTCAGCGCTGTGGCGCCATCGACCTTCTGTCGTCCGGACGTCGGTAGCACGGTCCCGAGTTCCGCATCCTCAAGCGCAGTGGTGCTGCACACCTCGACGCCACCGAGGGCGTCGACCATCGTCGCGAATCCGGCGAAATCGATAGCCATGAAACGGTTGATCGCCAAACCGGACATCCTTTGGATCACCTTCACAAGGCACTTGGGTCCACCGAAGGCGTATGCCGAGTTCAGCTTGGTGCCGGTGAGTCGCTCGTTGTCGCTCCACTCGCCGGTTTCCCTGTCATACACCGGGCCGTACTTACCGGTCTCGGCATCCCAGGCCTGACACCTCATCGGGGTGATCGCCAGGTCGCGTGGAAATGACACCGCCACAACCCTTTTGCGGCTGGCGGGGATATTGACCAACATGATGGTGTCGGAGCGTGCGCCCTGAGCGAGGGTGGTATCTCCGGCACCCATTTCCCCGTTGGCGCCGATCCTGCTGTCAACGCCGACGATCAGGAAGTTCTCGTCGCCGAGTTGGGCGTTCGGATCGCGGATATCGGCGGAATTGGGATCCAGCGCGACAATGGTGTTCAGCAGTTTGTTCTTCGCGCTCTGCCACTGCCACGCGGCGCCGGTCAGCGCCAGCGCGCAGACTGCGATGAGCGCCGCGACCACCCTGGCGGCAATGGCGGCCGAGTGCCGGTGCGGTTTGGCTGCGCCCATGGTGGGAATGGGATCGCGATCGGCGGCCAGGGGCACCCGGTTGCGGGCCAGTGCCGCCAGATCGGGAATCTCCGAGCCGCCGGGGACAGTGATGGGTGTGGTGACGTCGGAGTCCTCGACTCGCGCGGCATCAGCGCTGCGGCGGGTTACCGGATTGATCTGTTGGCTACCGGTGAGCTTTGCGATCAGTTCGGCGGCAGCCACGCCTTCGCTGTGGCTGCCGGACCGCCGGGAGCGCGCGCCATCCCGCGACGGGCCTGAGGCCGGCCGCGGGTCACCACCGTCACTGTCAGACATGGTCCAGAACAAGCCTCCGACTCAGTGAAGTCTCGGGAGCGCGTCGATGCGCCACACACGGTGGTGCTTGTCTATCGGCACCGTACGGACCGTCGGCCCGCTATCAGGGAACTTATGGTACTAACCCAACCTGAGAGCAGGGTAGGCCCGGATTCAGCCGCCGGATGCCGACTCGGCGCCCACCGGCACAGTGGCGTCATCGGGATCCTCCAGCCACCCCTCCGGCAGCGAGACCGAGGCCGCGGAGCCCTGGCGTCCCCGGGGGCCCTCACCGGCCCGGGGAAAGGGCACGTCACGGTCCAGTTGGGTCAGCAGGCTGTCCAGTTCGTCCTGGGTCCTCACCAGGGCGAGGGCGCGGCGCAGGTCGGATCCGGCCGGGAACCCGTGCAGGTACCAGGCGACATGCTTGCGGATGTCCCGCATGGCCTTGTCCTCGCCGAAGTGATCGGTCAGCAGCGCACCGTGCCGGCGGATGATGTCGGTCACCTCGCCCAGGGTGGGCGGTGTGACGGCGGGGGTGTCGTTGAACGCCGCCGAGAGTTCCGCGAACAGCCAGGGCCGGCCCAGGCAACCGCGCCCGATGACCACGCCGTCGCATCCGGTGGCGGCCATCATCGCCAGTGCGTCCGCTGCCTCGAAGATGTCTCCGTTACCCAGCACCGGGATGGTTGTCACGGTCTCCTTGAGCCGGGTGATCTGACTCCAGTCGGCGGTACCGGAATACCGTTGGGCCGCGGTGCGGGCGTGCAATGCCACGGCGGCCGCGCCCTCCTGCTCGGCGATCCGGCCGGCCTCGAGGTGGGTGTGGTGGGCGTCGTCGATGCCGATCCGGTATTTCACCGTCACCGGGACGTTGGTGCCCTCGGTGGCGCGCACCGCCGCAGATACGATCTGGCCGAACAGCTTTCGTTTGTAGGGCAGAGCGGCCCCGCCGCCGCGACGGGTCACCTTGGGCACCGGGCAGCCGAAGTTCATGTCGATGTGGTCGGCCAGGTTCTCCTCGACGATCATCTTCGCCGCGTCGTACGTGGTGGCCGGGTCGACGGTAAAAAGCTGCAGCGATCGCGGCTGTTCGGACGCGCCGAAGGTCGTCATGTGCATGGTGACCGGATGCCGTTCGACCAGGGCTCGCGCGGTGACCATCTCGCAGACGTAAAGCCCGCTGACCGTGCCGGCCCGGGCGAGCTCGAGCTCTCGGCACAGGGTGCGGAACGCGACGTTGGTCACCCCGGCCATGGGCGCCAAGACAACCGGGCTGCGGAGGGTCAGTGACCCGATCCGCAGCCCGGTCGCAGGCGCGTGCGTGGCTGAGTTGATGAGCGTGGACCCTATGAGGCCGCTCCGGCCAGGGCTTTTCCGGCGCGCTTGTCGGCCAGCTTCGCGTCGCGCTCGAGCTTGCGGGCCTTGGCCTCGTCGAACTTGTCGCAGGTCTCCTCGAGTTCGGTGATCAGCACGGCCAGCTCGTCGCGCAGTCGGGCGCCCTCGCCGGTGAAGTCCTCGCGCTCGAAGATCCGCCACTTCTTGAGCACCGGCATGACGACATCGTCGAGGTGGATGCGTGGGTCGTAGACGCCACCCATCGCGATGATGACGGCCTTGCGTCGGAAGTCCGGAACGGTGTAGCCCGGCATCTTGAAGTTCTTCAGGATCCGGTGCACCGACTTGATCGCCATGTTCGGGGCGATATCCAACCCCGCCGCGCTGACGTCGCGGTAGAAGATCATGTGCAGGTTCTCGTCGTGGGAGATCCTCGCCAGCAGTTGTTCTGCGACAGGGTCATTGCACGCTTTGCCGGTGTTGCGATGTGAGACGCGGGTGGCCAGCTCCTGGAAGCTGACGTACATCACCGAGTCGAACAGGTTCTCGGCGAACAGATCGCCCTGCTGGTTCTGGCCCGGGGAGAAGCCGCGGGTCATTTGCTCCAGCCGCAGCTCCTCGAGCTCGACCGGGTCGCAGTTGCGGGTCACCACCAGGTAGTCGCGAATCGAGATGCCGTGCCGGTTCTCCTCAGCGGTCCACCGGTTCACCCAGTAACCCCACGGCCCGTCCATCGAGAAGTTCATCGCGATCTCGCGGTGATAGGCCGGCAGGTTGTCCTCGGTCAGCAGGTTCTGAACCATGGCGACCCGTGCCACCTCGGAGAGCTTGGCCTGATCCGGATGCCAGTCCTGGCCGCCGAGCGCGAAGTAGTTACTGCCCTCTTTCCAGGGGACGTAGTCGTGCGGAGTCCAGTCTTTGAACATCGACAGGTGCCGGTTGATCAGCTTCTCCGCGACGGGTTCAAGCTCTCGCAGCAGGTCGACGTTGGGCAGGTCTTGGGACATGGGTCCTCCGATAGCTGTGCCTCGTGGTTGCACCAATATATCTGTGTCTGGCGGTGACATTCAAGTTCCGCCCTGCTGGCGGCATGTCGAGCAGGCGCTGCGGGGGTCTGTTAACAGCGGTATCGTTGTCGGCGACATCCCTGGTATGTGGAAGGTAGGCGCGGTGAAGAGGACCTTGGCCCGCAGTGTGGCCGCCGCCGGCGGCGCGGCCGCATTGTTCGCGTTGTTCGGGTCCGGCTCGGCCGCTGCGATAGACGAATACAAGGGGCAGACCTACAACGACGCGGCCACCGCGATCAGCCAGGCCGGCCAGACGCCGATCATCGCGACCAAGGTGGGCAGCTTCCTGCCGACCGGGGCCTGCATGGTCACCGGGTCGCATAATGCCAGCTTCCTCGACTCCAGCGGCAACAACCCCGGCGGCAAGGTGCTACTCAGCCTGAACTGCAACTATTACTTCGCCCTGCCGGGGGTCCCGGGTAACTCCCATGGCAGCACGGATGGCAAGACCGCTTATGACGCGGCCGTGCAGCAGGCACAGGAGGAGCAGGAGGCCGCACAGGCCGCGCAGGAGGCCGCAGCAGGAGAGGCCGCGGCCGGCTGAGTACCGCCCCGCTTGGTGCCGGACTTTTGTGCCCCCACCAGGGCTCGAACCTGGGACCTGCGGATTAAAAGTCCGTAGCTCTACCGACTGAGCTATAGGGGCGCTCCGCACACGATACTGAATCGGTCGGGTTTGGTCTGGTTTGGGGATTGCCGCAGGCGTGCCCTAAGCTGTGAAAGCTCCAAGCTTGCAGCGATTGTGAGTTCCCCGGAGATTCGGCTCAGGCCCCCTTCGTCTAGCGGCCTAGGACGCCGCCCTTTCAAGGCGGTAGCGCGGGTTCGAATCCCGTAGGGGGTACGCACGACGCGGCAACGTGGAGTGAAGCGGTAAGGCCCTGTGGCGCAGTCGGTTAGCGCGCCGCCCTGTCACGGCGGAGGTCGCGGGTTCGAGTCCCGTCAGGGTCGCAATTGCGGCGAGGCACCTCGTTGTTTCATGCGACGGTGTGCCTTCCGGCCAGGTAGCTCAGTTGGTACGAGCGTCCGCCTGAAAAGCGGAAGGTCGCCGGTTCGATCCCGGCCCTGGCCACAACCAAAGTCGTGCCGGGTTGGCACTCAGCCCCGGGCAGCCTTCATCAGTCCACCACCGATGATCAGCCGCTGAATCTCGCTGGTCCCCTCGTAGAGTCGCAGCAGTCGCACATCGCGGTAGATCCGCTCGACGGGCACACCCCGCATCTAGCCGGTACCCCCGTGAATCTGGACGGCGAGGTCGGCGACAGTGCCCGCCATCTCGGTGCAGAACACCTTGGCCACCGACGGCGCGATCCGGCGGTCCGCACCGCTGAGCCACTTCTGCGCCGCGTCGCGCACCAGAGCGCGGCCGGCCGATACCCCGATCTCCTGATCCGCCAGCATCGCCTGCACCAGTTGGAAACCCCCGATTCCCACACCGCCCTGGGTGGCCGACGCCGCGAACGCGACCGACTCGTCCAGGGCCCGCTGTGCGGCACCGACGGCGAGTGCGGCGATATGAATGCGGCCCCGGGCCAATGAGGTCAGGGCGGCCCGATAACCGATGTCCTCACTCCCGCCGATGAGCGCATCATGGCCAACCCGGACATCGGTGAAGTAGACATCGGAGGTCCAGGCGCCCTCCTGGCCCATCTTGGCGTCCTTGACGCCGACCTCGACACCGGGTGCGTCGGCAGGCACCAGGAACACCGCGATGCCGGCGCCGTCGTCATCGGCGGGCCGGGTTCTGGCGAAGACCACGAAGAGATGCGCCGACGGGGCGTTGGTGATCCAACGCTTCTGCCCGGATATCACCCAGTCGTCGCCATCTCGGACGGCCTTGGTCCGCAGCCCCGACGGGTTGGAACCCGCCCCCGGCTCGGTGAGCGCGAAGGATGCGACCACCTCACCGGTGGCCATCGCCTCCAGCCAGCGGGCCTTCTGGCCGTCGGTGCCGAACCCGACCAGTACCTGCCCGGCGATGCCGTTGTTGGTGCCGAACATCGACCGCACCGCCAGCGAGGTGTATCCGAGTTCCAGCGCGAGTTCGACGTCCTGAACGATGTCCAGTCCCAGCCCGCCCCACTCCGCCGGGATCGCGTAGCCGAACAAGCCCATGGTCTTGGCCTGTTCGCGAATGTCGTCGGGAACGCGATCGCCATCTGCGATCTCGGTCTCCCGGGGCACCACCGCGGAGCGCACGAATCGGCGGGTCTGGGCCAGGATCTCCCGGAAGTCGTCGTCACTGACCGCAGGCGCAGAGGACATGGGTGCATCCAATACGATCGGCCACTGGGTCCGATCATTGGGCCCGATCATCGGGGGCGAGAGCAGGAGGGTGATCGGATGGGGTTACTGACCGGACGGACCGCTGTGATCACCGGGGGCGCTCAGGGCCTGGGGCTTGCCATCGCGGAGACCTTCATCGCCGAAGGCGCGCGAGTCGTTCTCGGCGATCTCAACCTGGAGGCCACCAGGGCCGCCGCCGCCGGTCTCGGCGGGACGGAAGTAGCCCGGGCGGTGCGCTGCGATGTCACGTCCGCGGCCGACGTCGACGCCCTCGTCGCCGCTGCCCTCGAGCAGTTCGGCGGCCTCGACATCATGGTGAACAATGCCGGCATCACTCGCGACGCCACGATGCGCAAGATGACCGAGGATCAGTTCGACGAGGTGATCGCCGTGCACCTCAAGGGGACGTGGAACGGCACCCGCGCTGCGGCGGCCGTCATGCGGGAGCAGGGCAGCGGCGCGATCATCAACATGTCCTCGATCTCCGGCAAGGTCGGGCTGATCGGCCAGACGAACTATTCGGCCGCCAAAGCCGGCATCGTCGGGATGACCAAGGCCGCTGCCAAGGAAGTCGCGCACCTCGGGGTTCGGATCAATGCGATCCAGCCCGGTCTGATCCGTTCGGCGATGACTGAGGCTATGCCGCAACGGATCTGGGACTCCAAGGTCGCCGAAGTCCCGATGGGCCGCGCCGGGGAACCCTCCGAAGTCGCCGGCGTCGCACTGTTCCTCGCCTCGGACCTGTCCTCCTATATGACCGGCACCGTTCTGGAAGTCACCGGCGGTCGGCACCTCTGATGGCTCGCCCAGCCGCGACGATCCAGAGCGAAGCGATGAGGAGGAGTGGCCGAGATGTCTAGCGCGGTGATCTGCGAACCGGTTCGTACCCCGATCGGCCGCTATGGCGGCATGTTCAGGTCGGTCAGTGTGGTCGATCTCGCCGTCGCCGCGCTGACCGGACTGCTGGAGCGAACCGGTCTTCCCGCCGACGCCGTTGACGACGTCATCCTGGGTCACTGCTATCCAAACCCCGAGGCGCCCGCACTGGGGCGCGTGGTCGCCCTCGACGCCGGACTGCCGGTGACCGTCGGCGGCATGCAGGTCGACCGGCGCTGCGGATCCGGCCTGCAGGCGGTGATCCAGGCCGCCATGGCGGTGGCGGCCGGCGACGATGATCTGGTCATCGCCGGTGGCGCGGAGAGCATGAGCAATGCGGCGTTCTATTCCACCGATATGCGCTGGGGCGCCGGTTCGCGCGGCGTACGGATGCACGACGGCCTGACTCGCGGCCGGGTGACGGCCGGTGGCCGGAACTATCCAGTGCCGGGCGGAATGCTTGAGACCGCCGAGAACCTTCGCCGCCAGTACGGGATCTCCAGGGCAGAGCAGGACGAACTTGCCGTGCGGTCCCATCATCGGGCGGTCGCTGCGCAGCGTGCCGGCATTCTCGCCGAGGAAATCGTGCCAGTTCAGGGAATCGACACCGATGAACACCCGCGTGCGGACACCAGCATCGAATCCCTTGCCAAGCTCAAACCCGTTCTTGCCCAGAGTGATCCGGATTCCACCGTCACGGCCGGCAACTCCAGTGGGCAGAACGACGCCGCCTCGATATGCATAGTCACCACCCCGGAGAGGGCAGCCGAACTGGGATTGACCCCGCTGGTGCGACTGGTCGCGTGGGGCCGGGCCGGAGTCGAGCCGAAGATCATGGGCATCGGACCGGTCCCGGCCACAGCGGCCGCACTGCGCAAGGCCGGGCTGTCGCTGAGGGACATGGACGTCATCGAACTCAACGAGGCCTTCGCCGCGCAGGCCCTGGCAGTCATGCGGGAGTGGGGTTTCACCGACGCCGATCGCGAGCGCACCAATATCCATGGCTCCGGGATCTCGCTGGGGCATCCGGTCGGCGCCACCGGCGGTCGCATGCTGGCCACACTGGCCCGCGAACTGCACCGCCGCGACGCGCGCTATGGTCTGGAAACCATGTGCATCGGCGGCGGTCAGGGTCTGGCGGCCATTTTCGAGCGGGTGAGCTGATGACGCGGTTGGCGCAGACTCTGGGGCTCACCGAGGTTCAGACTGAAATCATCGCCACCGTAAGACAATTCGTCGACAAAGAGATCATCCCCAACGCTCAGGAACTCGAGCACGCCGACGCCTACCCGCACGACATCGTCGAGCAGATGAAACAGATGGGTCTGTTCGGGCTGATGATCCCCGTCGAGTACGGCGGATTGGGGGAGTCGCTGCTGACCTACGCGCTGTGCGCCGAGGAGCTCGCGCGCGGTTGGATGAGCGTCTCCGGTGTGATCAACACCCACTTCATCGTCGCCCACATGATCCGCCAGCACGGTACCGATGAGCAGAAGCAGCGATTCCTGCCCCGGATGGCCACCGGCGAGACCCGGGGAGCGTTCTCGATGTCCGAGCCCGAACTGGGCTCCGACGTCGCGGCGATCCGCACCCGCGCCGTGCGCAATCCCGATGGGGACTACACCATCACCGGTCAGAAGATGTGGCTGACCAACGGCGGCAGCTCGACATTGGTCGCCACCCTGGTGCGCACCGACGAGGGGGCGGACAGACCGCATCAGAATCTCACCGCGTTCCTGATCGAGAAGCCCACCGGCTTCGGCGAAGTCGCCCCGGGGCTGACCATCCCCGGAAAGCTCGACAAGCTCGGCTATAAGGGCATCGACACCACCGAGTTGATCTTCGACGGCTATGTCGCCGGCGCCCGCGACATACTGGGCGGAGTTGGGGGCCGGGGCTTCGGACAGATGATGGACGGAGTCGAGGTCGGGCGCGTCAACGTCGCCGCCCGGGCCTGCGGTGTGGCGATTCGTGCATTCGAACTCGCGGTGCGCTACGCCCAGCAGCGGTCCACCTTCGGCAAGCCGATCGCTGAGCACCAGGCGATCGCCTTCTCGCTGGCCGAGATGGCCACCAAAGTCGAAGCGGCACACCTGATGATGGTCAACGCCGCCCGGCTCAAGGATTCCGGCCAGCGCAACGATCTGGAGGCCGGGATGGCCAAATATCTGGCCAGTGAATTCTGCTCCGAGGTCACCCAGGCCAGCTTCCGAATCCACGGTGGGTACGGATACTCCAAGGAGTACGAAATCGAACGCCTGATGCGCGACGCGCCCTTCCTGCTGATCGGCGAAGGCACCAGCGAGATTCAGAAGACCATCATCAGCAAGCGACTACTGGACCAGTACAAGATCTGAGGTACGCCCATGCGGGTTCTGGACGAACTTGGCTACTACCTGCTGGCCGGTGCCGGCGGGGAAGGTCCCGCGACGCTGATGGACGAAGCCCGCCGCGGTGAGGAACTCGGCCTGGGCACCGCGTTCATCTCCGAGCGCTGGAACATCAAGGAGGCGTCATCGCTGAGTGGCGCGGCGTGCGCGGTCACCACCAGGATGCAGATCGCCACGGCGGCAACCAATCACAACACCCGCCATCCGCTGATCACCGCATCCTGGGCCACCACCATGCATCGGCTGTCGGGTGGCCGGTTCACGTTGGGGATCGGCCGCGGTATCGGTGCCATCTACTCCGCATTCGGGGTGCCCAAGGTGACCACCGCCCAGATGGCCGACTTCGCCCGGGTGATGCGCAGACTCTGGCAGGGCGAGGTGATCATCGGGCACGACGGTCCGATGGGGCGCTACCCGGTGATGGTCCTGGACCCTGACTTCAACGAAGACATCCGGCTGGCGTTGGTGGCCTTCGGTCCCAAGACGCTGGCGCTGGGCGGCGAACTCTTCGATGACGTCATTCTGCACACCTACTTCACGCCGGAAACCGTGCAACGCTGCGTCCGCACCGTCAAGGACGCCGCCGAGCGAGCCGGTCGCGACCCCGACAGTGTTCGGGTGTGGTCCTGCTTCGCCACCGTCGGCGATCACCTGTCTGAGGAACTCAGGCTGAAGAAGACAGTCGCGCGGCTGGCCACCTACCTGCAGGGGTACGGCGACCTCATGGTGAGCACCAATGACTGGGATCCGGCGGTGCTGCGGCGCTTCCAGGCGGATTCGGTAGTGCAGTCGATCGGCGGCGGCATCGACCACAGGGGAACGCCCGCGCAGATCGAGCACATCGCAACCCTGATTCCGCGGGAGTGGCTGGAGCCGGCTGCCACCGGTTCATCCGCACAGTGTGTAGAACGGATCCGCCAGGAGTTCGACTACGGTGCCGACGCGGTGATCATGCACGGCGCGACCCCGGACGAGTTGGAACCGGTGATCGCGAAGTACCGCGAAATGGTGCCGTAGGGATCGGCCGTCTCGCTAGGGTCGCGATATGGCTGTCAAAGATTCACGGGAAGTCCTCATCGAAGCGTCCCCGGCGGAGATCTTCGCGGTCATCGCTGACGTGGACTCCGCGCCGAGCTGGTCGTCGCAGTACCAGAGCGCAGAGGTGCTCGAGACGTTTCCCGACGGGCGTCCCAAGCTGGTGAAGATGAAGGTCAAAGCCGCCGGTATCACCGACGAGCAGACCGTGGAGTACCACTGGGGCGAAGACACCGCGGGCTGGACGCTGATCAAAGCCGGTCAGATGCGGTCCCAGGAGGCCACCTACACGCTGACGCCGCAGGGCGATAAGACCAAGGTGCGCTTCGATCTCGTACTTGATCCCTCGATTCCGCTTCCCGGGTTCATCGTCAAGCAGGTCATCAGGGGCGCGATGGACACCGCGACCAACGGCCTGCGCAAGCAGGTGCTCAAGATCAAGAAGAGCGGCTAGCAACCCCGCAGCACGCCGAGGCGCTTGATCGCCTCATCGAGCGTCGCGTCACGTTTGCAGAACGCGAAGCGCACCAGGTGTTTCCATGCGTCTGACGTGCGGGTCGGGTCGCAGAACGCCGACATCGGGATCGCCGCGACTCCGGCCCGCTGCGGCAACTCCTCGCAGAATGCGGTGCCGTCATCGAAACCCAGCGGACGTGGATCGACACAGAGGAAATAGGTGCCCGAACTGGCCTGCACCTCGAAGCCCAGATCGGCCAGCGCCGCGCTCAGCTTGTCGCGCTTGGCCTGGAGCGAATCGCGCAGCCCGTCCACCCACGCGTCCTCATGGTTGAGCGCGTAGGCCACCGCCGGCTGAAACGGCGCTCCGCCGACATAGCTGAGGTATTGCTTGGCCGCCCGGACTCCGGCCACCAATTCCGCTGCGCCACAGGCCCAGCCGATCTTCCAGCCGGTGCAGTTGAACATCTTGGCCGCACTGGAGATGGTGACTGTCCGATCAGCCATACCCGGGTAGGAGGCCAGCGGCCGATGCACACCGCCGTCGAAGACCAACCGCTCGTAGACCTCGTCGGAGATCACCAGCAGATCGGCCTCGACGGCGATCTCGGCCAGCGCGTGGCACTCGGCATCGGAATGCACCAATCCGGTCGGGTTGTGCGGGGAGTTCACGATCATCGCCCGGGTCCGGGGAGTGATGGCGGCCCGCACCGCATCCGGATCGAGGGCGAACCCGCGACCGTGTGGCACCAGCGGCACCGAAACCCGATGCGCACCCGCCATCGCGATATTGGGCGCGTAGGTGTCGAAGTGCGGCTCGATGACGATCACCTCGGAGCCGGGCTCAACCAGACCAATCACCGCGGCTGCGATCGCCTCACTGGCGCCGACGGTGACCAGCACCTCGGTGTCCGGATCGAACTCCTGGCCGTAACGCCGACGGCGCTGCGCAGCGATCGCCTCCCGCAGCTCGGCGATGCCGGGCCCGGGTGGGTACTGGTTGATGCCGTCGGAGATCGCCTGGCGAGCCGCTTCCAGCATGGCCGGCGGGCCGTCCTCATCGGGGAAGCCCTGACCGAGGTTCACCGCACCGAGGGAAGCGGCCAGCGCCGACATCCTGGCGAAGACGTTGACGCTGAAGGGCCGCAGCCGCTGAACCGTCATGGCCGCAGCGTAAATGCCGTCCACTGTGAAGTTGTCTTCACACCGGTGGCCGACGGTGAAAATGGCTTCACGTTGGGCGGGGGGCGCCGGCCCCGAAGCTCCCTACCAACAGGTTGGCCGGGGCGTTTGTGGGGCGATCCCGTCGGCCGACTAGGCTGCTGAGCAGTGCCGGTAACGTCACCCAATCCTTGAACTGAAGAGGAATTCACCATGTCCGAAGAAGCCTTCATCTACGAGGCCATCCGCACCCCGCGTGGCAAGGGGCGTAACGGTTCCCTCACCGAGGTCAAGCCCCTCAATCTGATCACCGGTCTGATCGATGAGATGCGCTCCCGCCACCCCAACCTCGACGAGAACATGATCAGCGACGTCATCCTGGGCTGCGTCTCGCCCGTCGGTGACCAGGGCGGCGATATCGCCCGTACCGCGGTCATCGCCGCCGGTATGCCCGACACCGTCGGTGGCGTCCAGCTGAACCGGTTCTGCGCATCCGGTCTCGAGGCGGTCAACACCGCTGCCCAGAAGGTGCGGTCGGGCTGGGACGATCTGGTCTACGCCGGCGGCGTGGAGTCGATGAGCCGGGTGCCGATGGGCTCCGACGGAGGCGCCATGATGTCGGACCCCGCAACCAACTACGACGCCTACATCGTTCCGCAGGGAATCGGTGCGGATCTGATCGCCACCCTGGAGGGCTTCTCCCGCGAGGACGTCGACGCCTACGCGCTGCAGTCTCAGCAGCGGGCGGCGGATGCCTGGTCCGGCGGTTACTTCGCCAAGTCGATCGTGCCGGTGCGCGATCAGAACGGTCTGCTGATCCTCGATCACGACGAGCACATGCGGCCGGGCACCACCATGGAGAGCCTGACCAATCTCAAGCCCGCCTTCGAGGCCCTGGCCGCGATGGCCGGCTTCGACGATGTGGCCATGCAGAAGTACCACTGGGTGGAGAAGATCAATCACGTCCACACCGGTGGCAACAGCTCCGGCATCGTCGACGGCGCGGCCCTGGTGCTCGTCGGCAGCGAGAAGGCCGGTAAGGCCAACGGTCTGACCCCGCGTGCACGCATCGTCGCGACCGCCACCAGCGGCGCCGATCCGACCATCATGCTCGTCGGCCCCACCCCGGCGGCCCGCAAGGCGCTGGACCGGGCCGGTCTGACCGTCGACGATATCGACCTGTGGGAGCTCAATGAGGCATTCGCCTCGGTGGTGCTGAAGTTCCAGAAGGATCTGGACATCCCCAGCGAGAAGCTGAACGTCAACGGCGGCGCCATCGCGATGGGCCACCCGCTGGGCGCAACCGGCGCGATGATCACCGGCACCATGGTCGACGAGCTCGAGCGGCGCGGCGCCAAGCGCGCGCTGATCACGCTGTGCATTGGCGGCGGCATGGGCGTGGCCACCATCATCGAGCGAGTCTAGAGAGAGGCTGCGAAAAACCATGGCAGAGAACACGATCAAATGGGATAAGGATGCCGACGGCATCGTCACCCTCACCATGGACGATCCGACCGGTTCGGCCAATGTGATGAATGAGCACTACCAGGAGTCGATGCACAAGGCGGTCGAGCGTCTGGCGGCCGAGAAGGATTCGATCACCGGTGTGGTTATCACCTCGGGTAAGAAGACCTTCTTCGCGGGCGGTGACCTCAAGGGCATCATTGCGATCACACCGGAGGATGCCGGTGAGGCATTCACCACCGTCGAGAACGTCAAGCGTGACCTGCGCGCGCTGGAGACCCTGGGCGTGCCGGTGGTCGCGGCGATCAACGGCGCCGCCCTCGGTGGTGGACTGGAGATCGCACTGGCCTGTCACCGGCGGATCGCCGCCGACGTCAAGGGCAGCCAGATCGGATTGCCGGAGGCGACCCTGGGTCTACTGCCCGGTGGCGGCGGGGTGACCCGCACCGTCCGGATGCTTGGTATCCAGAACGCATTCGTCAACGTGCTCTCCCAGGGCACCCGGTTCAACCCGAAGAAGGCCAAGGACGCCGGTCTGGTCGACGAGCTCGTCGGTTCCGCCGAGGAAGTCGTGCCCGCCGCCAAGGCGTGGATCAAGGCTGAAGTTCTTGAGCATCCGGAGGGCACAGTCCAGCCGTGGGATGCCAAGGGCTACAAGATGCCCGGCGGCACTCCGTCCAGCCCGGCGCTGGCGGCCATCCTGCCGTCGTTCCCCTCACTGCTGCGCACTCAGCTCAAGGGTGCGAACATGCCCGCACCGCGGGCCATCCTGGCCGCCGCGGTCGAGGGTGCGCAGGTGGACTTCGACACCGCCAGCCGCATCGAGAGCCGCTACTTCACCGAGCTGGCCACCGGCCACGTCGCGAAGAACATGATCCAGGCGTTCTTCTTCGATATGCAGGCCATCAACGCGGGTGGATCGCGACCCGAGGGCATCGGCAAGACCCCGATCACCAAGATCGGCGTGCTGGGCGCGGGCATGATGGGCGCCGGTATCGCCTATGTCTCGGCGAAGGCCGGTTTCGACGTGGTGCTCAAGGACGTCACCATCGAGGCTGCCAACAAGGGCAAGAACTACTCCGAGAAGTTGGAAGCCAAGGCGCTCGAGCGCGGCCGGACAACCGAGGAGAAGTCCAAGACGCTGCTCGGCCGGATTCATCCGACCGCAGACGCCAAGGACTTCGCCGGTGTGGATTTCGTGATCGAGGCGGTCTTCGAGAACCAGGAACTCAAGCACAAGGTGTTTCAGGAGATCGAGGACATCGTCGAGCCCAACGCCATTCTGGGTTCCAACACCTCCACCATGCCGATCACCGGTCTGGCCACCGGGGTCAAGCGCCAGGAGGACTTCATCGGGATCCACTTCTTCTCCCCGGTGGACAAGATGCCGCTGGTGGAGATCATCAAGGGCGAGAAGACCTCCGACGAGGCGCTGGCCCGGGTGTTCGACTACACACTGGCCATCGGCAAGACCCCGATCGTGGTCAACGACAGCCGTGGCTTCTACACCAGCCGGGTCATCGGCACCTTCATCAACGAGGCGCTGGCGATGCTCGGCGAGGGTGTGGAACCGGCATCGATCGAGCATGCCGGGTCCCAAGCCGGTTACCCGGCCCCGCCGCTGCAACTCTCCGATGAGCTGAACATGGAGCTGATGCACAAGATCGCCGTCGCCAGCCGCAAGGGCGTCGAGGACGCCGGCGGCACCTACGTAGGGCACCCGGCGGAGGCGGTCGTGGAGAAGATGATCGCGCTCGGCCGGCCCTCGCGGCTCTCCGGCGCCGGTTTCTACGAGTATGTCGACGGCAAGCGGACCCAGCTGTGGCCCGGACTCCGCGAGGAGTTCAAGTCGGGCTCGTCGCAGCCGCCGCTTCAGGACATGATCGACCGGATGCTCTTCGCCGAGGCGCTGGAGACTCAGAAGTGCTTCGACGAGGGTGTGATAACCACGACGGCTGATGCCAACATCGGCTCGATCATGGGGATCGGTTTCCCGCCGTGGACCGGTGGCGCGGCGCAGTTCGTCGCCGGATACCCCGGTGGCAGGGCAGCGTTCGTGGCCCGGGCCAAGGAGTTGGCGGCGCGCTACGGCGACCGCTTCAATCCGCCGGCATCGCTGCTCAAGTAGCGCGCGGCATCAGCGAAAACCCCTGGAACTGTTCGGTGTTCCGGGGGTTTTCGCCTGCCCGGGGCAGGCCGTAGAGTCTCCGGCATGCGCTTTGGACTGTTCATCCCGCAGGGCTGGCGACTCGATCTCGTCGGTGTTCCAGTCGAAGACCACTGGCAGGTGATGCGCGATCTCGCCCTGCACGCCGACCGCGGTCCGTGGGATTCGCTGTGGGTCTACGACCACTTCCACACCGTGCCGGTGCCGACCGACGAGGCCACCCATGAGGCCTGGACACTGATGGCGGCCTTCGCGGCCACCACCTCGCGGATCAAACTCGGTCAGATGTGCACGGCCATGAGTTACCGCAATCCGGCGTATCTGGCCAAGGTCGCCGCCACCACCGACATCATCTCCGGTGGCCGGGTGCAGATGGGGATCGGCGGTGGCTGGTACGAGCATGAGTGGCGCGCCTATGGGTACGGCTTCCCGTCCGCAGGGGAACGGCTGGCCCGGCTCGACGAGGGTGTGCAGATCATGCGCAATGCCTGGCGTGACGGCCGGGTCAGCTTCGCGGGTAAGCATTACCAGGTCGATGGTGCCATCGTCGCGCCGAAACCCCTTCAGCCCGAGGGTATTCCGCTGTGGATCGCCGGCGGCGGCGAGAAGGTGACCCTCAAGATCGCCGCTAAGTACGCCCAGTACACCAACTTCAGCGCCGACCCCGAGGAGTTCGCCCACAAGTCGGAGATACTGGCCGCTCACTGCCGCGATGTGGACACCGACTTCGCAGCGATCGTACGTTCGGCGAACGTCAACGCGATCGTGGGATCGTCGGAGGCAGACTTCGCCAAGCGCTGCTCGACTGTCCGCAACCGGCTCGCCGGTGCGTGCGGGGACGACGCCGCTGACGCCATGATGGCGATGAATGACAACGCGGGCTCGGCCACCGGCACTGTCGCGCGGGTGATCGAGCGGATGACCAGGCTGCGGGATCTGGGCTGCGAGTACGTCATCTGCTATTTCCCCGAGGCGGCCTACGACCGCTCCGGTATCGAACTCTTCGAGCGCGAGGTCATCCCGGCCTTGGCGGGGAACTGATTCAGTCCGAGCCCTCGATCGCCGGGCCCAGCAGATCGTCGGCGTCGGTGATGATGTAGCCGTAGCCCTGTTCGGCCAGGAACCGCTGCCGGTGCGCCGCATAGTCGGCGTCGAGGCTGTCCCGGGAGACCACCGAGTAGAACACCGCGCCGCCGCCGTCGTGCTTGGGGCGCAGCAGCCGGCCCAGCCGCTGAGCCTCCTCCTGGCGTGAGCCGAAGGTGCCCGAAACCTGCACGGCCAGAGAGGCTTCCGGCAGGTCAATGGAGAAGTTGGCAACCTTGGATACGACCAGAGTCTTGACCTCGCCCCGGCGGAAAGCATCGAAGAGCGCCTCACGTTCGGCGTTCTTCGTCGATCCCTGGATCACCGGGGCGTCGAGCTCAGCGCCCAATTCGTCGAGCTGGTCGAGATAGGCGCCGATCACCAGGGTGGGCTCGTCGGGATGGCGGGCCAGAATCGACTTCACCACCGCGATCTTCGAATGCGCTGTCGAGCACAGCTTGTAGCGCTCCTCCGGTTCGGCGACCGCGTACTGCATCCGCTCGTTGTCGGTCATGGTCACCCGCACCTCGATGCACTCGGCGGGGGCTATCCAGCCCTGGGCCTCGATGTCCTTCCACGGCGCGTCGTACCGCTTCGGACCGATCAGGCTGAAGACATCGCCCTCCCGGCCGTCCTCGCGGATCAGGGTGGCGGTGAGGCCGAGACGCCGACGTGACTGCAGATCGGCGGTCATCCGGAACACGGGTGCGGGCAGCAGGTGCACCTCGTCGTAGATGATCAGGCCCCAGTCGCGGCTGTCGAACAACTCCAGGTGCCGGTACTCGCCCTTGGTGCGTCGCGTGATCACCTGATAGGTGGCGATGGTGACCGGACGGATCTCCTTGCGTTCGCCGGAGTATTCGCCGATCTCGGCCTCGGTCAACGAGGTTCGCGCGATCAGCTCACGCTTCCACTGCCGACCGGCCACGGTGTTGGTCACCAGGATAAGCGTCGTGGCCCCGGCCCTGGCCATGGCGGCCGCACCGACGATGGTCTTTCCGGCGCCGCACGGCAGCACCACCACGCCCGAGCCGCCGGCCCAGAATGAGTCGGCCGCCATCTGCTGGTAGTCCCGTAACTCCCAGCCGTCCTGCTCAAGGCTGATCGGATGTGCTTCGCCATCGACGTAGCCGGCCAGATCTTCGGCGGGCCAGCCGATCTTGAGCAGCATCTGCTTGACCCGGCCGCGCTCACTCGGGTGAACCGCCACGGTGTCGTCGTCGATCCGCGCACCGAGCATCGGGCTGATCTTCTTGTTGCGCAGCACCTCCTCGAGGACCGCGCGGTCCAAACTGATCAGCATGAGGCCGTGGGCGGGATGTTTGACCAGTTGCAGCCGGCCGTAGCGGGCCATGGTGTCGACGATGTCGACCAGCAGCGGCTGTGGTACCGCGTAGCGGGAGAAGCTGACCAGCGCGTCGACCACCTGCTCGGCGTCGTGTCCGGCGGCGCGCGCGTTCCACAGTGCGAGCGGAGTGATGCGGTAGGTGTGGATGTGCTCGGGCGCACGCTCCAGTTCGGCGAACGGCGCGATGGCCGCACGCGCGGCGCCTGCCTGTTCGTGATCGACCTCGAGCAGCACCGTCTTGTCGGATTGGACGATCAGCGGGCCCTCGGTCATCACCCCACCCTATTTGAAGTGACCGACACCTCCGCGGGTCAGTCGTCGTGGGCGGCCATCACCGAGGTGACGCGATGAACGGCGAACTCGCGGATCCGGCCCTGTGCCGGGTCGAATGCCATCAGATGCCCCCCGTGAACCGATATCGGGGTGAGCACCCGCTGGGTCGACACCCCGGCGGCGTCGACGTATCCCATCAGAACGTCCCTGCCGTTCACGGCGGCCTGCTGCAGGAGGGCGATCGCCACGGTCGGGTCGATGCGGGCGCCGCCCAGTGGGGCGTCCCGAACGCGGCGCAGCATCGAGACCACCGCCGCCAGCGTCTCCGGGTTGGGCTTGGGTGCTGACCGGTAGAGCCGCCGCAGTGGCAGGACAGCCGGCACACGTGCTCCACGCCGACGCAGGTCCACGATGGCGCCGGAGGAATCCTCGGCGGCGGGGGCGAAGCCGGACTCCCGCAGTGCGGTCAGCACTTCGGCGATGGGCGCCTGGGAGATCGCCACTGTGGGCGCCAGGAGGCGTACGTCGAGATTGCACAACGCCGGGGAGGCCACCGCATGCGCAAGCAGGGTGGGATCGTCACACCGCAGGAATGCGGACGCCATGCCCACCCGCAGCTGTCCATGCCGGCGGGCTACATCATTGATCAGATACGTCAACCCTTGCGGCACAGATGTTTTGGAATTCGTCTGGAAGAATTTCTGTAGCGCTTCGGCAGTCCGTCCGGTATCGAGAGCGTGACGTACCGATTGCTCACTGACCCGGTACACCATGGCTGCACCGGCTGACTCCACCGCGGCCACCGCGGCAAGCTCGTCGGCGAGATCTCGCTTGAGTGGCCCCGGCACCACCACTGTGAGGTCGGCCTGCACCAGGAAGTAGTCGATCGGTTCGGGCAGCGTCTTGGCCATCGCCGCGATGGCGGCCTCACCGCCGTCGCTGAGCAGGATGCGTGCCGGGCCGCTCAGCGCACCCCGGCCGGTCAGGCCCACCGCATGCCCCTCGTCGAGCAGATGTGCCACCGGTCCGGGCTGCAGTCGCGCCGCCCAGCGGGGACGGCGCCAGATCAGCGCCCGGGAGGCGCTCTGGGCGTCGACTCCCGCGCCGGTCGGCAGCTCCGACATCAGACCCAGCAGTAGCCGGCGGTCCAGTGGGGCGGCGGTGGAGTACAGCGAATCCGACAGTGCCGCATAATTTTTCCCATCCGGTCCGCGCTCGCCGATCAACCCGGGCCGTGACGGCAGGTCAAGCCAGGTGCTGGCCAGCTGGAACCAGCGATTGGCGGTGGGCGCCTCAAGAAAGCGATCGGCGGCCACTGTCGGAGCCCAGTACGCCGGGGCGTCATCGGCCGGAGCGGGATCGGGCACCCCGCTGGCGATCAGTCCTGCTGCCGCGATCAGTTCCAGGACCAGGCCGAGGCGCTGTTCGTCGATGCCGGTGGTCTTGGCCAGCCGGCGCGACTCGCGCACCCCGAGGCCGCCGGTGCGAAGTTCCGGAACCGGTGTGGCCGAGAGACTTTCGAGTATCACCTCGACCTCGCGCAGCAGTTCCAGCGCTGCCCCGGCGGCTGAGGCGTCGCAGACTTTGGCCGTGGCCTTCGACACCACGGGGTCGGGCGGGGTGAGGTCGGCCGGACCGGGCTCCTCGCCGCGCAGCACCTGCCCGATATCGCGGGGCAGAATCACCGTCTCGTCGTCGATCCGGCGCAGCAGTCCGGCGGCAAGCAGTCGTTGCACCGGACGGTCCGCCGGAGTCCCCGCGGCGGCGTCACGGGTGCGACCCACCGGGGAGCCGGACTTGAGCCGGCCGAGGAGATCGCGGGCACCGCCGTCGAGTGCCTCGATCGCCGCGGTGATGTCGGCGGCGGATCGGCCGGAGACGTCGACGGCCTGACCGGGAAACCACGGCAGTGCGGCGCTGGTCTCGGCGGCGACCTGGACCTCGGCCTCACCCCACACCAGTGCCCGGGCCCGCAGGTCGGCGAGCGCGGCCTGGACAGCGTCGGCGGGGGCGCCCCCGAGTCGGGTGAGCACCTCGGCCACCGGCACGGCCGTATCGTCGGCGCCCAGCGTCATCAGAACGTCGAGGGTGGCAAGGCGGAGGAAGTCCAGATCGTCGGCGGCCACTTTGACCGACTGCCGGGAGATCGCACGGGCGGCCAGGGCCGGCATGCTGCCCGGGGCGGGCTGGCCCAGGTCCGGCCGCAACTCCAACAGACGGATCAGCCCCTCGTCGGGCAGATCCGCCAGCCAGGAGCCCAGGGGCACGCTCATCACCGGTAAGCCTAATTCAGCGGCCATTGGCGCGAGTTCGCCCGACAAGTGTCAGAATGTTGACGTGGGAACCGAAATCCAGAAGCACCGGTACATCGACAACGGCTGGCCTACGCGCAATCCGCAGGATCACCCGGTCAGTGAACTCGCCGCCGACCGCGCGGGTGCGCTGTCGCCGTTCGGGTCGATCTCCTTCCCGGTGCCCGCCACCGATCTGCCCTATATCCACCCGGTCACCGTCATCAACCGATAGCGGTGAGCAGCGGGTCCGGCAGGGGACCGCAGCGCCTCTCGCACCTTGATGACGAGGGCGCGGCACGCATGGTCGATGTCAGCGGCAAGACGGCGACGGCGCGCAGCGCGACCGCTCGTGCCACCGTGCACACCACCGCCGAGGTGGTCGGACTCATCACCTCCGGCGGTCTGCCCAAAGGGGATGCCCTCGCCACCGCCCGGGTGGCCGGAATTCTTGCGGCCAAACGAACCTCGGATCTGATTCCGCTCTGCCACCAGATCGCACTCAGCGGCGTCGACGTGGACTTCCGCATTACCGAATCGGCTGTTGAGCTGACGGTTTCGGCGCGCACCACCGACCGCACCGGGGTGGAGATGGAAGCGCTGACCGCTGCCTCGGTGGCCGCCCTGACCGTCTACGACATGATCAAGGCGGTCGACCCTGCCGCCCGCATCGACGATGTCCGGCTGGTGCGCAAGGAGGGCGGCAAGTCGGGCGTCTGGACGCCCCCGTGACATCCGGCGGCGCCGTGACCCGCTCGGGCCGTGTGGTGATCGCATCCACGCGGGCGGCGAACGGCGTGTACGAGGACCGCACCGGACCGATCATCGCGGAGTGGCTGAGCGAGCGTGGTTTCGCGGTCTCCGGTCCGGTGGTGGTTCCCGACGGGGACGCGGTGACCGAGGCGCTGCGGGCCGCGATCACAGCGCGGGTCGACGTGATCATCACCTCCGGCGGCACCGGAATCTCGCCGACCGACGCCACCCCGGAAGCCACCCTCGCTGTCCTCGACTATCAGATCCCCGGGCTGGCCGACGCGATCCGTCGCTGCGGGCTGCCGAAGGTGCCCACCGCGATCCTGTCCCGCGGGGTGTGCGGTGTGGCCGGCCGGACCCTGGTGGTCAACCTGCCCGGATCACCCGGCGGCGTGCGGGACGGACTGGCCGTGCTCGATGGGGTCCTCGGTCATGCGCTGGATCAGCTTGCCGGTGGAGACCACCGGCGATGACGCGCATCCTGCGGGCCGCCGTCACCGATGAGGTGATCTCGTTGACCGACCATGAGGAACTCGTGGCCTCGGTGGAGGCCGGCGCGGTGGTCGGCTTCTCCGGTGTGGTGCGCAACCATGACGGCGGCAGGGATGTGCTGCGGCTGGAGTACTCCGCTCACCCGTCGGCGGCCGAGACGTTGTTCGAGGTGCTGGCCGAAGTCGCCGGGTCGGTGTCCGGGGTGCGGGCGATGGCGGCCAGCCATCGGGTGGGACCGCTGGAACTCGGGGACGCCGCGTTGGTGGTGGCGGTTGCCGCCGACCACCGCAGGGCCGCCTTCGAGACCTGCGCCCGACTGGTGGACACCATCAAGGACCGCCTACCGGTGTGGAAGCACCAGTTCTTCGCCGATGGAACCGACGAGTGGGTGAACTCCGCCTAGCGGCTATTCGGCGGCCGCGTCGGGGGCGGGTGCGGTCACCGGGATCAGCAGCGGCGCCGAACCATCGGCGGGCCCGGGCAGGGCGCCGGGAGCGTCGCCACCGGGAACCGGCGAGGTGAAGGAGCGCTGCGCCAAGGCCAGCAGCAGGTCACTGCGACTGATCTCCTGGTTCTGCACCGCGTGCCAGAGGTCCTTGAGGTAGGACACGTTCGGGCTGTCGGTGCCCGCCACGGGATCGTCGCTGGTGCCCGGCGGCGGATTATCGGGGCTCGGCAGATGCGGGACACCGGTCTGGCCCGAGGCCACCGCGGTCGCCGAACCATCGGTCGCGGTGCCCGTGGTGGACGCGGTCGTCGCGGATGCGGTGGTGCCTGTGGCCGGGTCGGTCGCAACCACGGTGCTCGGAGGCGCCGGCGGCACCGTCGGGTCAACGGGGGACTGCGGCGCCGGAGCCAAGCGGTTCGCTTCGACCACCACGACAACGTCCTGGGGGCCGTCGGCGGGAACGGCGGTGTCGATGGCGATGACGCCGGGGCCCGGGGTGATGACGATGTCATCCGCGGCGCTGCCGGCATCGCCGTCAACGGTGATGATGTCGATCACCGGGTTGTCGGCCGGCAGTTCCTGGAGTCCGGGGATGCCGTCCTGGGGAGCCGCATCCTGGGTAGCCAAATCTTGGGGAGCCACCTCCACGAGGATCAGTTCCTCGGGAGCGTCCTGCCCGGTGGCCTCGGGAGCCGGATTGTCCAGCGCCACGGCCGGCGCCTCGGTGTCGGCCGGAACGGCCGTCTGCTCCGGCGCCGGTGACACCACATTGCGCGGGGTCGGGCCGGAGAGCCCGCGGCCGCAGACCGGCCAGGCGCCCCTGCCCTGTCCGGCGAGGACCTTCTCGGCGATGGCGATCTGCTGCTCGCGGGTGGCGTGGTTGGCGGCCGACGCAAACTGGCCGCCGCCGTAGCCCAGCCAGGTGCTGGGGGCGAACTGCAGCCCGCCCTGGTAGCCGTTACCGGTATTGATGGCCCAGTTGCCACTGGACTCGCAGCGGGCGACGACGTCCCACTCGTGGTCGGGCGCGGCCTGAGCCTGCGCGGCCATGCCTACGGCGCCGCCGCCGAGGACCGCGCCGGTGATGGCGATCTTGGCCACACTCGCGGACGAAGTTGACGGTTTACTGTGCCGGCCCATTAGGTCGTTCCTCTCGGTGATACGCCTGCGAGGTCAGCTGTCGGGTTCGGGCGGGAGAGGCTGCCCGGCCGGCCGCTTCCAGAGAAGGGCCGGCTTCACCCCAAGGGCCGCGAGCGGCTCCTGGTCCTGAATCGGTGGACCGGTGGGTCCCCCGCCTCCATCCGAATGTGGTCGTCGTTCCCTCCGCTCCGGTGGATGGAGCTCGGCGAGTGAAGCGGAGAGGGTCCGCCGCAGCGTGCCGGCGAACCGCCTAGAACGGTAATGGCTGTTCGCGGACCCGGCAGCTTTTCGGAAATCGGGAGTTTTCCCAGCTGGCAAATAATAATCAATCTCTAAACCCGCATGGGAAACCAGCGTTGAGGCAGGTAGGAAGACGGCGTGATCGTCCTGTGGCCACGCCGTGATCTGAGTGTGATGTGACTTAAATCACGCTCAGCCGCCGGCAAACGGCGGCAGGACATCCAGAGTCTGATCGGTGCGCAGCACAGTGGTCTGATCGCGGACGGCGACGCCGTCGCACAGAAATGAACACTTCTGCAACACAAGTGCCAATTCGTCACTCTGACCACAGAGTTCGCTGATCGCGTCGGCGACCGTCGCCCCCGGTCGCAGCGTCAGGACTCCGCTGTCGGTTCCGGCCGCCGCCTGTGCAGCAGCAAAGAATCTGACGCTCACCCGAACGCCGGCGTTCCTGGTGGAGACATCGGTCACAATCAGCCCCCGATCGCGCTCATCGGCCGCTGCGGCTGCACGAAACCGGGGTCATTGATGCCGTGCCCCGCGGCCTTGCGCCACATCGCCGAACGCCACGCCGACTCGATGGCGGCATCATCGGCCCCGGAGCGCAGTAGCCCGCGAAGGTCACTTTCCTCCGTCGCGAACAGGCAGTTGCGAATCTGACCGTCGGCGGTGAGCCGGGTTCGGTCGCACGCCGAGCAGAACGCGTCGGATACCGAGGCGATGATGCCGACCGTCGCCGGTCCCCCGTCGACCACCCACAGTTGCGCGGGCGCGGAACCACGGGGTGCGGAGTCAGCGTGCAGATCGAATTCCCCGGCCAGGGCCCCCAGGATGTCGGCCGCCGGCACGGCGGTCTCGCGGCGCCATTGATGACCGCCGTCCAGTGGCATCTGCTCGATGATGCGTAACTGGTAGCCGTGGCCAATGCAGAACCGCAGCAACTCCACGGCATCTCCGGGACCGGTTACCGGGTCCAGCACGGCATTGACCTTGACCGGGCCCAGGCCGGCGGCGGCTGCGGCGGCAAGACCGTCGAGCACCTCCTCGAGCCGGTCGCGTCGGGTGATCGCGGCGAAGTGCTCGCGATCGAGGGTGTCCAGCGAGACGTTGACCCGGTCCAGGCCGGCGGCGGCCAGGCCGGCGGCCCGCCTGGCCAGACCGACCCCGTTGGTGGTCAGCGCGATCTGCGGCCTGGGGACCAGTTCTGCGGCAGCGCCGACGACGGCCTCGAGATCGCGGTAGAGCAGTGGCTCGCCGCCGGTGAAACGGATGTTGGTGATACCCAGCCGCGTCACCGCAAGTCGCAGCAACCGGGTCAGTTCCTCGAGCCTCAGCAGTTCCTCGCCGGGCAGCCAGTCGAGTCCCTCGGCCGGCATGCAGTAGGAGCAACGCAGGTTGCACCGGTCGGTCAGCGAGACCCGCAGATCGGTGGCCACCCTGCCGAAGGTGTCCACCAGTGGGCCCTCGGTCGGCATGCCGGCCGATGTCGCCGCGAGATCCCGGCGGACCGTCGGCAGGCCCAGGGTGGTCGGCGTCATCGGTCGGCCGGCTCGCGGGCGCCGTCGACGGGGACGATCTCCTTGCCCAGTGGCATCAGCGAAACCGGGATGAGCTTGAGGTTGGCCAGTGCCAGGGGGATGCCGACGATGGTGACGGCCATCGCGACAGCGGTCACGATATGACCGATGGCCAACCAGATGCCGCACAGCAGTAGCCACAGCACGTTGCCGATCAGCGCGCCGGGGCGGGGGCCGGGTTTGTCGATCACCGTCTGGCCGAAGGGCCACAGCGCGTACCGAGCGATACGCAACGAGGCGAAGCCGAACGGGATGGTAACGATGAGGACGAAGCAGACCAGCGCAGCCAGCAGATAGCCCAGCGCCAGCCAGAGGCCGCCGAAGAGCAACCAGATGATGTTCAGAACCAGTCGCATACCACCTCCAGCGGTTAGGTCACCCTATCGAACCAAAGTCCGGTGCTGGCGGGGCCCGGCTTTGAGTAGGATCGCCGTCGTCCCCAAGGACGACAATCTGACTGCGAACGACGAGCGACAAGCGGGTGAGACCAGTGCCAACCGGCAAGGTGAAGTGGTACGACGCCGAGAAGGGCTTCGGGTTCCTGTCCCAGGAGGACGGTGAGGACGTCTATGTGCGCGCCTCGGCCCTGCCTGACGGCGTCGAAGGTCTCAAGGCCGGTCAGAAGGTGGAGTTCGGTCTTGCATCCGGCCGGCGCGGTCCGCAGGCGTTGAGTGTCACGCTGATCGATCCGCCACCGAGCCTGACCCGGACGCGTCGTGAAGCGACCGCCGCCGAGCACAAGCACTCACCCGACGAACTGCACGGCATGGTGGAGGACATGATCACTCTGCTGGAGGGTGCGGTGCAGCCGGAACTGCGCCGGGGGCGCTACCCGGACAAGAAGGTTGCTCGCCGGGTCTCCGAGGTGGTCCGGGCCGTCGCCGCCGAACTCGACGCTTAGGCAGTCGCCGCATCCCGGTTCAGCCGCACCGACCATTCCGCATGCGGCAGTTGGAATTCCGCGCCGTTCTGGTCGCGAACCAAGGTCATCAACTGCACCACGACACCGACCAGGCGGCCGCGTCGGGCATCCATGGTGGGGATGGTCGCCGCGAGCCGGGCGCCGGGCCGAAACACCGTTGCGGTGGCGTCGCGCTCGTCCTCGTAGACCTTCAACAGCCGCCAGGGCGCGCGGGCGATCGACTCCGGAACCGACAGTTGTACCGGCTCGCGGTCATCGACCCGCAGTGCGCCCTGTGTGCCGCCACGCGCGCAGTCGTCGAGATTGACCACGTTGCAGAAGAAATACGGACCCACCCGCGTGGTCTGGCCGCGGGAGTAGGCGCTGATCTCCGGCAGTCGGGACACCGAGTCGCGGGACCACCGGTATGCCGCCACCCCGGCGCCCGCTGAGGCCAGCACCACCAGGGCCACCAGCAGCCACACCCAGGAACGGCCTGCGGGCCGTTTCACCTGTGCACCGCCGCCGAGCGACGCTCCGGTTCGGCCAGAACCGGGCGGTTACCGCCGAATCCGGGGACCAGCGAGTGCCCGCGGTAGCTCAGTACGGTCTGCGCCAGCCCCGGAATGAGGAGCGAGCTGATCGCGGTGAAACCGACCCACAGCTCGGTGTAGACCAGCACGCCGATCGCGCCGCCCAGCACCCAGGCCAGCTGCAGCACCGACTCCGAGCGACCGAACGCCGACGCCCGCGACTCCTCGGGTAGGTCATCCTGTAGCGAGGCGTCCAGTGATGCTTTGGCGATCGCACTCGACGCCGAAGTCACCAGGGTTGCGATCACCGCCACGATGAGGTTGCCGGTCACCGCGGCCGTCAGCGCCAACGTGGTGACCGCGACGGTGGCCCACATCACCAGGAGCGCCGGATTGCCCAGCTGCATCCGCGCGGCGGTGAAGTTACCGGCGAAGTTGCCGATAGCCGCCGCCGCGCCGATCGTCCCGAGCATGGCCAGCTGCACCCAGCCGCTGGCGTCGTGCGCTTTGGCGACGAATGCTGGGTACAGGAACAGGAAACCGACCATCGCCTTGATGGTGCAGTTGCCCCACAGTGCGGCTATCGTGTTGCGGCCCAACGGTTGCCGCGGCGCCTCCTTGGCGCGCGAGGACTCGACCGCATCGTCGTCGAGCCAGTCGAACGAGCTGGTTCCGTGGTAGGTGAAAGTGGCGGGCACCTCGCCCTCGGTGACCTCGACCAGGCGCGGTATCCGCATGGTCAGCGATGCACCGGCCAGCGAGACGAACACGACGACGAACAGCGCACCGGGCAGACCCAGCAGCGTGCCGAACACATACTCCACTGCGGCGGCGATCCCGCCGCCGATGATCGTCCCGCCGATCAGGCCGAACATCGTCAGCCGTGAGTTGACCCGCACCAGATCGATCGACGGCGGCATGACTCGCGGCGTCACCGCGCTACGAAGCACCGAGAACGATTTGGACAGCACCATCATCCCCAGCGCGCACGGGTAGAGCACCCAGGACGGGTAACTGCCGGTGGCGTTGTCGTAATTGGAGATCAGCACGACCGCCAGCACCGTGCGCAGCAGAAACGACATGGCCAGCGCAGCCCGGCGCCCGTGCTGCACCCGGTCCAGCGCCGGTCCGATGAGCGGGGCGATCACCGCGAAGGGGGCAATGGTGATCAGCAGGTAGAGGGCCACCTTGCCCTTGCTCTCGCCGGTGGCCGCGGCGAAGAACAGCGTGTTGGCCAGTGCGACCGCCATGGCGGAGTCGACGGCGAAGTTGGCCACCACCGGCCAGGTGAGTGCGGTCAGGCCCGACTTGTCGGCGCCGTCGGCGGCGGCCGCACGTTGCACCATCGAGTACATCCGGGAGCCCATCTCCCGGCTGCGCATCGCCGCGGCCCGCGTCCGCGTCACCCGATCGGTGTCGCTGCGATCATCGGCGAGATCATCGAACTCGCCGGGATATCGGTGCCGCTCGCCGTCCAGTGGCGGCAGGTATCTGTTGGCGCTCGGCCCGAAGTCGGTGGGGGAGTCGCCGCGCGGACCGAACCGCACCCTGCGCTGAGCAGATTCGTCGTCCGGATAGTTGGCCATCCCCGGATGGTCGGCCGGATGCCGGCGACCGGACCCGGGCACCGGCGGGGGCATGCGGCGGCCTCCGTTCATGCCCCGATTCTCCCCCAATCTCACGGCTGCCCGGCTCCGACCCGACGGCGGTGTGGCCGCCTGGCGGGGCGGTGAGGCAAGATTGACGGCGATGAACAGCGTGATGGACACCGTGGAGCAGCCGCGGCCGGAGCCCGCGGAGCCCACTGCGGAGGTTGCCGCCGTGTTGAGCGGGGCGGCCGAGCAGGCCCGCCAGGCCGTCGTCGAGTACAGCGGCGACACCGTCGGCGACTATCTCGGGGTCGGCTTCGAGGACGAGGCGTCGGCCACCCATCGTTTCCTCGCCACCCTGCCGGGCTATCAGGGCTGGGAGTGGGCCGTGGTGGTGGCTGCCTATCCGGGCGCCGATCACGCCACCGTCAGCGAGGTTGTTCTTATTCCCGGGCCGACGGCTCTGCTGGCCCCGGCCTGGTTGCCGTGGGAGGAGCGGGTCAAGCCCGGCGATCTCGGTCCCGGTGATCTGCTGGCGCCGCCGGCCGATGACCCGCGACTGGCACCCGGTTTCATGGCCACCGGCGATCCGCTGATCGACGACACCGCCGTGCAGGTCGGCCTCGGCCGCCGGCGCGTGCTCAGCGCGGAGGGCCGCGACGACGCCGCCCAGCGGTGGCATGACAGCGAGCACGGCCCCGCTGCTCCGATGGCGCGAGCCACCAAACGGGTGTGCCGGGACTGTGGCTTCATGGTGCCGCTGGCCGGGGGATTGGGCGCGATGTTCGGAGTGTGCTGCAACGCCCTGTCCGCCGACGGGCAGGTGGTGGACTTCTTCTACGGCTGCGGTGCGCACTCGGACACCCCGACGGCGCCGGGAATCGGGTCACCGGCCTTCGAACCCTATGACGACGGAGTACTCGAGGTGGTCGAGATTCCGGTGGTCGTCGTTGCGGAGACCCCCGAGGCCGAAGGCTGATCAGCTCTCGGCGGCGGCCTTGATCCGGGCCAGGCCCTGATTCATTCCTTCGAGCAATTCCCGTTCGAAGGTGTCCGTACCGCCGAGGGCGACCTTGGTCGTCGCCGCGGAAACCGCGGTGACGCAATTCTCGGCGTGCCGGGTCTCGATCAGGCGGGTGCCGGTGGCGGTGGGCACCAGCTCGTAGCTCCACACGGTGGTGTTGAGCGGGATCCGGAAGGCGAACTTACGTTCCGGGATCACCTCGGTGATCACGGATGTGGTGGGCCAGAACAACATTCCGCGGCGGTTCAGATTGACCGTGCGTGTGCCGGGGCGTAAAGGTCCGAGAGCCTTCATAACCCGGCACTGCGGACTCCACTGGGGCATCCGGCTCAGGTCCGAGACAAGGCTCCACACCTTGCCGACCGGTGCGTTGATCTCGATCTCGGCCTGCAAGAGCGGTGCTGCCATGGCGTTGTCCTTAGGTTGACGATGAACTTGACGACGAACTTGACGATGAATCCCGGTGTGGTTCGAGGCCGGTCTGTGCGCCACGCGCGCCCCGGCGGGCGGCCGAACGCTGCCAGAGGAAAAGGCCGGCGCCGAAGAGCCCGACGCCCAGACCCCCGAGGGTGATCGGACGCCAGCTGTCCAGTCCGGAGACCGTGAAGGCGGCGATGGCGGCCAGCGCCCACAGCACCACGCCGCCGCCGACCACCGGGCGCGGGTCGAGCAGCGCGGTGGGAAGCGCGGGAGGGGCCGGGGGAGGGGCCAAGCGTTCGGGCGGCATTGCCGTTACCTTAACGCCGTGGGCATGGTCATCGACATCACCGACCCCACCGACCCCCGGGTCGACGACTTCCGCGATCTCAACAGTGTCGACCGGCGTCCCGACCTTCCCACCGGCAAGGGGTTGGTGATCGCCGAGGGCGTTCTGGTGGTGCAGCGCATGCTCGCCTCGCGGTTCACCCCCCATGCCTTCCTCGGCACCGAGCGCAGGCTGATCGAACTCGCCCCGGATCTGGCCACCTCACCCGCCCCGTTCTACCGGGCCTCCGCGGAGGTGATGGCAGACGTCGTCGGCTTTCATCTCAATCGGGGTGTGCTCGGCGCGGCGCGGCGCCCCGCGGAGCTGACGCCGGTGGAGGTGCTGGCCGGCGCCCGCACCGTCGCTGTGCTCGAGGGCGTCAACGACCACGAGAACCTCGGTTCGATCTTTCGCAACGCGGCGGGGCTGGGTGTGGACGGGATCATCTTCGGTGCGGGGTGCGCCGACCCGCTCTATCGCCGGGCTGTGCGGGTGTCGATGGGCCATGCACTGCTGGTGCCGTTCGGTCGGGCACCGCACTGGCCGGTCGAACTGAAGGATTTGCGCGACAAGGGTTTTCGCCTGCTCGCCATGACTCCCGATCCCCGGGCGAACACGCTGGCGGAGGTGATGGACGGCCTTCGTGATGATCCGGTCGCGGTGCTGGTCGGAGCGGAGGGGCCGGGGTTGACCGAGACCGCGATGCGGGCCGCCGATGTCCGGGTCCGGATCCCGATGTCCAGGGGGACCGACTCGCTCAATGTGGCCACCGCGGCCGCGCTGGCGTTCTACGAGCGGGTGCGAACCTGTGACATGCCGCCGGGTTAGCCTGACCGGGTGTCCGACGAATCAGCCCTGCGAGCGCCCACGCCGTGGGGAACGGGGCTGACGGTCGCGGCGTTCACCGCGGCGGTCACCGGTGCCGCGATCGTGGTGCTCAGTATGGGTATGACCCGGGTGCATCCGGTGGTGTCCATCGGTCTGAACCTGGTTGCGGTGGGAGGCTTGGCGCCGACCCTGTGGGGATGGCGGCGCATCCCGGTGCGGCGCTGGTTCGTACTGGGCGCGGCCGTGGGTGTGGCCGTTGCCTGGGTGACGCTACTGGCGCTGAATCTGCGCTGATCAGCGATCGCCGCTGGAGCGCACCCCGAGCAGCACGTCTTCCCATGCGGGGACTTCAGCCCTGCGCTTGGCGCGCTTCGCCGGTGTGGGCCGGGGAGCCTCGTCGACGACCGTGGCCACCACCGTGGTCTCGGTGAATTCCAGTTGGGCCACCGCCGCGACCGGCCGGAGCGGACGCTCGAACTCGGGGTCGATCAGCTCGCTGGCCGCCTCGTCGATGGCGGTGACGGTGCCGCCATGGGCGCCCGGGGTGAACCGGAAGTGGGCGAAGTTCTCGCTCATTCCGGCCTGCCAGCTCATCCGGACCGTCCACCGGCCGTCATCGGTGCGCCAGGCATCCCAGTCGGTGGACTCCGAGCTCAGGCCACGCTCGGCAAGTGAAAAGCTGA
Organism: Mycobacterium sp.; assembly: GCF_051006775.1. GTDB lineage: Bacteria > Actinomycetota > Actinomycetes > Mycobacteriales > Mycobacteriaceae > Mycobacterium. Next base: position 32,082 of record NZ_JBPCSX010000103.1, read on the forward strand.
TGGTCTCCAGCAGGGTCTCCACCGCGGGCCCGTCGGCCAGCACCGGGTGGGCGGCGGTGGCCAGCTCGGCGGCTCGCGCCCGCTCCAGCAGCACCGGGTTGGCGAATCGCTCGATCTTGGCGACATCGACCCCGGAGGACTCCGCGAGTTCCTCCACCGATGCCCCGGCTCGGATTCGGGCCTGGATGTCCTTGGGACGCAGCATGCCTTTGACCTCGCTGTCCTTCTTGGACCCGACCAGGCCCGCCCGATCGCCACGCACCGCGGCACGCAACCGGTCGTCGACCCGGACCAGGAACTTGTCGGCTGGATCGCCACCTTCGCAGATGATGTGATTGCCGTCCACATCGAGTCCGATGAGTGTCAGTTCACGCATGCCAGCCTCCTTTTGCCCGGACTGTAACCGCGGGTCCGTTGACATAACGAACCCGACACGCGTGTGTGACAGGTGAGGTTTAGTGGTGTGCTCAGAGGTTGTCTCAGAGGTGCTCGAGGACCCAGTCCACACACTGCGTCAGCGCGCTGACGTCGTCGGGATCCACGGCCGGGAACATCGCCACCCGCAACTGGTTGCGGCCGAGCTTCCGGTACGGCTCGGTGTCGACGATGCCGTTGGCCCGCAGCACCGTGGCGATCGCCGCGGCATCGATGCCTTCGTTGAAGTCGATGGTTCCCACCACCTGGGAACGCAGCGCCGGGTCGGCCACGAACGGGGTCGCGAACGATGACGCCTCCGCCCATCCGTAAAGCCGCGAGGACGAGTCGGCGGTGCGTTTGACTGCCCAGTCCAGGCCGCCGTTGCCCAGCATCCAGTCCAGTTGCTCGGCCATCAGCACCAGGGTCGCGATCGCCGGGGTGTTGTAGGTCTGGTTCTTGAGGCTGTTGTCCACCGCGATCGGCAGTGACAGGAATTCGGGCACCCAGCGTCCGGATGCGCCGATCTTCTCCACCCGGGCCAGCGCTGCCGGTGACATCACCGCCAGCCACAGTCCGCCGTCGGCGGCGAAGTTCTTCTGTGGGGCGAAGTAGTAGGTATCGACATCGGTGATATCGACCGGCAGGCCGCCCGCGGCCGATGTCGCGTCGATGAGAACCAGCGCATCGCCGGAGCCGGCCGGGCGCTGGACCGGCAGAGCCACACCGGTGGAGGTTTCGTTATGCGCCCAGGCGATGGCATCCACCGACGGATCCGATGTCGGGACGGGAGCGCTGCCGGCCTCGGCCTTGATCACGATCGGCTCGCCGACGAACGGGTTGGCGGCCACCGCCGAGGCGAATTTCGCACTGAACTCTCCGAAGGTCAGGTGCAGTGACTTGGAGTCGATCAGACCGAACGCGGCGGCGTCCCAGAACGCGGTGGCGCCACCGTTGCCCAGGATGACCTCGTAGCCGTCGGGAACCGAAAACAGCTGTCGCAGTCCGTCGCGCACGCGGCCGACGAGGTTCTTCACCGGGGCCTGGCGGTGTGAGGTGCCGAACAGCCCGGCGTGGGTGGTGCTCAACGCCGTCAGCTGTTCGGGCCGCACCTTGGATGGACCGCAACCGAAGCGCCCATCGGCGGGCTTGAGATCGGCGGGGATGGTGAGCTTCGCGAGATCGGCCATGGTTAGCAGCCTAGATTCCGGGGTGCCGGACGTCTAAATCGAGCCGGTTGGGGACAGCCGCCATCGGCCACCGGCGTACCGTGAGGCCGTGGTCGATCCAGAGATAACGCCATCCGCTCACCTCCCCGGAGATCGGTTGGCGGCGATGCGGGTTGAGCACGGCTCGGTGGAGAAGGACGGCAGCACCGACCTCGACGTCGACTGGCTGTCGGAGGGCTGGCTCGCGTTGCTGCACAAGTGGATCCATGAGGCCGAGGAGGCCGGCGTTGCCGAGCCCAACGCCATGGTGCTGGCCACCGTGCAGGACGGCCGGCCGGTCACCCGCTCGGTGCTCTGCAAGAGCGTCGATGCCGGCGGGGTCACGTTCTACACCAACTACGACTCGGCCAAGGGCGCAGATCTCGCGGTCGCGCCCTATGCGTCGATCACCTTCCCCTGGTACGCGCTGGGGCGGCAGGTCCATGTCCGCGGTGCGGTGACCAAGGTGAACCCTGAGGAGACCGCGCAGTATTGGGCGCGGCGTCCGCGTGGATCGCAGTTGGGCGCCTGGGCGTCTGAGCAGTCCCGGCCGATCGGGTCCCGGGCCGAACTGCTGGACCGGCTGGCCGAGGTGACCGAGCGCTTCGCCGGCGATGAGCAGGTGCCGGTACCGCCGCATTGGGGCGGCTACCGGATGGCGCCGGAAGTGATCGAGTTCTGGCAGGGCCGGGAGAACCGGATTCACAACCGGATTCGGGTGCTGCCGGGCCTAGGTCAAGGCTCGGCAGACCGCATCGAGCGACTGCAACCCTGAGGCTCTCGCGACGGCTCTTCGCCGACACCACCCCGCTGCGGACGCCGGATTTCCGTCGGCTGTGGACGGCCGGCATCGTCACCGTGATCGGGGCCAACCTCACGATCTTCGCCGTACCGGTGCAGGTGTACGTGTTGACCCGCAATTCGGCCTATGTCGGACTGGCCGGGTTGTTCTCCCTGGTACCCCTGGTGGTGTTCGGCTTGCTGGGCGGTGCCTGGGCGGACGCCATGGACCGGCGACTCCTGCTGATCATCTCCTCCTGCGGCCTGGCGCTGGGCTCGGTACTGCTGTGGCTGCAGGCGGTGTTGCCGCTGAACCTCGGTGCCAACCACGTCTGGCTGGTGCTGGTGCTACTCGCGGTGCAGCAGACCTTCTACGCGATCAACTGGCCTACCCGCGGCGCGGCGATCCCGCGGATGCTGCCGATCGAACAATTGCCGGCGGCCAACTCTCTCAACATGACGGTCCAGCAGTTCGGCGCCATCGTCGGACCGCTGCTGGCCGGCATCCTGCTGAACTGGATCGATCTGTCCACCCTGTACCTGATCGACGCGGTCACCTGCCTGGTGCCGATCTGGGCGACCATCCGGCTGAGTCCGATGCCGCCACTGAAATCGTTTGTACCGCAGGAATTTTCACGATGGGGGTTCGGTGCAGTACTGGAAGGCTTCCGTTATCTGGCCGGTAACCAGGTGGTGCTGATGTCATTCGTGGTCGACCTCATCGCGATGATCTTCGGAATGCCGCGGGCGCTGTTCCCGCAGATGGCCCATGAGAGTTTCGGCGGCCCGGTCGACGGCGGAATGACCATGGCGCTGCTCGCGGCGGCTATCTCGGCAGGTGCGGTCGCAGGCGGCGTGTTCTCCGGCTGGCTGCCCCGGGTGCGTCGGCAGGGTCTGGCGGTGGTGGGCGCAATCGCGGTGTGGGGTATCGCGATCATCGGGTTCGGTCTGGCCGGCGGTGCGGCCGGCGGCCACGCCGGACTGATGCTCTGGGCGGCGATGGCCTTCCTCGCCGTCGGCGGGGCGGCGGACATGGTGTCGGCCGCGTTCCGTTCGACGATCCTTCAGGAGGCCGCCTCCGACGAACTACGCGGCCGGCTGCAGGGCGTGTTCATCGTCGTGGTCGCCGGGGGCCCGAGGCTGGCCGACGCCGTGCACGGGGCCGCAGCCGCGGCGGTGGGCACCACGATCGCCGCCGCGGGAGGGGGAGTTCTGGTGGTCATCGGCGTGCTGCTGGCCGCGCTGGCCGCACCGGTGTTCCTCCGGTACCGGCCGCCGGTGGCAGGGTCGGGCTGACGCCTCTACGATTCAGGGGTGCCTATCCGCACGGGGGAATCACCCCCGAGCCTGCGTGAGCGCAAGAAGCAACGCACCCGAGCGACATTGGTCGATGTCGCCGCTCGGCTGTGTGCGCAGCAGGGCTACGGGAAAACCACCGTCGACCAGATAGCCGCTGCCGCCGAGGTTTCTCCGCGCACCTTCAGCCGCTACTTCCCCAATAAGGAGGCGGTGGTCGGCGCTCTGATGGAGGAGGCGTCCGATCGCGTCGCCGAAGCCCTGGCCCGCCAGCCACTCGACATCACCGAGCATGAGGCACTGGTGAGAGCCCATGTCGAGATATTCCGTGCGACCGAGCGTGGCGAGCCGGGTGCGATGTCGTTCGACAGCATCAGCGGCTTTCTCAGCATCGTCAACAGCACACCCATGCTGGGCCTGGCGTCGTTCACGTTCCGCCCCGATGGATCCACCCACGCCGTGGTTGCAGCCATCGCGTGCCGGATGGGGGTGCCGGTCACTCATCCGGGGGTCCGGATCGCGTTCGACACCTGGGCGGTGCTGATGGCTGTCGCCTGCGGCACACCGGGCACCGACGCGAGCGATCCCCGCACCATCAGCGACCGTATCGAGACGACCTACGAGATTTTCACCCGGCTGTGGCGGCCGTGGCGGCCCCAGGATCAGCCCCCCGCGGGCGAACCCGGGACATAGCGACTACCTTCACCTAGAACGCGCAGTAGCGTGACCTCAAGACGGCTGCCGCCGTCGAACACGAGAAGGGTTTGATGTGGCCGACACCGACGACACCGCCACCCTCAGCTATCCCGGCGGTCAGATCGATCTGGACATCGTCCACGCCACCGAGGGCTCCGACGGGATCTCGCTGGGCCCGCTGCTGGCGAAGACCGGCTACACCACCTATGACCAGGGGTTTGTAAACACCGCCTCGACCAAGAGTGCGATCACCTACATCGACGGCGATGCCGGCATCCTGCGCTACCGGGGCTACCCGATCGAGCAGCTGGCCGAGAAGTCGACCTTCATCGAGGTCAGCTACCTGCTTATCTACGGCGAGCTGCCGACCGCCGAGCAGCTCGCGGAGTTCACCACCAGGATTCAGCGCCATACCCTGCTGCATGAGGACCTCAAGCGGTTCTTCGACGGCTTCCCGCGCAATGCCCACCCGATGCCGGTGGTCTCCAGCGCGGTCAACGCGCTCAGTGCCTACTACCAGGACTCGCTCGATCCGCTGGACCATGCGCAGGTCGAACTCTCCACGATCCGACTGCTGGCCAAGCTTCCCACCATCGCCGCCTACGCCTACAAGAAGTCGGTCGGACAGCCCTTCCTCTACCCCGACAACTCGATGTCGCTGGTGGAGAACTTCCTGCGGATGACCTTCGGGTTGCCCGCCGAGCCCTACCAGCCCGACCCGGAGATCGTCCGGGCGCTGGACATGCTGCTGATCCTGCACGCCGACCACGAGCAGAACTGCTCGACGTCCACCGTTCGGCTGGTCGGGTCCTCTCAGGCGAACCTGTTCACCTCGATCTCCGGCGGTATCAACGCGCTGTGGGGTCCGTTGCACGGCGGGGCCAACCAGTCGGTGCTGGAGATGCTGGAGGGCATCCGGGCCGACGGCGGCAACGTCACGGAATTCGTCCGCAAGGTCAAGAACCGCGAGGACGGCGTCAAGCTGATGGGCTTCGGACACCGGGTCTACAAGAACTACGACCCGCGGGCGCGCATCGTCAAGGAGCAGGCCGACAAGATCCTCAGCAAGCTCGGTGGTGACGACGATCTCCTCAACATCGCCAAGGCACTCGAGGAAGCGGCCCTGACCGATGACTTCTTCATCGAGCGCAAGCTGTATCCGAACGTCGACTTCTACACGGGTCTGATCTATCGGGCGATCGGCTTCCCCACCCGGATGTTCACCGTGATGTTCGCACTCGGCCGACTCCCGGGCTGGATCGCGCACTGGCGCGAGATGCATGAGGAGCCCAACAAGATCGGCCGCCCGCGCCAGATCTACACCGGCGACGGCGAGCGCGATTACAAGGCCCTCGGCGGTCGCTGAGTCCGCGGGCCTCGGTACGGTGATCCCGTGACGACCAAACCTGAAATCGAATTCCCCTCCGGTCCGGCTCCGACCGAACTGGTGATCAAGGACCTCGTTGTCGGCGACGGCGCCGAGGCTGAGCCGGGCGACGTGGTCGATGTGCACTACGTCGGCGTGGAGTACGACTCCGGTGAGGAGTTCGACAGCTCCTGGAACCGCGGTGAGTCGATTGCCTTCCCCCTGCGCGGACTCATTCAGGGTTGGCAGGACGGCATTCCCGGTATGCGGGTCGGCGGGCGCCGGCAGCTGACCATTCCGCCGGCGCTGGCCTACGGCCCCGCAGGCGGTGGCCACCGGCTGTCCGGGCAGACGCTGATCTTCATCATCGACCTGCTGGATGTGAAGTAACCCGACGTTCTCATCGGCGAAAAGACTCGGTGTCGTCGGACGGCTACTGGGTGCGCAGGACGAAGCCCACACCGCGAACGGTGTGCAGCAGTCGGGGGGCGCCGCCGGCCTCCAGTTTGCGGCGCAGATATCCGATGAAGACATCCACGACGTTGGTGTCGGCGGCGAAGTCGTAACCCCAGACCAGTTCCAGCAGTTGGGCCCGGCTCAGCACGGCGGTCTTATGCTCGGCGAGCACTGCCAGCAGATCGAACTCCCGCTTGGTCAGGTCGACGTCTGCGCCGTTGACGCGTGCCCGACGGCCCGGGATGTCCACTTCCAGAGCGCCGACCTGGATGGTCTCCGAGGAGGATGACACGCTCGAGCCACGCCGGCGCAGCATGGCCTTGACCCGGGCCACCAACTCGGCAAGGACGAACGGCTTGACCAGATAATCGTCGGCGCCGGCCTCCAGACCGGCCACCCGGTCATCGACCGAACTGCGTGCCGAGAGCACGCACACCGGCACATCGTTGTCCATCGCCCGCAGCGCGGTCACCACGCTGACGCCGTCGAGCACCGGCATGTTGATATCCAGCACGATCGCGTCCGGGCGAGTCTCGGTGGCGCTGCGCAATGCTTCGGCGCCATCGACAGCCGTGGACACCTCGAAGCCGGAGAGTCGCAGCCCACGTTCCAGTGAGGACAGCACGTCGGGGTCGTCATCGACCACCAGTACGCGCAGCGATCCGTCCATGGACTCCATCTTGCCGGATCGCGGGCGACAAGTGCAGTAGGCGTGGCCGGGCCGCGGCCACTACGGTGGCCACTAGATGAACGGTATGACCATCGCCCCGCCCCCGGCCCGAATCCGAACCGGGTCGGATCTGCTGCGACTGCTGCCGTATCTGTTGCCCTATCGGGTCCGGTGGATAGCGATGATCACCGTCGCGCTGGTCAGTCTGGTCGCAACCGTGGCGATCCCGCTGATGACCAAGGCGGTGATCGACGGACCGGTCCGGCACCGGGATCAGCATGGCCTCTGGGTCCTGGGCGCGGCCGCCACGGCCGTCGGACTGGCCGAGGCCGGCCTCTGGTTCATTCGCCGGTGGCTTGTCGGCCGCGCCACCATGGGTGTGGAGACCGACATCCGTAAGGATCTCTACGCCCGCCTGCAGATCCTGCCGATGTCCTTTCACGGCCGCTGGCAGTCCGGCCAGCTCCTGTCGCGGATCATGAACGACCTCAGCGTGATTCGCCGGCTGCTGTCCTTCGGCCTGGTCTTCCTGATGCTCAACGTCCTTCAGATCATCGTGGTGTCCGGCATCCTGCTTGCGATGTACTGGCCGCTGGGGGTGGTGGTGCTGGTATCCATCCTCCCGGTGACCGCCACCGTGCTGCGGTTCGAACGAGCCTTCACCCAGCTGTCGCGGCAGGCTCAGGATCAGGCCGGCCACGTCGCCACCCATGTCGAGGAATCCGCGCTCGGACTGCGGGCAATCAAGTCGTTCGGCCGGGAGGACTACGTGTTCGACCGGTTCGATGACCAGGCGCAGCAGCTCTACCAAACCCAAGTCGGCAAGGTCGCGGTCGCGGCGAGGTTCTGGACGCTGCTTGAGGTCATTCCCAACCTCACGCTGATCGTCGTGCTGGGTCTGGGTGCGTATGCCGCCGGACACGGGCTGGTGACGATGGGCACGCTGGTCGCTTTCATCACGATGATGCTTTCGCTGGTATGGCCGATCGCCTCGTTGGGATTCCTGCTGTCGATGACCCAGGAGGCGATGACCGCGGCCAACCGGATCGCCGAGATCTTCGACGCGCCCACCGAGATCAACGATGGTCCATCCGACGCCGCACCGGAATTGGGGCGCCTTGAACTGCGCGATGTCGGATTCCGATTCCCGGACTCCCAGACCTGGGTGCTCAGGAATCTCTCACTGACCGTCGAACCCGGCCAGACGCTGGCACTGGTCGGCGCGACCGGTTCGGGGAAGTCGGTGCTCGCCGAGTTGTTGCCCCGGCTCTACGACGTCACCGAAGGCCGAATCCTCATAGACGGCATCGATATCCGTGACCTGTCCCTGACCGCTTTGCGGCGCGCGGTGGCGGTCGCATTCGAAGATCCGACGCTGTTCTCGATGTCGGTTCTGGAGAACCTCAACCTGGGCCGTCCGATCGAGGACCCTGCGACCGAATCCGAAATCACCACCGCGATCGAAATTGCGGCCGCACAGTTCGTATACGAGCTGCCATACGGATTGCACACCCGCATCGGGGAGCAGGGGATGAGTCTGTCCGGCGGTCAACGTCAGCGACTGGCCCTGGCCCGCGCAATTCTGGCCAGACCGCGAATTCTCGTCCTTGATGACACACTGTCCGCCCTCGACGTCCACACCGAAGCCGTCGTCACCGAGGCGCTGGGCCGAGTACTCACCGAAGTCACCGGAGTCGTTGTGGCACATCGGGCTTCGACGGTATTGCTGGCCGATAAAGTAGCCCTCCTCGACTCGGTGGACGGTGCGACCACCATCACCCATGTGGGTACCCACGAGGGACTGCTCGCGGCCGTCCCGCGCTACCGCTACCTGCTGGCCGCCGACGACGAACTCGACGATGGATGTGAACCGCGTCCGGTGTGGGAGGACCTTGATGTCGAAGAGGCCGCACGCCGGCGGCTCGATCTCGGCTACGACGAGGCCGGTGTGATGCGTCGCCCAGACGGGCCGGAGGGCTACCTGTCGACCGAAGGCGGCACTCGATGAGCGAGTGGCGGGGCCGGCTCGGAGATCAACCTGACGAACTGGCGGCGAACCGATCCCAGGCCCGCACGCTGCTGCTGTCTCTGCTTAAGCCCTATCGGCACACAGTGGCACTGCTCGCAGTAGTGGTGATCATGGAAAACGTTGCCCGACTGTCGGTTCCACTGTTGGTTCAGCGTGGTATCGACCACGCCATCCCGCCATTGCTGGCGGGTGGATCGGCGGCCGAACTCATGGCCGTGGTCGCCATGCTCTGCCTGGTTGCTGCGGTCCAGGCGGTCAGCCGACTGTACTTCCTGAATCGCTCCGGCCGGATTGGGCAGGGGGTGCTGCTGGAACTTCGGCGCCGGGTCTTCCGGCACTTCATGCGACTCGACGTCGCATTCCACGACCGGTATACCTCCGGGCGCGTGGTCAGCCGATCGACCAGTGACGTCGATGCCATTCAGGATATGCTGGAGACCGGATTCGACAGTCTGGTGACCGCCTTTCTGACCCTGTTCGGCACCGCGATCCTGTTGGTGTTCCTCGATTTTCGTCTGGGTCTGATGTGTCTGGCCGCCTTCCCGGTGCTGGTCGCACTGGTCTGGTGGTTTTCCGTCCAATCAGCCAGGACCTACGCCCGTGTCCGCGAGAGTTCGGCACTTGTGATCGTGCAGTTCGTCGAGACCATGACTGGGATCAAGGCGGTGCAGGCCTACCGTCGTCAGGCGCGTAATCAGGAAATCTTCGGTGAGGTCGCCGACGGTTATCGGGCGGACAACGAGCGCTCCTTCCAACTGCTGGCCATCTTCATGCCGGCGGTGAAACTGGTCGGAAATCTCACCACCGCAGTGGTTCTGCTGTACGGCGGCTACCTGGTTCTACACGGCCAGATGACCATCGGCACGCTGGCGGCGTTTCTGCTGTACCTGCGGATGTTCTTCGAACCGATGCAGGAGATCTCGCAGTTCTTCAACACCTTCCAATCCGCGTCGTCGGCGCTGGAGAAGATCGCCGGGGTGCTTGCCGTTGAACCCGCGGTCGCTGATCCGGTCGACCCCGTCCGGCCGGACCATGTGGCGGGCGATATCGCCCTGCGGGGCGTGCATTTCGGGTATGCGGCCGATAAACCGGTACTGCCCGGGATGTCGCTCTCAGTGCCTGCGGGTCAGACGGTGGCCTTGGTCGGCACCACCGGTGCGGGTAAGACCACGATCGCCAAGCTGATCGCCCGATTCTATGATCCGCAGTCGGGCTCGGTCACGCTGGACTCAATCGATCTGCGCCGCTTCACCCAGGATGATCTTCGTCGGCATGTCGTGATGGTGACCCAGGAGAACTTCCTGTTCTCCGGGACCGTCGCCGACAACATCCGGTTCGGCCGCCCCCTGGCGACAGATGAGCAGGTGCGCGCAGCCGCCGCCGCGGTGGGCGCCGACGAGTTCATCGCCGCACTGCCCGACGGTTTCGACACCGATGTCGCCAAGCGGGGCGGCCGGCTCAGTGCCGGCCAGCGCCAACTGGTCGCGTTCGCAAGGGCGTTTCTCGCCGATCCGGCGGTGCTGATCCTCGACGAGGCCACCTCCTCGCTGGACATCCCCAGCGAGCGGCTGGTCCAGCGCGCGTTGCGCACCGTCCTGGCCGGCCGGACCGCGCTGATCATCGCCCACCGGCTGTCCACGGTCGAGATCGCCGACCGCGTCATCGTTCTCGAACACGGCCGCATCATCGAGGACGGTGTACCGGATGCGCTCATCGGCGCCGGCGGCCGGTACGCGGCCCTGCACCGGGCCTGGATCGACTCGCTCGCCTAGCTGTACTGACCACCGACACCCGCCGACCGTCGGGGCGCCGGTCAGTAGGCTCGTCCCCATGATCGGTATCGAGCGTGTCGGCGACGTGATCACCATCGAGTTGCAGCGACCGGAGCGGCGCAACGCACTCAACACCGAACTCGTCGATGCGACCCGTGAGGCTGTGGAGTCCGCCGCCGCTGAGGATGTCCGCGCGATCGTGCTGACCGGGCAGGGCACCGTTTTCTGCGCCGGTGCCGACCTTTCCGGTGACGTGTTCGCCGCCAATTTTCCGGAGAAGGCCATCGCCCTCAACAAGGCGATCGATGCCGCACCGGTTCCGGTGATCGCGGCCCTCAACGGTCCGGCGATCGGCGCCGGGGTTCAGCTGGCGATGGTCTGCGATCTTCGGGTGGTGGCGCCGGACGCCTACTTCCAGTTTCCCATCGCCAGATATGGCCTGGCGCTGGATAATTGGAGCATCCGGAGGCTGTCTTCGCTGGCCGGTTACGGGAGGGCCCGCGCCATGCTGCTGGCCGCCGAGAAATTGGACGCCCAGACCGCCCTGATGACCGGCATGGCCAATCGGATCGGCACCCTGGCGGACGCGCAGGCCTGGGCCGCCGAGATCGCCGGGCTGGCCCCGCTGTCGGTGCGGCACTCCAAGAGGGTGCTCAACGACGACGGCGCCTATGAGGATCAGGGCGAGCTGCACAGGGATTGGTTCGATGCTGCGTGGGCGAGTCAGGACGTGATCGAGGCCCAGGTCGCCCGAATGGAGAAACGCTCACCGAAATTCCGGGGGGCCTGACCGATGCCGGGTCTGTCCGCGCTCCGGGTGGCCGTCGGCACGGCCACATTGGCGGCCGGCGGCTGGACCCTGCGGGCGCTTCGTGAGACACCCGCATCCCTGGGCGCTGGTGCTGCGGAGCTGCACGCAGTAGCCAAAGGATCGCCGAATTACCGCGGCGGTGTCTTCCACAATGCCGAGCCGGCCTCCGCCATCCGACTCGACGCCGAGGAGAACCGGCTGGTTCTGTTCGACATGTTCGCCGACAACTCTGTCACTCGACCGGCATCGGCCGTCCCGCTGGCCGACCCGCCGGCGCACGCCGGATCCGACGCACTTGCGGTCAGCTGGCTCGGCCATGCCACCGCACTGGTGGAGATCGACGGCCACCGGGTACTGACCGATCCGGTGTGGAGCCCGCGCTGTTCACCGTCACACACGGTGGGGCCGCTGCGGCTGCATCCACCGCCGCTCGATCTGGCTGCGCTGCCCCAGTTGGACGCGGTCGTGATCAGTCACGACCACTACGACCACCTCGACATGAACACGGTCAAGACGCTGGCCCGCACTCAGCGAGCACCGTTCGTGGTCCCACTCGGTGTCGGTGCTCATCTACGGGCGTGGCGAATCCCATCTGAGCGCATCATCGAACTGGACTGGAACGCTGAGACCCGGATCGGCGATCTGAGGCTGATCTGCACACCGGCGCGGCACTTCTCCGGCCGGTTCCTGTCCCGCAATAACACCCTGTGGGCATCCTGGGCGATGATCGGGCCAGAGCACCGCGCCTTCTTCGGCGGTGATACCGGATATGCCCAAGGTTTCGCCGAAATCGGTTCGGAGCATGGTCCTTTCGATCTGACTCTGCTGCCGATCGGTGCGTACAACAGGTCCTGGCCGGATATCCACATGAATCCCGAGGAAGCAGTTGCCGTTCACCGCGACCTGAGCGGCGATGCCGGTCTGATGGTGCCCATCCACTGGGCCACCTTCCGGCTCGCCCCGCATCCGTGGGCTGAACCGGCTGAACGACTGTTGGAGGCCGCAGCCGGGGCCGCAGTGTCGGTGGCGGTACCCAAACCGGGCGGACGGGTGATCCCGGCCCTCGCATCTGAGCTCGAGACATGGTGGCGGCTTTGACACCGGGTCGGGGTGTCGGGATTCTCCTTCTCGCTCTGACCCTGACCGCGTGCGGGGGTTCCGCACAGAATGGCGCGCCTGCGACCAGACCGTCCGAGCAGCCGCCGCAACTGATTCCGGCGATGCCGTTGCCGGCCGACGCGGTAGGCAATGCCGTCTCCAGACTCGACGGACTCGCCGGGGATCTGATGGAGTCCTCCGGCATCCCGGGCATGGCCGTCGCGGTGGTGCACGGCGGTAAAACCCTCTACGCCAGGGGATTCGGCGTCCGTGACACCCGCACCGGCGAGAAGATCGACCCGGATACGGTGTTCCAGCTCGCTTCGCTGTCCAAACCGATCGCCGCCACCGTGGTCGCCCATCAGGCCGGCGCCGGTTCGATCGGTTGGGACACCCCGATCGTCGACAAGCTGCCGTGGTTCGCACTGTCCGACCCGGCGGTGACCCGCATGCTCACGGTCGGGGACCTGTTCGCCCACCGATCCGGGTTGCCCGACCACGCCGGTGACATCCTCGAGGACCTCGGCTTCGACCGGCGCACTATCCTCGAGCGCTTGCGACTGCTGCCGCTGGCGTCGTTTCGGGATTCCTACGCCTACACCAACTTCGGGGTGACCGCGGCCGGGGAAGCGGTGGCGACAGCAGCCGGCACGCCATGGGAGGACCTCAGCGAGCAGGTGCTCTACCGACCGCTGGCGATGGACTCGACGAGTTCGCGTTTCGCCGACTTCCAGTCCCGCACCGACAGAGCCGTCGGCCACGTCCGCGTCGACGGCTCATATCAGCCACGCTCAACCCGTGACCCGGATCCACAGTCACCGGCCGGCGGAGTCAGTTCATCTGTCAACGATCTAACCCACTGGCTGACGATGATGCTCGCCGGCGGCCGCTACAACGGCAGCGCCATCGTGGACCCGCAGGCCCTGCTAGCGGCGGTGACACCGCAGATCGTGTCGGTCCCGCCGACCGAACCTGCCATGCGATCGGGTTTCTACGGCTACGGGTTCAACGTCGGCACCTCGCCGGCCGGCCGGGTCCGGCTGAGTCATTCCGGTGCCTTCGGCCTCGGTGCGGCAACGAATTTCGTGATCATTCCAGATGCGGACGTGGCGATAGTCGCCCTGACCAACGCCGCACCGACCGGTGTTCCCGAGACCCTGACCGCGCAGTTCGCCGATCTCGTCGAGTTCGGTGAGATCCGCCAGGACTGGCGAAAGCTCTACACCGATGCGTTTGCGGCAATCGATGCGCCGATCGGCGAACTTTCCGGCAAACAGCCGCCGGTCAATCCCGCCCCGGCCCGTCCACTGTCGTCCTATGTCGGCAGCTACTCCAACGCCTACTGGGGTCCCGCGACGATCGCCGAGAGCGACGGAAAGCTGACCGTGACGGTCGGGGCCAGCCCGCACACCTATCAGCTGACACACTGGGACGGCGAGGTGTTCACGTTCGGGCTCACCGGCGAGACCGCCCCGCCCGGGAGCGTTTCCCGCGTGACCTTCGGCCCAGACAGGGTCACCGTGGAGATCCTCGACGACGACACGTTAGGAACCTTTATCCGATGACGGTCAGCATTGTGTCCGGTCTTTCCGATGCCGAGGTCGCCGCACGTGTCGCCGAGGGGAAGACCAACGATGTCCCGTCGCGCGCCTCGCGCAGTGTGTCCGAGATCGTCCGGGCGAACCTCTTCACCCGAATCAATGCCATCCTGAGTGTGCTGTTTGCGATCGTGCTGGCCACCGGTTCGCTGATCAACGGATTGTTCGGCCTACTGATCATCGCCAACAGCGCCATCGGCATCATTCAGGAACTGCGGGCAAAGAAGACCCTGGACAGTCTCGCCATCATCGGCCAGGCCAAACCCACCGTGCGCCGCCAGTCCGGCACCGTGGATCTACCGCCGGGTCAGGTGGTTCTCGACGATGTCATCGAGCTCGGCCCCGGCGATCAGATCGTGGTCGACGGCGAAATTCTCGAGGCCGCCAACCTGGAAGTCGACGAGTCGCTGCTCACCGGTGAGGCCGACCCGATCTCCAAACAGGTTGGGGACCAGGTGATGTCGGGCAGTTTCGTGGTGGCCGGCGCCGGCGCCTACCGTGCCACCAAGGTGGGTCGCGAGGCTTATGCTGCGCGGCTGGCCGAGGAAGCCAGCAAGTTCAGCCTGGTCAAATCCGAACTGCGCACCGGGATCAGCAAGATCCTGCAGTTCATCACCTACCTGCTATGGCCCACCGGGCTGCTGATCATCTACACCCAATTGTTCACCACACATGTGGGCTGGCAGGAGTCGCTGTTGCGGATGGTCGGCGCCCTGGTACCGATGGTTCCCGAGGGCCTGGTGCTGATGACCTCCATCGCCTTCGCAGTCGGCGTGATCCGATTGGGCCGCCGACAGTGTCTGGTGCAGGAACTGCCTGCCATCGAAGGTCTGGCAAGGGTCGACGTGGTGTGTGCGGACAAGACCGGAACGCTGACCGAGAACGGGATGCGCCTGGCAGAAGCCGAAGCTCTCGGTGGTGCGCCTCCCGATCAGATCGGTGCGGTGCTGGGCGCACTGGCCGCGGATGACTCCAGGCCCAACGCCAGCATGCAGGCCATTGCCGAGGCGTACCCGCAGGGCCCGGGGTGGACGGCGACCGGACAGGCTCCGTTCAAGTCGTCCACCAAATGGAGTGGCGTGTCCTACGGCGAGCACGGCAACTGGCTCATCGGCGCCCCGGATGTGCTGCTCGATCCGGCTACCCCGGTTGCAGAGCGCGCCGAGGAAATCGGCCGGGGAGGTCTTCGGGTGTTGCTACTCGGGTCGTGCGACCTGTCCGTGGATGCACCCGAGGCCCCCGGAGAGGTGACTCCGGTCGCACTGGTGGTCCTGGAGCAGCGGGTCCGCCCCGATGCGCGCGACACACTGGATTATTTCGCCTCCCAGGATGTCTCAGTGAAAGTGATCTCCGGCGATAACGCGGTGTCGGTGAGCGCGGTAGCCGGATCGCTGGGGCTGCACGGTGAGACGATGGATGCCCGCGATCTACCCACCGACCCCACTGCGCTGGCTGACACCATGGCCGAATACACCACGTTCGGCAGGGTGCGGCCGGACCAGAAGCGGGCCATGGTGCACGCCCTGCAGTCGCGTGAACACACCGTGGCGATGACCGGCGACGGAGTCAACGACGTTCTCGCGCTCAAGGATGCCGATATCGGTGTGGCGATGGGCTCAGGCAGCCCCGCCGCGCGCGCGGTGGCCCAGATCGTGTTGCTGGACAACAAGTTCGCCACACTTCCCTACGTCGTCGCTGAGGGTCGGCGGGTGATCGGCAATATCGAGCGGGTCTCGAACCTGTTCCTGACCAAGACCGTCTACTCGGTGCTGTTGGCACTCATGGTGGGTCTGGCGGGTCTGTCGTCCAAATTCTTCGGCACCGCCCCACTGCTGTACCCGTTCCAGCCCATCCACGTCACCATCGCGGCGTGGTTCACCATCGGTGTGCCGGCGTTCATCCTGTCGCTGGCGCCGAACGGCGAACGGGCTCGCACCGGATTTGTCCGGCGGGTGATGACCTCAGCACTGCCGGCCGGTGTGGTGATCGGAGCGTCGACCTATACCTGCTACCTGATCAACAACCCGGGCCGCGACGCCACCTCGGTCCAGCAGACCCAGGCCTCGACCGGTGCGCTGATCACCCTGCTGATCGGCGCTCTGTGGGTGCTCGCCATAGTGGCCCGGCCCTATCAGTGGTGGCGGATCGCTCTGGTGTTGGGCTCGGCACTGGCCTACGTGGTGATCTTCGCGCTCCCACTGGCCCGGGAGAAGTTCATGCTTGATCCCTCCAACCCCGACGTGACCACGCTGGCGGTGACGATCGGCCTGGCCAGTGCGGGGCTGATCGAGGCGCTGTGGTGGATCCAGGGCCGGTGGCTGGGCGAACCCAGGCGGCTATGGCGGTAGCCGAATACGGTGCTTAGATTGACCCGGGGGCGTCCTCCGGGCAACCGGATGGCATCAGCGCGCCCATACCGCACCGAGAAAGGTTGAACACATGTCGTTCATTGACAAGGCCAAGGAAGCCATCAGCGAGAATCTCGACAAGGCCAAGGACTTCGTCGGCGAGAACGCCGACAAGATCGAAGGCGCCATCGACAAGGCCGGCGACTTCATCGACGAGAAGACCAGTGGCAAATTCGCCGAGACTGTCGACAAGGTCCAGGGCGCCGCGCACACCGCGGTCGGCAAGGTGACCGAGGCCGCCGGAAGCGTCAAGGGCGCCGCCGATAACGTCGCCGACAGCGTCAAGGGTGCCGCCGACAAGGTCGCCGACGGTGTCAAGGGTGCCGCCGACAAGGTCGCCGACAAGGTCGACGGCCAGTAGGTCGGTAGATGGCGAAGGTTTCGGCTTCTGTCGAGGTTCCGCTTTCGCCGCAGGAGGCTTGGGAGCACGCCTCCGACCTGACCCGCTATTCCGAATGGCTCACCATTCACCGGGTCTGGCGCTCCAGACTGCCTGAGACTCTCGACAAAGGCGCCGTCGTGGAGTCCATCGTTGAGGTCAAGGGCATGCCCAACCGGATCTCCTGGACCATCGTGAACTTCAAACCACCGGAGTCGATGACGCTCAACGGCGTCGGCGTCGGCGGGGTGAAGGTCAAGTTGATCGGCAGGGTCCGTCCGAAAGATGAAGCCGGACCGAACGCACAGGACGGTGCCGCCGCCTCAGTCGTCTCATTGGACGTCCACCTCGGCGGCCCCGCCCTGTTCGGCCCGATCGGAATGATCGTGGCGGCGGCATTGCGCGGTGACATCAAATCCTCGCTGGACCGTTTCGTCGAGGTATTCGCGTCGGGCTGATCCGAATATGCTCAGCGGCAACCCATCACAGGGGCCCGCGCCGGCCCAGTTGTCCCCTGCGGAGGGTGTCGAGCAACTCGTGATACGGACCGACCAAGTATGCGGTGTCACCGGCCTGAAGCCGGACATCCCGGTGCGGATGCAACATTTCCGGTTCGCCGGAGCGTTCCATCGCGATCACGCGGGTGTGGGTGGACAGTTCAAACATCTGGACGCCATCCAGTTCGCTGCCGGGCTGCACCCGGACACCGCCCACCATGAACGAACGCTGTCCCACTGAGAAGGTGCCGAGGACTTCCAGGCCCATCGCCGCGCCGATGAACCACGGTGTGGCCAGATCGACGGTGGACCGCACGTACTGGAATCCCAGCCGGTGGCCGACCGCGTCGCCGAGGCTGCGGTCGAAGATCCGCATAACGATCGGGATGCGCTGCCCGTGTGGACTTTGATCCGGGCCGAGTATCTCCCGCAGCACGATTCCGGTTTCGATATTGATCATGTCATGGTCGGTGAGAACGGCGATAGCCCGGCAATGCTCAACACGAGCCGCTTCCAACGTGTTTCGCTCGGTAGCGTCGCCGATGATCACCGGGATCTTCAGCTCTGCTGCGGTCGGCAGATACTGATTGGCCTCGTTACGCTCGATCACCACCACTGAATAGCCGGCCTCCTTGAGCATGCTCGCCACCCGGATCCCGAACGAGCCGAGGCCCACCACGACGAAATGCCGGCGCAGATGGCGAACGTGCTGGCGGCTGGTTGCCTGTGAGAGCCGACGTGACAGCAGCACATCGGCGACGAATGCGACCACGATGGCGGTGGTGGCCAGACCGCCGAGCATCATCACCACACCCCATAGCCGCAGCCACAGCGGTTGGTGCATGAAGTTGAAGTCGCCGTAGCCGACTGTTGCCAGCGTCTCGGTGGAGAAGTACAGCGCATCCATCCAACTCATGCCGGGGGAGCGGAAGTTGAACCGCAGGATGACCGTCGACCCTACGAGCAGTGTCACCAGCAGAGCCAGCGCGCGGTAGAACGTGGGGTGGATGTCATCGCTGAACGCGCGGATCGAGTCCATCACACGCCATAGCGCCGGGCGCCGTGGCGCGGTGATGTCGCCGGTGCGACCGACCCGCATGCCCTGTGCCGAAAGTTCCTCGGGACGGCCGATCATCGAAGTCCAGTCACCCTGGTGTACCCGCGCATCCAGCGCCGGACAGGGGATCACGTCTCCGGCGCCCGGGGAGTTGGGGCCCCTGATGATGGCCACCGGCGCCAGTCGGCCGTAGATCTCTCGCAGCGTCCCGTCGACAGGTGCGATGGCGCCGGACACCACGAAATCGACCTGGCCGACGTGGATGGTGTGGGCTGTGCGCCCCAGGAGTGCCTCCACCACGGACGGGGCGGCCAGGTCGGCGACGTCGAGCATGTCGCCCGGATCGTCGGGGTCATCCATCGCCTCACGCAGCGATGTGTTGGCGATCCGGGCCACCACCCGCACGTGCGGGTTGGCCCGCCGGGCCAGCAATGCGACTTCGAGGTTGAGCGCGTCGTCGGGAGAGGCGGCGATGACTGCCCGGGCAGTTGCCACGTCCGCCAATTCGAGCGCCTTCGGTGACTTCAACGGCACGACACTGATCTCGGCGTCGGTGAGCTCATCGATGATCTGCATCGCGAGCGCATCCTCGCCGCAGACGATGATGTGATCGCGCATGGGGAAAAGCTACCCGCTGAATTGCCCGGTCCGCCGATTAGGGTTGAGGTATGGCACGACTGCGTCCCGGCTGGCTGCTTGTGCTGTGCGCGGTCGGACTGTCGATAAGTTCCTGGCTGCCGTGGCTGACGACGTCAGCTCTCGGCGGTGGTAGGGCGAGCGCCATCGGCGGCACGGTGGGCAGTATCACGCTGCCGCCCCGGTTCGGGGCCGGACAGTTGATCGTGGTGCTGGCCTCGGTGCTCGTCGTCCTCGGTGCGATGGTGGCCCGCGATCTCGCTCCGCGGCCTTCGGCCGCTGTCGCGGCGGTGATCTCGGTATCGGTCGTCGTCCTGATGTGGTGGTACTACGACGCCAACGTGCGGCCGCCGGTCGGCGCCGGCTACGGCCTGTATCTGGGGGCGGCCTTCAGCGTCGGCCTGCTGGCGTGCTCGGTGTGGGCGCTGGTGGCACGCCGGTAGGCTGTTGCCGGTTGTGAAGGAGTCCAGTTGCGCACAGTGATCAGAGGTGTCCCGGTGGCCGCGTTGACCCTGGTGGCCGCGGTCGGTTTCACGCTCACCGGATGTTCGGGAGGCGGAAAGCCCACAGCGGACCAGTGTCAGGCGGTGTCTGTTGAGCTGGCCGACGTCCCGACTCGCACCGATCAGGAGCCCAAGATGCGGGTGCCTTTGCCGCCGGGTTGGGAGCGAACCACCAAGATGGACAACGAGTCCATCCGTTTCGCCATCCGTAACCCGGCACTGACCGTCGACGGTTTCACTCCCAACGCGGTGGTGACGCTGCAGAAGATCGGCGCGGACCTCGGCAAGCCGTCGCAGATCCTCGAGGCGCAGAACGATCAGCTGGTCAAGAAACTCAAGGCCACCGATCTCAGCAGCACCCCGACTTCAGTGTGCGGTGCTCCGGCGCTGTCGAGCAGCTACACCGCCCCCGAAATGAAGATCAGTCCCAACCCGAAGGTGCCGAAGGTTCCCACCCGCAAGGCCACTTCACTGGGGGCGGTCTACCGGTCGTCCGACGCCAACTATGTCGCGACGCTGACCGTGCAGACGATCAAGCCCGACGACAAGACCTTCGCGCAGGATTCGCAAATCATCCTCAAGGGATTCCAGCTTCTACCGCCCGGGTGATGCCGAAGCGGCGTCACAGGCCGACGGCCGCGGCCGCCGAATCCGTCTCCCGCCAGCGGCGTACATCAGCCCCGGCTACCCAGGTGGAATGAGTGCCGCTGGAAATCCTCTCCGGTAGCTGCAGTTTGCACACTGGACCGTCTTCGAGACGGGCGGCGTCGAAGACCAGGCAGTAGGACGCGTCGGCGTTCATGTCGGTGGTCAGTGTCACCAGATAGCCGTCATCCTCGCCTCGGCTGCCGACCCGCGGCGCCATCGCGGTCTCGCTGCCGTAGACGCCGTCGCCGAAGCTGATCCGCTGTTCGGTGCCGGTCAGCACGTCATGGCGAATGAGCCCGTCGAACAGGAACCAGCCCGGTTTGCCGGTCGCCGCATAGATGTAGCGGTGCGGCTCCCCGCCGTGGGTGCCGTTGATCATGCCGAATTCGGAGATGTTCTCCGACAACGCTTCTTCGGTGGTGGCGCCGGTCTTGAGGTTGAAACGCCAGCGATGCAACCGCGTCTGCATGCGGTCCAGTGCCAGGAACCGAAACGCCCGCTGCCACTTGGTACCGGTGCCGTTATCCGAGGGTTCGGGGTCGCCCTGATAGAACCCGTCGAGCACAATCTCGTCGCCGTCCTCGTAGGCGTTGGCGAAGTGCAGCACGAAGGTCGGATCGGCCTCGAACCACTGGACGTCGGCCGCACCGCCGCGGCGCGGCAGTACCGCGAACCGCGAGGGCATATCGGGATGGAACCGCGCCACGTGCAGATCCCGTTCCAGCAGTTCCGGCTCCCAGAACAGTGGAAAGTCGTTGAGTATTACGTAGTTCCGGGTGAAGGCCATATCGTGCGGCAGGCGCGGCCCCGGCAGGCGGACGTCGGTGTAATGCACCAGATCGTTGTTGGCGTCCACGACGCCGTAGTGCAGATACGGCTCCTTCTTGCTGTAATTGAAGAACAGCAATTCGTCGGTTCGCTCGTCGACCTTGGGGTGCGCCGAGACGCCCCAGTCGAACGGGAACCCACCGTTGAAGTCCTGTTTGCCCCGGGTCTGGCCGGTGTAGGGATCTATCCGGTACAGATCGCCGCACTGGTAGAAACTGGTCAGCGCTGTTCCACGGTGCACCACTACATCGGTGCTCGAGGCGTCCTTGAGGAGTGTCCGGGCACCCCAGCCGTAATCGACCTTCGACAAAGACAGCGGTTCAGCCAGCCCGGGCCACAGCGGCCCGTTGGCCTCCTGCTCGGCTTCAAAGCCATCTGTGCGTACGAAGCTGTTGCGGTAGAACGCATTTCCATCACGGAAGCCGACGATGTGCACCATTCCATCACCGTCGAATGGGTGGTAGCTCTTCAGCGCGGGGTGTAAAGGATTCTCGGTGTTGCGCAGATATATGCCATCGAGGTCGGCGGGGATCTCGCCCTCCACCGCGATCAGGTCATCGGCGCGCCATTCGGTGTTCTGCGGCCGCCACGGCCCCGTCCGGTACGGATGGTCGTCATCCTCGGGCAGGGTGGAAAGGAACTTTCCGACGATCTCAACATCCATGTGCTGCTCCTACCGTTGCGCATCCGGTGCTGCAATGACGAAACTCACTGTGGTGGCGGTGCTCCCGCCGAGGTTGAGGGTGCCGAACCTGCGCGCACCGTCGACCTGATATTCCCCGGCGAAACCGCTGACCTGTTTTGCGGCGTCGAGCATCATCCGGATGCCGGTCGCTCCGACCGGGTGACCCCCGCCGATCAAACCGCCACTGGGATTGATCGGTAGCCGACCGCCGATCTCGATATCGCCGGACTCGACTGCTTTCCAGGA
>NZ_JBPCSX010000104.1:0-9047 GCF_051006775.1 Mycobacterium sp.
TTGCGGATCAGGTCCTGGACGCCCCAGAAGCAGCCGCCGGCCAGGATCGCAGTCTTGTGCTCGCTCACATTCTCTCCTTCTAACGGGTCGGAAAACAGGTGCAGGTACTCGCCGTAGCCCGCCGACTCGAGGTCGTCGCGGTGGATGAATCTCAGCGAAGCCGAGTTGATGCAGTAGCGCAACCCACCGGCATGGCGCGGGCCGTCCTTGAACACATGTCCCAGATGGCTGTCGCCGTGCGCCGAACGGGCCTCGGTCCGGGGAAACAGCATCTTGAAGTCGCGCTTGGTGATGACGTTGTCCGCCTCGATCGGCTTGGTGAAACTGGGCCAGCCGGTCTTGCTGTCGAACTTGTCCAGCGAGGAGAACAACGGCTCCCCGGACACCACATCGACGTAGATGCCCGGCTCGTGGTTGGCCCAGTACTCGCCGGTGTACGCCATCTCGGTGCCGTTGCGCTGGGTAACCCTGCGCTGCAGAGGTGTGAGTGCCGCGATCGCCGCTGGGTCCTTGGCGTAACGATGTTCCATGTCACTGTCCAGTCTGTCCCCGGTTCAACCGGGTTGGGCGCCCGAATAGTCCGCCGTTACAGACTCGTCAGCAGGAACGTGTTCTAGTTTGGTAGTCGTGACGGACGCGCATTTCACCCGGGCCGAACTCGCCGAGGCATTCGCCACCTTCGAGGCCACCGTCGATGCTGCCGCCCGGACCCGCGATTGGGACGCCTGGGTGGCGCACTACACCCCCGACGTGGACTACATCGAGCACGCCATGGGGACCATGAAGGGCCGCGCCCAGGTGCGCGACTGGATCTACAAAACCATGACGACGTTCCCCGGCAGCCACATGACGTCGTTCCCGTCGCTGTGGTCGGTAATCGACGAGGAGCGCGGCCGGGTGATCATCGAACTGGACAACCCGATGCGCGATCCCGGCGACGGCGTCATCATCAGCGCCACCAACATCTCGATCATCACCTACGCCGGCGACGGGTTGTGGAGCCGCCAGGAGGACATCTACAACCCGCTGCGCTTCCTGGCCGCATCGATGAAGTGGTGCAAGAAGGCCGAGGCGCTGGGCACCCTCGACGATGAGGCCGCGGAGTGGATGCGCCGCAACGGAGGTTCGCGTTGACCAAGTTGGTGATCGGGGCCAACGGATTCCTCGGCTCGCACATCACCCGCCAGCTCGTCGCCGCCGGCCATGACGTGCGAATCATGGTGCGCCCCAATGCCTCCACCATCGGTATCGACGATCTGACGACCACCCGGTTCCGCGGCGACATCTGGGATGACGACGTGCTGCGGGATGCGATGACCGGCTGCGATGACGTGTACTACTGCGTCGTCAACACCCAGGGCTGGCTGTCGGACCCCGCACCGCTGTACCGCACCAATGTCGATGGCACCCGCAACGTGCTCGACGTCGCGGTGGCCGTGCACCGCGAGCATCCGTTCCGTAGGTTCGTCTTCACCAGCAGCTACGCCACCGTGCGCCGCCGTCGCGGCCACACCTCCACCGAGGCCGACGAGATCACCTCCGAGAGTGGTCTGACGGACTATGTGCGCACCCGGCTACAGGCCGAGAAGATGGTGCTTGCCTGCGCCCGGGCCGGTGAGCTGCCCGCGGTGGCGATGTGCGTGTCCACCACCTACGGGCCCGGCGACTGGGGCCGCACCCCGCACGGCGCCATCATCGCCGGAGCGGCGTTCGGCAAAATGCCGTTCGTGCTCGACCGGATCGAGCTCGAGGCCGTCGGGGTCGACGACGCCGCCCGGGCGATGATCCTGGCCGCCGAGCACGGCCGGGTCGGGGAGCGGTACCTGATCTCGGAGAAGATGATCTCCAACGCCGAGGTGGTGCGGATCGCCGCCGAAGCGGCTGGTGTACCGGCTCCGACCAGGAAGCTCCGGCTGCCGGTGGCCTATGCGATGGCCGCGCTGGGAACCGCCAAACAACGCCTGCGCGGCACCGATGAGCGGCTGACCCTCAACGCCCTGCGGCTGATGCGCGCCGAGGCGCCCGTCGACTGCTCCAAGGCCCGCCGCGACCTGGGATGGGAACCGGGCTCGGTGGAGGAGTCCATCCGGGAGGCGGCCCGATTCTGGGTGGGGCTGCGGGCGGCCAAGCGCGCCGCCACCAGCGCACCGGACTAACCCCTCGTTCTGCCCGCCTCCGAGCGACAAGGGACGTCGTCCCCGTAAAAAGTCGCTGCGAGGCGGGCAGAGGCGCACCCCGCCGCCGCCCGCTCAGGACTGATCGAGAAGCGATCCGACGATCGACGCGGCCTCACGAAGCGCCGTCGCGCCGATGTTGCCGATCGGATCGTCCAGTGCTGCTGACGGTAGCCACTGGACCAGTTCGGGCAGCAACACTCCCTGGGGCCGAGCGATACGAACAACGAGTGCCATAGCGCCGCCGGGTAACTCACCGGGAATGAACGGACACGTGATGACCCGGCCGGTGTCGGCACGGATGTGCGCTGAGTTCGAGAGGACAGCGACGTAGAGTTCGGCGTTGGTATCGCGGCGCGGAGCGATATCGCCGGCGACGATCACAAGCCGGCGGATCGGTTGGTCCCGTACACCTGCTGCGCATACTCGTCGATGTTCAGTGCCGGAACGGTCTCGGTCTTGTATGTGTGCAGCGCCGCGCGGAGGTGCTCGTTCCGGAGTGCCTTCTCGACCATCTCCGATCGATTGAGGCCGGCCTCCCGGGCCGCGGCATCGACCGCAGCCAGCACCGCAGCGTCAACCGTCACCGAGATCTTCTCCTTGGCCACCGGACTATCCTACCGTTTGTCTTACCTGGACAAAATTCACGGAAACAATCCATTCAGACCAGAAAAACGACTAGCTGCCGACTAGATTTCGGATAGATTGAAAATATGAAATCCGTTCCACTCACCGAGGCCAAAGAGAAGCTTTCCGCCCTCGTCGACGAGGCGGACACCACCCACGAAATCATCCAGATCACCCGGCATGGGCGAGTTGCGGCGGTGATCATGTCGGCGGACGATCTCGAATCGTTGAACGAGACTCTGCACGCACTTCGGACACCGGGCGTCGTCGAAGAACTCGCCCAAGCCGACGCCGACTACGCCACCGGTAAGACAGTCAGCGGGGATGACCTTCGTCGCCGCTATGGGTTGTCTTGACCGACGGCGTTGAGTGGGCCGTCCAACTCTCCGCCTCGTCCGATCGTGCCTTAGGTCGGCTACCGCACAAGGTGGCCGCGGCCATCGCCGAGTTCATCACGGCGACCCTGCCTAACAACCCGGAGCGCCTCTCAAAGCCGCTGCGATTCGAGTTGGCTGGCTGGCGGGTCGCCCGCCGGGGCGACTATCGCGTCACCTTCAGGCTCATCGAGGATGACGCGGTTCTCTACGTCGGCCGTATCGAACACCGCGCCCACGCATACCGATATCAATAGACCCCCGGCCCGCCGCCGCGACGCTTGTGACGGAAGTCGGTACCGTACGAGCATGGCCAAGAACGGCGCGGTGTCGCACTGGTTCGCCAGCCTCCCGACCCCCCGTCGTGCGCTCCCCGGGGCCCGCGAGGCCGACGTCTGCATCGTCGGCGCCGGCTACACCGGGCTGTGGACGGCCTACTACCTCAAACAACTCGACCCCGGCCTGCGGGTCACCGTGCTCGAAGCCCGCTTCGCCGGGTTCGGCGCCTCCGGGCGCAACGGCGGCTGGCTGTCCGGACTGCCCCCCGGCCATCGCGGCATGCTGGCCGCCGAGCACGGCCGCGACGCCGTGATCACCTGGCAGCGGATGCTCAACGAGGCGGTCGACGAGGTGATCGCCGTCGCCGACCGCGAGGGCATCGACGCCGACATCATCAAGGGCGGCAACCTCGAGGTGGCCCGCAACCGGGCCCAGGCCGAACGCCTGCGTGAGGAGTTCCACGAGGACCGCCGCTGGGGTGTCGACGACGTCGAACTGCTGACCGCTGACGAAGCCGCCGCCCGGGTCAACGTCGATCACCTGGTGCTGGGCTCGTTCAACCCGCACTGCGCGCGGGTGCAGCCGGCCAAGCTGGCCCGCGGGCTCTCCGACGTCGTCGAACGCCTCGGCGTCACCATCTACGAGCAGACCCCGGTCACCGCGATCAGCCCCGGCCGCGCCGACACCCCGTTCGGTGTGGTGCGCGCCCCGGTGATCCTGCGCGCCACCGAGGGATACACCGCCCGGATGCGCGGACTGCGCCGGCGCTGGCTCCCGATGAACAGCGCGATGATCGCCACTGATCCACTGCCGCAACAGGTTTGGGATCGCATTGGCTGGGCGGGCTGTGAACTCCTGGGGGATCTGGCGCACGGTTTCTTCTACGCCCAGCGCACCGCCGACGGTCGCATCGCCATCGGCGGACGGGCAAAGCCGTACCGCTACGGCTCGCGCATCGACCGCGACGGCGCTGTCGGTCAGGACACCATCGACTACCTCACCGGCGTGCTCAACACCGTGCTGCCGCAGACCCGCGGCGTGCCGATCGCACACGGCTGGTGCGGGGTGCTCGCCGTGCCGCGGGACTGGTCGGCCGGTATCGGATTCGATCCGGCGACCGGTCTCGGTGAGGCCGGCGGGTACGTCGGCCACGGCGTGACTGCCACCAACCTGGCCGGTCGCACGCTGGCCGACCTGACGCTGAAACGGCACACCGATCTGACCGTGCTGCCGTGGGTGGACCACCGCTCGCGGACCTGGGAACCCGAGCCGCTGCGGTGGCTGGGCGTGCAAGGCCTCTACACCGCCTACAAAGCCGCCGACCGGCATGAGGCCCGCGGCCGCAGATCGACCTCGCCGATCGCGAAACTGGCCGACCGAATCACCGGACGGCCCTAGGCTTTTCACCGTGCTCGAGCGCACGATCAGCTTTCCGGGGCCGGCCAGCCCCGGGCATACCCTGGCCCCGCAGCGGCGTGGTCCCGGCGATCCGTGCTTCCAGGTCGACGGCGGCGGCGCCATCTGGCGCACCAGCCTTGCGCGCACCGGTCCGGTGACCGCACGCATCGTCCGCACCGCACCCGATGCCGTTTCCTGCGAAGCCTGGGGCGATGGCGCCGAGGAGTTCCTGGCCGGCCTGCCCGCGTTACTCGGCGCCGACGACGACGCGTCCGGCTTCCGCCCCGAGCACCCGACGATCGTCGCCGCGCACGCCCGCGTCCCGCACCTTCGGATCGGCCGCACCGGCCGGGTGCTCGAGGCGCTCATCCCCGCGGTGCTCGAACAACGCGTGCAGGGTGTCGACGCCTTCCGGTCCTGGCGGCTGCTGGTCACCAAGTTCGGCACACCGGCGCCGGGCCCCGCGCCCGCGCGGATGCGGGTGCCGCCGTCGGCGCAGGTGTGGCGGCGCATCCCGTCGTGGGAGTTCCACCGCGCCAACGTCGATCCCGGCCGGGCCCGCACCGTCGTCGGCCTCGCGCACCGCGCGGACTCCCTGGAACGGCTCACCAGCGCCGCGCCGCTGATGTCACTGCCCGGGGTGGGCGTGTGGACCGCCGCGGAGACCGCGCAGCGTGCCTTCGGCGACGCCGATGCGCTGTCGGTGGGCGATTACCACCTGTCGACCATGATCGGCTGGACACTGCTGGGCCACCCCATCGACGATCCGGCGATGGAGGAACTGCTCGCACCGCTTCGTCCGCACCGCTATCGGGCGGTGCGACTGCTGGAAGTCAGCGGGCTGGCGTACCTGCCGCGCCGCGGCGCACGCCTGCCGGTGCAGCAGATCAGTCGTTTGTGACCCTGCTGCCGAACAGCGCCGGGTAGGACCAGCCGGCCAGCAGGGCGCCGGTCAGCGGCGCCAGCCAGAACACCCACAGCTGTCCGGGTGCACCGGCACCGTTGAAGAACGCGACCCCGGTCGAGATCGCCGGGTTGGCCGCGGTGCCGCAGACCGGGATCGCGATCAGTTGGACCACGGCGAAGGTCAGCCCGATGGACAGGCCGCCGAACCACTTCGGCGCGCGGCTACCGGTGGAGCCGAGAACCACCAGCACGAACAGAAAGGTCAGCACAACCCCGGCGATCAGCACCGCGATCAGCGAGTAGTGGAACGGCGAGTTGTCGCCGTATCCGCTGGCGAACATATTGCCGTCGGCATTGAACTTGGGCCGGCCGTCGGCGATCAGGTAGACCGCCCCGCCGGCGGCCAGGCCACCGAGCACCTGGGCCACCCAGTACCGCAGCACGGCCTGCCACTCCAGTCGTCCCGCGACGGCCGCGCCGAAGGTGACCGCCGGGTTGAAATGCCCGCCGGACACGTTGCCGAACGCATAGACCGCGGCCAGCAGGGCCAGCCCGAACGCCAGCGCGACGCCGGTGTAGCCGATCCCGACGGTGTGGTCACCGGCCGGGTTGGCGGCCAGCACCGCCGCACCGCAACCAGCGAAAACCAGCAGGAAGGAGCCGACGAATTCCGCGGCCCACCGGTACGGCATCGTCGGAGCGGTCATGCGGTCGGAATATACGGTCGGCGGCCCCGTTGCATATACCACCGGGGGTATGCCATGATGGACGAACAGATACCCCCTGAGGTATCGACTGACCGGAGGGAGGCGACGTGATGATGGGAGATCCCACCGACGTCGCGGAGGTGCTGAACCGGCTGCGTCGGGCACAGGGACAATTGGCCGGAGTGATCGCCATGGTGGAAGGCAGCCGCGAATGCCGCGACATCGTCATCCAGCTTGCGGCGGTGTCCAAGGCCCTGGACCGGGCCGGCTTCAAGATCGTCGCCACCGGCCTGCGGGAGTGCGCCTCGGGCTCCAGCACCGACGGCACCTGTCTCACCGAAGCGGAACTCGAAAAACTTTTCCTCGCGCTCGCCTGATTCACGAAGGAGATCACCATGAAGTTCAATCAGTACTACCTGGAGTGCCTGTCACACGCGTCCTACCTGATCGGCGATGAGAGCAGCGGCCGCGCCGTCGTGGTGGACCCGCAGCGTGACGTCAGCGAGTACATCGCCGACGCCACGGCGGCGGGCCTGACCATCGAGCTCATCATCGAGACCCACTTCCATGCCGACTTCCTGTCCGGACACCTCGAGCTGGCCGAGGCCACCGGAGCCAAGATCGTCTACTCGTCGGTGGCCAAGCCGGAGTTCGACTACATGCCCGTCGCCGACGGCGAGCGGTACTCCCTCGGTGAGGTGCAGTTGGAGTTCCTGCACACCCCCGGGCACACCCCGGAGTCGATGAGCATCGTCATCTACGAGCATCCGGGCGACACCGTTCCCTACGGCGTGCTCACCGGTGACACCCTGTTCATCGGCGACGTCGGCCGTCCGGATCTGTTGAGCTCCATCGGGTTCACCCGCGAGGAGCTGGCCGACAAGCTCTATGACTCGCTGCACAACAAGCTGATGCCGCTGCCCGACGCGACCAAGGTCTACCCGTCGCACGGCGCCGGCTCGGCCTGCGGCAAGAACCTCTCCACCGAACTGTGGTCGACGATGGGCGAGCAGCGGCTGAGCAACTACGCATTGCGGGCCCCGGACAAGCAGACCTTCATGGAGCTCGTCACCGAGGGCCAGCCGCCCGCACCGGGCTACTTCGTCTACAACGCGATCCTCAACCGCCAGGGCCGCGAGCTGCTCGACGAGACCGAGATGCCCGCGGCGATGAACTACGCCGACGTCCGCGCCGCGATGGCCCGTCCGGGTGCAGCGGCCGCGGTGCTCGTCGACGGCCGCACCCCCGAGGAGTTCGGCGCCGGTCATCTGCGTGACGCCATCAACATCGGCCTGGAGGGCCGCTACGCGGAGTTCGCCGGATCGGTCATCAAGCCCGACGTCGACCTGATCCTGATCACCGAGCCCGGTCGTGAGCTCGAGGGTAAGAACCGGCTGGGCCGCATCGGTTTCGACCGGGTGATCGGCTACCTCGAACAGCCGTACCAGGTGATGCTCAACAACCGCGATGATGTCCAGGTGGCGTCCCGGCTGACCGCCAAGCTGATGGATGAGCGGATGCGCGAGATCCCCGACCTGCAGGTCGTCGACGTCCGCAACCCGGGCGAGATCGCCCTGGGCACCATCCCCGGCGCGATCTCCATCCCGGTGGGGCAGCTGCCCGATCGCACCGGTGAGCTGGACCCGACGCGGCCCACGGTCGTCTACTGCGCCGGCGGCTACCGGTCCTCGGTGGCGGCCAGCCTGCTCCGGAATCGCGGCTTCGCCGACGTCAGCGATATCCTTGGCGGCTACGGCGCCTGGATCGAAACCGTCCAGAACGCCTGACGGACACGATTCTGGGAGAAGGCACGCAATGGCAACCACTGCCAAGCATCAGGTTCTGATCGTCGGTGGCGGTAGCGCCGGCATCACGGTGGCGGCGCGGCTGCTGCGCAAGGGTTACACCGACGTCGCGGTCATCGAACCGGCCGACAAGCACTACTACCAGCCGTTGTGGACGCTGGTAGGCGGTGGCCAGGCGACCGCTGCCCAGAGTGAGCGCTCCGAGGCCTCGGTCATGCCCAAGAAGGCGACCTGGATCCGCAAGCATGCCAATGCCTTCGATCCGGACAACAACACGGTGACGTGTGACGACGGGTCGGTCTACGGCTATGACGCACTGGTGGTGTGCCCCGGAATCCAGCTGGACTGCGACAAGACCGCGGGCCTGGCCGCAGCGGTGGACGGTCCCGGGGTGTCGTCGAACTACCGGGTGGACCTGGCTCCCAAGACCTGGGACCTGATCCGCAGCACCACGAGCGGTTCGGCGGTGTTCATGATGCCGATGTTCCCGATGAAGTGCGCCGGGGCGCCGCAGAAGATCGCCTACCTGGCCGCCGATCACTGGCGCAAGCAGGGTGTGCTCAACAAGATCGACATCCACCTTGTTCTGCCCACGCCGCGGGCCTTCGGTATCCCGGCCATCGCCGACAATCTCGACAAGGTGATCGCCGGGTACGGCATCCATCTGCACACGCTCTCGGAAGTGACTGCCGTCGATGCGGAGTCCCGCAAGGTGACTGTCAGCGCGGTGGCCGAGGGCGGCTCGGATCTGACGCTGGACTACGACATGTTCCACGG
>NZ_JBPCSX010000105.1:0-4037 GCF_051006775.1 Mycobacterium sp.
TCGTGGCCTGCACGCGTGGAGCGACCGGGAAGGTGGCCGGCGCCGAGACGTACGGGCCACAGCCAAGCAGTCGCTCAACACGCCGCAAACCCATGGCCGTCACGCGATCAGCCGGACAATCCCGGGGGTGGTTGCCGGCACGTGCGCGGATCGACGCAAGAAGACGGCACGGGTGCCGGATCGCGGTCCTGGCGCTTGCAATGGCGAGGGTCGCAGCCGTCGTCCCAGGTTAAGTTTCTGCCGATAAGCCACATTATGTCAAGTTATCGGGAACGTATTGCAGCAGAGAAGTCGTTCGGTCTGCCCCCGCAGCTGTTCGATCACGCGGACCAAGTGCTCAGCAGAATCCCTTCCCCCAGTAAGGGTCGCGGTTGCGCGCGCTCCGGTTAAAGCAAACATCATCACGGCGATGACATTCTCACCAGCCTTCGCCCGCGCCCGCGCAGCTGGGTTCAGAAAATCAAGATCGATGTCGAATTGATCAAACTGGATCAACTCGACACGCTCATTTCCGAGTTGGACCCCGTGCCCGAGACCCAGAGATTTCCGTATTCCTGACCACACGTTGCGTCGTAGTCTCTTCCCATGCCGTCGTCTGATCTAGAGGCGCAGATCGCCGAGATCCAAACCGCTCTGCTGAAAGGATGCGACGCTCTCGGGGCGATCGTTGCCGACACCATCTGGAATGAGGTGGATTACTACGGCGGGACCGGCCAAGTCGGCAAGGACGAACTCACTTCCGATCTCCGGACGAGTATTCGGCAGATGTTCGAGGCAGTGAATTCCGCTACCCCGTACTCGACCGAGCAGCCGACCAACGTAGGGGAAAGGCGGGCGCGCGCGGGAATTCCCCTACCGGCGATGTTGGAGGCATACGCCATCGCGGGGCGATTGACGAGGCAAGAAGTGGCAGACCTGGCGACCGCCCGCCCAGACCTCAGTCGAGAAGCGTTCATGCGGATCTTCGATCGACTCTGGCTGGCGCAGGACACCTACACCCACGCCATGGCGGGCGCATATCGCGACACGGTGAGCCGCAAGGTTCTCAACCAAGCGGCTGAACGGGCAGCATTGGCGGAAGCCCTCATAGACGGAAGAATCGTCGGGCAGGCGGATCTATGGGAAATCGCGCAGATTTTGAGATTGCCCGCCCAGGGGCCCTACGTCGCCGTTGCCGCCGAGTGCGCATCAGTCGGTCGATCAGCCCTCATGGGAATCGAGGCCAAGCTCGACAGTCTCGAAATCACCTCAGCCTGGCGACTTCTGCCCGACGTCCAACTCGGTCTGGTGTATGTACGCGATGACGCGATGCTGGACCTCCTGAAAGGCACGCTGGCTAGCCTCGCAATCAACCGGGTCGGCATCAGCTCGCGGTTCGACGACCTGCGGGACACGCCTCGAGGCATCAGATACGCGCGGACAGCACTGACCATCGAACCGCCCGATGGGACATTACTCACCACCTTTGAGGCAACGCCGCTTTCGATTGCGGCAGTCAGCGCTCCAGATGTGATGAAACAGGTCTCGTCGGCAGTTCTCGCCGGTTTCACCGACGTCGACGAACGCGAGCGCGAAGTGCTGTTCAACACCTTTCGGATGTGGGCGGACGCCGGCGGCTCTATCGGTGACGCCGCGCAGCGTCTGCACTGCCATGCGAATACTGTGCGCCACAGGCTACGACGAGTCGAAGAACTCACCGGCAAGTCACTCGGTCGGCCGATCGAGCTGGCCGAGCTGTGCCTTGCGTTTGAAGTCGACCTGTTGTTGGGGTAGACGGTAGAGGTCGCCGAAGGTCACCTATTCCATCTCAACCGGGCTGATGGGTCTCACATCTGGTGCCGGCTGTCAGTGCCTCATCCACAACCGAGATGCGCTTGTGTCGTGGGGAGGAACATTTCGGAGCGCCGGTCAGTGGCGGATTTGTGCGGCTGAACAATCCTTTTCACCTGCTGCCGCGACGGCTGCTCGATCGTGTATTTGTTGTACTCATCGTCGCAATGCGGCGGGTAAACGGCTGCCGATTTCCTGCTGAAAAACAATCCGAAAGGCCGCGCTATGACAGGCTCATCCGCACCCGGTCCCAAGTACCGCGACGTTCGCGAGTATTTGGATGAACTCGACCGCCGCGGCCTGCTGAGACGAGTGTCGCGCACGACCAACAAGGACACCGAGGTGATGCCGCTGGTGCGCTGGCAGTTCCGCGGCCAGGAGGCCGAGCAGCGCACCGGCTGGCTGTTCGAGAACCTCACCGATTCCCGTGGACGCAGCTTCGACGGGCAGATGGCGGTGGCCATCGTGGGCGCCTCACCGCAGGTCTATGCCGCCGCCATGGGCGTCGACTCCCCCGATGAGATCGCAGCGAAGTGGCTGCGCGCCGAGCAGAACCCCATCCCGCCGGTGACAGTCTCAGCAGCCGAAGCACCGGTGAAAGAAAACATCATCACCGGCGACGACATTCTCAAGACCGGCGGTATCGACCAGTTCCCAGTCCCGGTGGTCAATCCCGGCACGGATTCCTCGGCGTACTTCAGCGCACCGGTCTGGATCGCCAAGGATCCCGAAACCGGCATCTACAACGCCGGAACTTATCGGGTTCAGCTGAAGGCGGCCGATCGTACCGGCGTGCTGATGATGTCCGGTCAGGACGAGCGCGGCTACTGGGAGAAGGCCCGCCGGCTGGGCAAGCCGTTGGAGGCTGTGCTCATCCTCGCGCCACCTCCGACGCTCTCGCTGGCGAGCGTCAACAAGCTCAACATTTCCGAATACGACGCGGCAGGTGCGCTCGACGGCGCCCCGCTGGAACTGGTGCAAGCCGAAACCGTCGACCTGCTCATTCCGGCGCATGCCGAGATCGCCATCGAAGGCATCATCCGCACCGACATTCTCGAAATGGAAGGTCCCTTCGGCGAGTTCGGCGGCTACGTCGGCGCCGAGGACTACCAGATGATCTTCGAAGTCACCGCCATCACCCACCGCACCAAGCCGATCTTCCAAGCCTTCATCAGCGAGATGCCGCCAAGTGAGAGTTCATGTCTGCGGAAGTTCGGCTGGGAAGGGTTCCTCGAGGAAGAACTGCGGCTCAAGTCGCCAAACATGCGCAAAGTCAGCATCGCCGAAATGTCGGGATCGGCGAACTTCGTGGTGGTCGAATTCCATAAGCCGGTTCCCGGGGAGGTGTGGAACGCACTGCGGGCAGTGGCCTCCTCTCGAAACATGGGGTGGTGCAAGTGGGTCATCGGCGTCGATGACGATATCGACAGCAACGACCTCGATAGTGTGCTGTGGGCGCTGTCCTGGCGCGTACAGCCACACAAGGACGTCCAGATCCAGCGCGGCCGCAACACCGACCTCGACCCCTCCGGGGCGCCGGTCGAAGCGTCGTTCACCGATCGCACCTACCCCGACGGATTCGGTGGCTCGCAGATCATGATCGATGCCACCATCAACTGGGCTTATCCTCCGGTGGCGCTGCCGGCCAAGGAACTCATGGAGAACGCCAGGAAGATCTGGGAAGACGAACTCAAACTGCCACCGTTGACACCACACAAGCCCTGGCACGGATACGGGCTGGGGTACTTCCCCGACAAGTGGGTCGAGGCAGCCAAACGCGCCGTCGAGGGCCGCTACCTCGAAACCGGCGAGGACTACAAGAAGATCCGCACGAAGGTGTCCTACTTCGACGATGGCATTGTTGTCGAACCCTAAACAGACCAACTATTTCCGACCAACGGACCTCAGGAGCTGATTCATGACGACTCTTCGACACGCCATCGCCATCTCTGCACCCCGATCGGCGGTATACGCCGCGCTGGCAAACATCGAGCAGCAGCGCAAGTGGCACGAGGGAACGATGGACGGCGAGATCGCCCCGGGAAAGACGGTGACGTGGACCCCGAAGCCGGGCCTGACCTTCGGCTGGAGGATCGACGAACTCAACCCCGGCGAGTCGATCGTGCGCACCGCGGTGGAGGGGCCGGGCAACACCGCCGGCAAGACGCTGACCATCGCGCTCGCCGATCTGCCGGATGGCCGCACCG
>NZ_JBPCSX010000106.1:0-10641 GCF_051006775.1 Mycobacterium sp.
CAAGCGAGTATTGAGTGAGCGTGATGCCCTCAAGAAGCCTGAAGCAACCCCAACTCAGGGTGATCCTGATGCGGTGGTAATCGAAGCCGATACCAAGAAACTTCTCGAAGCACTTGAGATGCGTGACTTGGAAAAAGCACTTGCCAAACGAGTTAAATGAAAGGACTCATCATGTCTGTTGAAAAAATCATTGAAAAAGTAGATGCAATCGAAGCATCGAACCTTCAAAAAATTGAAGAAGTGAAAAGCGAAGTAGCAACTCAAGTCGAAGCCGCCAAGGTTGAGATGGAAGAGAAGTTCAACGCCCTCGAAGCAAAAGTCTCATCGATTCAAATCCCTGAGTTCATCCGCGCCCCCCACAAGACTGTGCGTGGCGATGTGAACCGCCGAGTGCGTGAGCAACTGGCTCAGTTCACTAAGCAAGGCGGCAACAAGATGCACACAGAATTGAAACTGTGGGAGTCTGTTGATCAGCACACCGCTTACTTGAACGAAGCATCCGCTCTGACAGGCTCAGGCGCTGGCATCGGTGGTCGTACTGCCTACGATCCTGTATTCCACGCTCAACGTCTGTTGAACCCGATGCGTGGCGTGTCTCGCAATGTTGCTACTGATGGTTCGACCTATCAGTTCCGTGCAAAGACAGGCAACGCTGGCGCTCAATGGGGCTACGCAATTCAGAACAACGGCTCTGCCACAACTGAGAACACCTCAATTTGGCAATTGAACATGCAAGACATCAACGTGCAGTTCCCAATTCGTACTGCCGCCCTTGATGACATCGATGGATTGGAAGCAAACGTCGTTGACGACATGCTCCAAGAATTCAGTCAGCAAGAGGGTCTCTCAATGATCCTCAACAATGATCAAAGTGGCTCTACTACTACTGCCTATGGTGCAACCAGTGGCTTGCGTGGTCTGAATCAATATCCCGGAGCAAATGGCTCTTACACAGGCGGCACGACTTCCTCTGCGGCATTCGGTTCAAGCGGCACCGCTTCAACTGACGGCTTGCATAGCATCGCCACCTATGACCAGTTGACCACCAACGGCTTTGCTTCTGCAAACAATGTGTCCTATGACGACTTGATCAACTTCTTGCACGCTCTGCCACAACAATACTGGTCGAATGGCAACAAGTTCATCATCAACCCACAAATGCTTGCTGGCATCCGTGGCTTGAAAGATGACAACGGCACTCCTGTGTTTGAACGTATGGCTCCTTTGGTTTATGAGGGCATCGTTGGTAAATTGATGGGCTACGATGTTGTGGTCAACAGTTACCTCGAAGCGCCTACTGCGTCTGGTGGCTCTGCTGGCACGAATAGCCAATACCCGATGTATTTCGGTGATTGGAATCGCGGTCACACCATCGTTGATCGCTTGAGCATGGTCTTGCGTCGCTACGAGCAAACACAGCCGGGATTCATCACTTTCTATGGTGAGAAACGCTTGGCAACGTCTGTGGTTGATCCTTTCTCGATCATCCGCTATCGCTCTACCGCTACTGGCGCTTAATCAAGGCGAGGGGGCTTTTGCCCCCTCTCTTGTATGAATTTACAAAGGACAAAAAAATGAGTGCAACGCAAAAAATTCTTGATGGCATCAAAACCTCGATCGCAGAAAATCGCAAGGTGACGATCGATCTGCGTGAAGCATCGGCTCTGACTGGCTCGGGTCTTGATGCTGGCGGTCGCACTTATTTTGATGATGTCTTTGCAAAACTTCGCTACGCAAACCCTTTCCGCATGGGTGCTAGAAACATCAAAGCCCCGAATACGTCGGCGGTTCAATTCGTAGCAAAGACAGGTAATGCCACCGACCAAGCCACAGGCGGTTGGGGCTATATCACCAATGCCAACTCAGGCACACCGAATACGGCTACGACTATTTGGCAACTTCCGACCCGAGTGATCTCGGCTCAATTGCCTGTTCGTGTCGCCGCTCTTGATGACATCAATGGACTTGAAAAAGAATTGATCGAGGACTTGGTTCTTGAATTCGGTCAGCAAGAGGGTTATTCGATGGCGATCAACAATGATCAATCAGGCTCTACGACTGCCACAACTGGTGGCACAGAGGGCTTGCGTGGTCTTGATTCCTACACGACCGCTGGCTCATCGGCTTTTGGCTCAAGCGGCACGGCAATGACGAACGGCATTCACTCGATTGCCACGATCTCTTTGGGCGGCACAACACCGACCTACAACAAGATCACAAACATTGCCAATGCGCTTCCTGCTCAGTATTGGGCATTGCCAACGACCGCATGGTATATGACCCCGACAATGATTCAGACCTTGCGTCAATTGAAAGACCTTCAGGGCTTGCCTCTCTTCCTCGAATTGGGTGAAGCAGACGAGGGCGGCGCAGTCGGCTCGATCTTTGGCTGGAAAGTCATCCCGAACCCTTACATGAGCGAAGACTTCCCGATCTACTTGGCAAACTGGGATCGATTCCTTTGCATTGCTGACATCGAAGAGATGGACATTCAAATGTTCGATCAGACCGCTCCCGGATTCGTGACTTTCTACGCAGAGAAGCGTTTGGTCTCGACAGTCAAAGACCCGTTCGCTGGTGTTCGTGCTTCTGCCGCTTAATAGGGGGCATCATGGCAGTCGAAAATTTAACTCTCGCTCCGTTCTTTGGGACAAGCCGTAATCCTTACAACTACGCAAAGGTTGAGCAGATTACGAGAGATGTGGCGACTGCGTGGCTCACCCTTGAGGAATGCACTCAGCAACTGAACTTGTTTGATGATGAGAGCCAAGACACTTACATCTCATCGATTGAATTGGCGACTCGAATGGCGATCGAGGATTTCCTTGGCATGGCAATCTTTGCCACATCGTATCGGGTCTACTACGGCAACATCGGTCTCTACAACACTCAGGTCTTTCTCGATCTGCCTGAAGTCTCTCAGGGGGCGACGGGGGTGACGATCGATGCCGTTTGGTATTACGGCAACTCGAACACAACCCCGATCTTGATCGACCCGACGACCTACTCGTATGACCCGACGGGCAATCGAGTGATCCTTGATCAGATACCAAACACGCTGAATCAAGCGGTGGCGAATCCGATTTATGTCGAATACACCGCCAACGCAAACAATCTTGCGTCATACCCTGTGATCAAGCAAGCGGGATTGATGTTGCTCACGCACATCTACAACAATCGCTCAAATACGACTGAGGCGAATCTGAGAGAGATTCCCTTTGGCGTGGCGACCTTGCTTCGTCCTTACAAGCCTTTGGTGATGTGATGGCAATTGTTCGCTATGAGAATCTGACAATCAACAATGTGATCAATGGCGTAGACACCCTTGGTGAATACACCACGACCACAACGACTTGGTTCGCCACAAGAGGCTTGGTTCATGATGTAGCAAACAATTTGAGAATCTCTGAGCGGTATCGGGTCTACTCTGATCTCGTTCAAATCACCCTCAATTACACGCCCAAC
Organism: Mycobacterium sp.; assembly: GCF_051006775.1. Lineage (GTDB taxonomy): Bacteria > Actinomycetota > Actinomycetes > Mycobacteriales > Mycobacteriaceae > Mycobacterium. Next base: position 3,466 of record NZ_JBPCSX010000106.1, read on the forward strand.
ATCAAGCAATTGGTCGACGATCAAAATGCCTACAGTATTACATGGCGAGGAAAAGAGTGGCGAATCACCGACTGCCGAGAACACAATGATCGACAGAAAGCGACGTTCATCTGTTATCGAGCCGATCCTGAGGTTCCAGTATGAGTTCTCAGAATAATCCCGTCAATTACGCCAAGGCGATTCAGTATCAATTGGTCGAGATCGTCGATCCTGTGCCTGTCTACGCCCTGTTCAACCGCAACTATGCGACTGAGCCAAAGTTCCTTACATGGCAACTTCGCAATGTGCATCAACCCGTCTATGCGGGGCAGATTCAAAGCAACAAGGGCATCGATCGCCCTGTCTTTCAAACGACGATCTTTGCAAAGACTATGACAGATGCTTTCAATTTAGCGAACACGATATTACAATCATTGCATGGGTATGCAGGAATGTTTGGCGATCCTACTGATGGCGGGTTTTATCTTGCCAAAGCAGATGTCGACTGGCTTTACCATACCTACGACAATGACCTTGGTCTGCACCAAATCATTCTCGACACGACTTTGGACATTCCGACATAAGACACGATTGATCAATCAACTTTGGAAGGAAACTAAAAATGGCACTCATCAATAAAGTCTTACCGGGATACACCGCAACCCTGTGGATGCAATCAGGCGCAAGCCCTACGGCATTGACTGACGACGAACTCAACACATGGGCTGACATCGAGCCAATCATCGGCACGGCGGCTGGTGGCTTGGGAACTGGCGGCATCAATGTGCCTGTTGAGACTATCCCTGCTTTTGGTGCTGACGATGCGTCTGCAACTTATGGCGTGGCTGGCGCTCGAACTGGCGCAAAGATCACCACTCAGAACCAAGTGACTTCTTTGAGCATCACTTCTGCTTGGAATCCTGCTGACACCGCCATGAACTTGATTCGTGATGACGGCTACAACGGCACGACCATTCGCACCTATGTGATCGCAGTCTATGACGGCACAGACACCGTGGCTTATGCGTTCAACGCCCGAGTCGGTGGCTTGCAATGGGATATGAGCGTATCGGCTGAAGGCAAATACATTTTCACTCTACACCCAGTTGGCGGCAACGCTTACGGCTGGACAAACAGTTAAAGAAAAAGCCCCCTCACGGGGGCTTACTTACAAGATGACGACAATACACAATACACAAGACCTGCTCTCCTACATAGTGACCCTCTCAGCAAGCGGTCAAAAGAATTGGTTTGGATTCACTCAGCAACGGATCACAGGCATCTCTCTTTGCCATGAGATCGCCAAGCGACACGCCGACAAGATGTCCCCCGAGGAGATCGTGGAGTATGTCATCCGTCTGAATAACGCAATCTATTCCAAACTGCTCAAAGGAGAGCCACAATGACCCTATCAAAAAAACTCGGAAAGCAATTTCAGCAAGTCAAAGACGAGATTCAGATCAAGAAAATCATGATCGATCTTGGCGAGGTGAAATTTGAACTTAAGATGAAAGTCCCTCTCAAGCGAGAGATGGAAGAGATCAACGCCAAAGTTCTTGCCCCCACAAAAGAAAAAATCGATGAGGTCTTTGAAAAACTTTCCACCCCAATGCGAAAGACATTGGAAGAGGGGGGCGAGGATTTCATCAAAGCCTTGAACGAAAGCAAGCAAAAAATTACAGTCACCGATGACGACATCATCGTTGATGGGACATCACTTCGACAAGTGGCTCAATATCAAGCCATTGAAGAGACTCGAGTTGAAGAGTATTTTCATCTTTTGATCTCAGAGACAGGCGAACCAATCAATGAATCGTTTGAGCAAATCAGCGAAGAGTTCCCCGACTTTGCAATCAAAGAGATCGTGCAATCTATTCAGTCGGCGATTTCGCCCGACTATAAGAGTGCAAAAAAAAACTAAGGCGATCTCTCCGTAGGCAAGTAACCGCCGCCCTGATTTTCAATGGACATACGGAGAAGTCGGTTGATGAAATAAGTGAGGAAGTGTTTACGGAGATTCAGGTCATGTATGCAGATGGGATGCTCGGCAACAAAGCGATCTTTGATGGTCTAGCCCCTCTTACGACTGCGATCTTCAATTACATGAGACCTGAGAGCGCCCCTGCTTATAAGCAGACTGCCATCTTTCCTTGGATCAATGAATACTCAATCAATCCTGATTTTGAGCCGACGAATGAAGAGCAAGTGAACAATGCCTTGCTGACCTTTGTTTCGCAAGCCAAAGGATTCAGCAAAGAGAGGTTCAAGCAATGAGTGGCGAATTCAAAGTCGAGGGTTTTGAAGAATTATTCAAAACAATGGATGAACTGGCTGAAGAGATCGGTCAGGGCAAAACCGCAAAGATATGGCGCACGGCTCTTGGCTATGCCATGGAACCCGTGTTGCAAGCCGCCAAGCAACGAGCGCCTGTTGATTCAGGGCAGTTGAGAGATCACATCTACATGAAGGCTCACAAGCCTCAAGGCAGAGACAAATCATCAAACTCTTACAAGGGAGAGATGTTTCTTGCCCGAGTATCTGTCAGCCCGAAGCGGGAAGATTCAGCCGAGAGGACAGTCCTCAACAAGAGAGGCAAGTTTCAAACGATTTCATACCATCGCCCCGTCGCTCTAGGGCAAGAATTTGGCAATGCTCACACCTCACCTCACCCATTTATTCGCTCATCATTGGAATCAAACCTACAAAATGTCATCGATAGGCTTGGCTACGCAATATGGGCAGAAGTAAACTGGGGAAAATACGCTAAGAAAGGCTAATCATGGCAGTCATTGGATCACTCTCGGTAAAACTAGGTCTCGTCACCGTCGAGTGGGACAAGGCTACCTCTCAAGCAAAGAAGCAAGCCAAAGACTTGCAAAATGCTTTCAACGACCTCGGTCTTGGCATGGGGAAATTGAAAAACCTTTTCAATCAATTAGGCGGGGCGGCTGGTCTTTCTGTCGCTGGCTTTGCCGCCATGTCTCATGCCGTGTTGGAGATGTCGGGCAATCTCGATGATCTTTCCAAGACCTACGATGTAAGCATTGCGAAAGTCTTGCAATTTCAAAACGCCATTATTCAGGCGGGTGGCAAATCTGAGGATGCTGGCAAGATCATGGCGACTATGTTTGCCAAGATTGCCGAGGCTCAACAGGGCAATGAACAAGCGATTGCCACCTTTGAGGACTTGGGGATCACCTTTGAGGAATTGAGATCGATGAACCCCGAGCAAGCCTTGACTCGGGTTTATCAAGGGCTGGCAGGGATTGGCAACACCTACGATCGCATCAAGGCTGTCAAAGAGATTCTCGGCAAGGGCGGTCTCCACAAATCGGTGGAAGAGATCGCAGAGGCGCTCGGGCAATCGACTGCCGAATTCCGTCGCCAAGAACAGGCTCTCAAAGCATGGGCAGAATTAGGCGATCGCATCGATCGAATGATGCTCAATCTGAAATTGGCATTCGCAGAATTTTTCAAAGTCTTCACGGGCGGCGATTTCATCCCCTCAGTCAATCAATTCAAGGCGGCGATGGTCGCCGTGACCTCTGTGTTGGTGATCAATGGGATGTTCAAGTTAGTTGCCGCTTTCAAGGCTTTGAATACCGCCCTCAAATCGACTGCCGCTCTTGGCATTGCCATTCAATCGGCTCAAGGCATCAAAGGCATTGCCATGGCTGGCGGGGCGCTGGCGGCTTATTTTGGGGCGATGAAAGTCTTTGAAAGCCAAGATGAGGAATCGGATGCCAATCCCCCTGAAGAGCAACAAGGCGGTGGGACACCTGAATCAGGGAGAACAGGCGATCGCAGAACTATTGCCGCCGCTCAAGCCAAGATCAAATTGGCAAAAGAGATGCTCGACATCGATAGGCGTAGACATGAATATCAGATGTGGTATTTGACAGGCAGTCAAGATGAGTTGGCTCTTTCTGAGAGCGCCCTGAAGATGGAAGAGGATATGGCAAAGGCAAATCAAGTTCGAGCCGAAGCCATGAAAGCCGAAAATCTTAGCAACGCACAAAAAGGAATCATTCAACAGCAATACGATCATGACATGAAAAAAGCCCAACAGGAACGGGCTGAGAGAGATGAATTGATCAACGCCAAAAGACAAATGGCGCTTGAACTTTTGAATCGACAAATTGACAATGAATCTCGTCTCGCCGCTATCAAGGGAGATCAGGCTCGATTAGAAAAAGATCGAGTTCACATGACTACGTTTGCTTATGAAAAGCAAAGAGAGGAATTGGCAATTCAGGAAAAATTGCTCAACTTTGAATTTCAAAGGGCAGAACTAAAAGCCCAATGGAAAGGTCATGAGTCATCGCCTGAATACATTGACAACATGGCGTTGATCAATGGTGCTGAAGCAACCGAAAGAGCCTTGTCAAGCATTCGACAAAAAGGCATTGAAGAGGAGCGGATGCGCCAAGAGGATTTCGTCACGGGCTGGAATTACGCTTTTGAGCAATATGTGATGAACGCTAACAGAGCGGGCGAATTGGCTCAAAATATGTTTCAGTCTTTTGTTGGCAACATGAATTCAGCGATTGACACATTCGTCAAGACGGGCAAATTCTCTTTCAAAGATTTTGCCAAGAGCGTGATTCAAGACATCATGGCAATGATCTTGAAGTTTCAAATGTTGCAAATGGTCAAGATGGCGGCGGGGGCAATGGGCTTTGGCATCCCGGGATTCGCCGTCGGCGGTTCACCACCTGTCAATCAACCATCATTGGTTGGAGAAGCGGGTCCCGAATTATTTGTTCCCAAGACGGCTGGCACGATCATCCCCAACAATCGACTTGGCTCAATGCTTGGCGGGGGAGGACAGACTGTAAATTACAACGGTCCTTATATCGCTAGTTTGAGCGCCATCGATACGCAATCGGCGACGCAATTCTTGGCAAAAAACAAGATGGCAGTTTGGTCAGCAAATCAATCCGCTAACCGATCTGTCCCAACATCGAGGTAATCATGGGCTTAACAGACATCCTTTCAATCAGCGAACAGGTCGGGATCAATGATCATCGATTCGTCGGACAAATGGTCAGCCGAAACCAGCGGATCAGCACATCGGAAGTCTTGACTGTCGTCCCTTTTGCTTTTGAACTTGCCCCGATGCGCTACTTGCGCTACTCGCAGAATCGTGCGCTCTTGAATGCCTTGCGCATCCCTGACAAAGCCCTTGAGCAGTATCTCAATTTTGGCTCGACGGGTTGGGTGAACTACATCGAATATCAAGGCGACTTGACCGAGACTCAGATCGAGTCCTGCCAATGGCAGACTTCATCGGCAAACAAGGTCTTGGTTCTAGGTAGTCTCCCTACTATTAGTTCTACGAAATACATCGTCAGAGAGGGCGACTTCTGTCAGGTGGGGCGATACACCTACATCGCCACGGAGAGCGTTCAGAGAGGCTCAGGAAGCACAGTTGAGATTCCCGTTCACCGCAACCTGATTTCGCCTCTCCTAGCCCCCGTAGATGCCGTCTTTGGCGAGTTTGGGACGACTGTCTCGATGGGTGGCGATTCCTACACAGGCGTGACCTTCCCTGTGATCCTAAGGGAATACCCTGACTACGCCCTCATTCCGATGACGAATGACTCCTACATTGCATGGTCGGGATCGTTCAAAGCCTTTGAGAGCGTCCTATGAATCCGATCACGCCTGTCGAGAATACGAACAACATTCGCTTTGCCGATTTTGTTCGGGTGACCAGCCCGAGTGGGACATACCGCTTTGCCACTACCCCCTCTGCCCTGACTATTCCTGAGGTCGATTCAGAGCCATTCAATGCCCTCGGGCAGTTGGTTCGAGTGGGCGATGCCACTCGAGACATAAAGTCGACCGCTAATGAGACCACCTTCACCCTCGTCGGAATCGACACCGCTATGCTTGGGTTCGTATTGGGTCAGCAGATTAAAGGCTCTCAGATCGAGGCATGGAAAGGCTTTTTCACGCCTGACGGCGAATTGATCACGACAGGCGGCACGGGTGGTCTGTATCAGTTTTTCAACGGCTACATCTCATCGTTCTCGATCTCTGAGCAATGGATGGAAGAGGTGCGCTCATTCGTTGGGGTGATCAATGTCTCAGCCTCATCGATTCAACTGATCCTGCAAAACCGAACCGCAGGGCGATACACCAACAACAACTCTTGGCAGTTTTTCAATTCAGGCGACACCAGTATGGATCGAGTGGCATTCATTACGACGATCAACTATCAGTTCGGAAAAACGGCATGATCCGAGAAGCAAACAAGTTCGACCGAGATGCCATCATCGAGATGATGAAAGAGTTTCGAGACTCTGCTGATTTTGTTGAGATTCTTGCCGCCGACAACATTGAATACTGGCATCGATTGCTTGACACGATCTTTGCAGGGGCAGGAAAAATCTTTTACCAAGAAGGTAAAGGATTATTGATGTGCGTGATCATGCCGACTGTGTGGGATGACAAGATGTTTGCCCTGCACGAATTGGCTTGGTATGTTCGCCCTGAATACCGCCGAGGCTCGACAGGGTATCGCCTTTTTGATGCCTACATTCAATACGGCAAAGAATTGAAAGAGGCTGGCAGGATCAAATACTTCACAATGACAAAACTTGATGTGAGTCCTGATCTCGACTACGGGCGATATGGATTCCGCAAAAAAGACGAGAACTGGATTCAATGATGCGACGACTCTACGCCCTGCTTTTCCTTTTATTCATGACTGCCCCTGCCTATGCAGTCGGCACGATCATTGCCGTCTCAGTCATCGGTCTGACGGCTGGCTCGTTTGCGGCAGTTGCCGTCGCCTTTGCGATCAACATGGTCGTGTCGGCGGTGATCTCGAAAGCCTTATTCAGCGCCCCTCAGCCGAGCGACATGGGGGCAGGGCAAACTTCTACCGATCCGGGAAATCGCCAACAAGTCCCACCAGCGACCGACAACAAGTTGCCCGTGGTCTATGGGGACGCATGGGTGGGCGGCACGATCATCGATCTGAGCATCTCTGAGAACAACCAAGAGATTTACTACGTCCTCTCTCTCTCAGAGGTCACGAATACCAACGCAGGGCAATCGCCTGACACTTTCACCTTTGGCGATGTCTACTACGGTGGCAAAAAATGTATTTTTGATCCCGTCTACAAATATCAGGTGACAGGCTTGCTCGATGAATCGACAGGCATCACCGACACCAAGGTGGCTGGC
>NZ_JBPCSX010000107.1:0-19573 GCF_051006775.1 Mycobacterium sp.
CCCCTTGCAGCCGTTTGCTTTACCCTCGGCGCTCGTCCCGCCGGCTTGCAGTTGCTGCTTCAGGCCGGTGACGAAGTCCGCGTAGCCGGACAGCATGAGGCTTTGGAGCAGTTGCGCCGATTCCGCATCGGGCACCGTCACCAGACCCGCCTCGATGCGCTGGATATTGGCCGTGGTGGCCAGCAGGCTCTGGGAGATGCCGGCTTGGCCGCCGTTCATGTTCCAGTTCGAGACGTACTTGGCGATGTCGGTGGACGAGGCTTGCTGACCGAGAACCGTATAAATCTGTTCGACCTTGACGGTGCGGTAGGCATCGGATGTGACGAACTGGTTCGCGGCCCGCGCGATCGACAGTCCCGCCTGGATGCTCTGGATCAGCGGATCGGCGGTCGCGCCGGCGGATTCACCGAGCAACGAGCGGTAGAGCAGATTCACGTAGCTGGTGGGCGACGGCGTGGCGCCGTAGGTGCCGCCGCCTGAGGCGCTGTAGGTGTAGGTCGCGGTTTCGCCGGCGAGCTTGGTGACGAAGGACTCCGAACCACCGCCGATGATACGGCTGTAGTCGGCGACTCCCTGGTTCAATTCCGCCTGAGTCGGGGTCCGGCCGAGGAGTTGGACGTAGTAGTTGGTGACCGCGTTCTGGCGGAACTCCGCGGAGCCGTAGAGACCTGCGATCACGCCGTTGGCGCCGGTGAAGGTCATCAGGGCCAGGTAGTTATTGAGTTCGGCGGTGGTCGGGTTCCTGCGAAGCACCTCGTTGAACAGTCCGGTCACCGCCGCTGTCGGGTTGGTCACCGCGGCCGGGCCGGTTCCGGTGAAGACGTCTTCCAGAGTCAGGCGCGCCAGAGTGGGGAAGAAGCCCAGACTCGGCGCGGCGGAGGCCGTCGACGCCGATGCCGTGACGGCGGCGATCGGCATGCCGACCGTCGGCGCGGCGGACACGGGGACAGAGCGGGCGGACCCGTACACCGCCGGAGCGCCGACGCGTACCCGCGGTGTCCGGGCGGCGGCTGCCGCGGGGGCGCTCGGTTGGCGCTGGACGGCTGCCGAACTCGCCCCGGTGGCATGGGGGCGGGCGGTGCGCCGCGCTGTCGCGACAGTGGCACCGTCCGACTTCCGGCCCTGCGCCTGAGTGCGCGAATCCGACGGCGACGACGTTGCGCCGTCATCAGCCCATGCCGTCGCGGTTGTTGTGGCGGCGGATGCCAGGCCGATGGCGACTCCGACGCCCGCTGCGGCGGCACCGACCTGCAGCCAACGGACCACTGGAAGGACACGATCTGACGAAACCGACACCGGCATTCCCCTATTTCGATGAGCAAAGTCAGCTCTTAACTATTCCCGAGCCGGAAACCTAGCGCAGCGCAATCACCCAAATGTTCATCGACTCGCTCAGCTCTGCGATGCGCCGTCCCCGTCGAAGACGCGGGGATCGACCAACAGGTGGTCAGAGACGTCCCCGGTCATCTCCACGTCGGCGATCCGGGACGTGAAGAACCACCCTGCGGGTTCACGGGCGAAGCCGTCGTAGTACCGGCCGACAACGATCGGCTGCAGCGGCACCCGGTCGGTGGCCTGAACGACGCAGAACGTGGAGCGTGCCGTGGCAGTGTCGCCGTCGATCTCCACGATCGGATTGAGCACCAGGTGCCGGGTATTCGGGGTGCCGGTGTCGGGGAAACGCTTGGTGGTCATGGCGAACAATCCGGCGATGTTCCCCGCGCCGGATACCTTCGGAGTCTTCGGCCCGCCGAAGGACGCCCGGCCCAGAAGCCGGCCCAGTCCGTCGTAGTCGCCCCCATCGATGAGTTCGGCGTAGCGGTGGATGAGATCGATGATCGCCTCGCGGTCGCTCATGCGACCTGACCCTGCAGGATCGGCAGACCCGGGTCGCTGGCCACGGCGAGTGTCGACGGCTCTGCCCCGGCGGCAATCAGTTCGGCGGCGAACGCGGCGATCATCGCTCCATTATCGGTGCATAATCGCGGTCGCGGGATCCGCAGTTCAAGACCTGCTGCAGCACAACGCTCTTCGGCCCGTTCCCGCAGCCGGGAATTGGCGGCCACCCCACCCGCGATCAACAGTGTCGACACCCCCAGGTCAGTGGCGGCCCGCACCGCCTTGGCGGTCAGCACATCGGCGACAGCCTCTTGGAAGCCCGCGGCGACATCGGCGGGGATGAAGCCCGGGTTGCTCTCGACATAACGGGCCACGGCGGTCTTGAGTCCGGAGAAGCTGAAGGCGTAGGGGGCATCGCGCGGTCCGGTCATCCCGCGCGGGAAGGCGACCGCATCCCGGTTGCCGGTGCGGGCCAACTCGTCGAGTGTCCTACCACCGGGATAGCCCAGGCCCAGCAGGCGGGCCACCTTGTCATAGGCCTCCCCCGCCGCGTCGTCGACGGTGCTGCCCAATTCGATGATCGGCGCTCCCAGCGAGCGCACGTGCAGCAGGTGGGTGTGGCCGCCAGAGACCAGAAGCCCAACGCATTCGGGCAGCGGCCCGTGGTCGTAGACATCGGCCGCCAGATGCCCACCGAGGTGGTTGACGGCGTAGAACGGCACGCCCCAGGCAGCCGCATAGGCCTTGGCAGCGGCGACTCCCACCATCAGTGCACCGGCCAGGCCGGGGCCGATGGTCGCAGCGACCGCGTCGGGCCGCTCGACACCGGCCGCATCCAATGCGCGGCGCATGGTGGGCCCGAGCGCCTCCAGGTGGGCGCGGGATGCGACCTCGGGAACCACACCGCCGTAGCGGGCGTGCTCGTCGACGCTGGAGGCGACCTCATCGGCCAGCAGGGTGATCGTGCCGTTGGCGTCGAGCCGGGCGATGCCGACTCCGGTCTCGTCACACGAGCTTTCGATGGCCAGGATTGTCGTGCTCAATCCGCACCCCGTCTCATGGTGTAGGCGTCGGCGCCGTTGCGGTAGTAGCGCTTTCGCACTCCGATCTGGACGAAGCCCAGGCTCTCATACAGTGCGAGGGCCGGGGCGTTGTCCGTGCGGACCTCGAGGAAGACCACGCCATCGGAACCCGCGAAGTCGAGCAGATCGACCATCATCCGCCGGCCGATGCCCCGGCCCTGATAGTCCGGGTCCACGCCGATCGTGTGGATCTCGTACTCGTAGGGCGGCGTGCGCCCCAAGCGGGCGATCCCGGCGTATCCCACCAGGACGTCATCGACCCGGGCGCCGACGTAGCGGTTGTGCCGGACCGCCAGTTCCCGGACGAACGCGACCTCCGGCCACGGATCGTCACCGTCGAACAGGATGGCCTCGAGTTCGGCGCAGCGGGCGGCGTCGCCGCGGACGAGGCGGTCACACACGAGGGTCATGCCAGACCCCGCTCGGCCAGCGTCTTGGCGTCGGGGCGGCGCAGGTAGAGCGGGATCAGCGGTTCCGGCGGGCTGCCCCAGTCACCGACGGCGGCCACCAGTCCGACCGGGGTGGGGTGGGCGAACTCGATGCGGCGCTCATGACCGTTCGACGGCACGTCGCCGGGAGCGTTGACCGCAGGCCCGTCGATCCGCTGCCCATCGCGGTAGCGCGCCCAGTAGACCTCCCGGCGGCGGGCGTCGGTGATCACCAGCACGTCGCCATCACGTGGGCCCATGGCCAGGCCGCCGATGGCGTCCAGCGAACACACTCCATGCACCGGAACCCCCAGTGCGTGGCCATAGGCGGCTGCGGTCGCCATCCCGACTCGCAGACCGGTGAACGGCCCCGGACCGCAACCGACCACCACCGCATCGAGATCATTCATGCCGAGGCCGGCATCGCCCACGGCCGCAACAATATTCGGCGTGAGCAGCTCGGCATGTGCGTGGCCGTCGACGGTGATGTGTTCGGCGAGCAGTTCGATCCGCCCATCATCGTGGCGGCGCAGTACCGCCGCCACCACCGCGGGCGTTGAGGTGTCGACGGCCAGCACAGCTCGGCTCATGGTTGGCCCCACCGCCAGGTTGCGGTGCGGACATCGCTGTCGGGCAGACGGGTCAGCGCGATGTCGAGGTGACGGTCGGAGAGCCGCTCGACAAGGCCCTCTCCCCACTCCACCACCACGACGGCGTCATCGAGATCGGCGTCCAGATCCAGGGAGTCGAGTTCGGCAGGCAGGTCAACTCCCGGGACGTCCAGGAGTCGATAGACGTCGACGTGAACCATGGCCGGGGCGCCGGCCCGATGGGTGCGATGGATGCGGGCCAACACGTAACTCGGCGAGGTCACCGGACCATCGACCTCCATACCCCGGGCGATCCCCTTGGCCAGAGCCGTCTTTCCGGCACCCAGCGGTCCGGACAGCACGACGACGTCACCGGCCCGCAGCTGCCGTCCCATCCGCTCCCCGAGAGCCAGGGTGTCCTCAACGGTCGGAAGTTCGGCGGTGCCGGCCTCGAGTCGGACGTCAGTCACTTCCCCGCAACTTCCGACCGAAGGCGACCAACCGCGACGGGGTGGCCTTCTCCACCAGTCGCACCAGAGCGTCGTTGATGATGTCGGGGCGTTCCATCTGAACGAGGTGCCCCGCGCCCGGCACGATCACCAGCAACGAATTCGGCAGCGCGGCGGCCATTTCCTCGGAATATTTGACCGGGGTGAGCATGTCGCGGTCACCACAGGCGATCAGCGTCGGAACTTTTGCCAGCACCGGCAGTGCCGCACTTTCGTCGTGCACCTCCAAGGCGTGCAGGAACTCCACCAGGGTATCGGTCGCGGTGTCCTGGATCATCTCCTCGGAGTACGCGACCACCGTCGGGCTGACCGCGTCATCACCGAACGAGGCGGTCTTGAGGACCGGCCGCAGCATGGATCGGGTCGCGCCGCGGGTGCGCAGCACCAGACCGGGGATGTAGCGTGCGGCGAAGCGGACTGCCTCCAACGCGGGGTTCTGCAGGATCTCACCGAGGGGCGAGCGCGGCAGTCCCTCTGCAGCCGAGGAGATCAGCGCGGCGCCGACAATCCGGCGACCGTAGTTCTCTGGGAATTGCCGGGCGTGGGAAAGCACCGTCATCCCGCCCATCGAATGGCCCACCACCACCGTTGGCCCCCGCGGAACCATCACCTGCAGAACGGTTTCCAGATCCCGGCCGAGTTGCTCGACGGTGTAGGTCTCGATCGGCGCCATTCCGGACTGGCCGTGGCCGCGCTGGTCGTAGAACACCATCCGGACCTGATCACCCCACCGCTTGGCAAGGGCAGCACGCTGGAAGTGGAAGGAGCCCATCCGAAGACAGAAACCATGGGCGAACACAACGGTCAGCGGCGCGGTGATCGGCCCGACTTCCCGGACCACCAGCGGGATACCGTCGGGGGTGGTGATCACACAACCGCGATCGGCGTCGAGCAGATGAAAGTCTTCGCCCTCGTAGGCATCCCGAACGGCCTTTCGCTGCCGCAGTGCCTTCGCGGCGGACACACCGGCCGCTGTGCCCAGCGCCCCGAGTCCGGCGGCACCGGCCATCAGCCCGGCCTTCCTGCCGACGCCGAGTCCGTCGGACTCGACTTTCGCGAGGGCCTTCGACTTCCGTTCGCCCTTACCCGCCACCGGAATTCCCTCCGACGTAGCTGCGCCGGACCCGGCCCCGCGGGCTGGTGACCACCTCGTAGTTGATGGTGCCGAGTAGATCCGCCCATGTCTGCGCGGTCGGCTCCCCCGCGGTTCCCGGGCCGAACAGGATGGCCTCGTCACCCTCGGCGACATCGACGGGACCCGGACCGAGGTCGACGAGGAACTGGTCCATGCAGATCCGCCCCACGTTGCGCCGCAACCGGCCGTTGATGAGCGTATCGATGCGGCCACTCAGCGTGCGGAAGACTCCGTCGGCGTACCCCAGCGGCAACAGCGCCACGGTGGTGTCCCGGTCTGCGACCCAGGCATGCCCATAGGACACGCCATCACCGGCACTGATCGACTTCACCATGGTCACAGAACATTTGAGCGTCATCGCGGGGCGCAACCCCATATCGCCGGACTCGGGCATCGGACTCAGACCGTAGACCGCGATCCCCGGGCGGACCATGTCGAAGCCCAGATCCGGCCGGGTCATCGTCGAGGGCGAGTTCGACAGATGGGCCACCTCGAACTCGATTCCCCGACCGCGTGCCTCGGTGATCATCGCCGTGAATCGCTGGGCCTGAAGGTCATTGAGTGGATCGTCGGGAACGTCGCCGCACACCAGGTGGGACATGATGCCACGCAGATGGACGGCCTCGGCGGCCATCGCCGGCTGCAGTGCGCTCAGCACCGCGGCATAGTCCCGGGCGCCCACACCGTTGCGGTTGAGTCCGGTGTCCACCTTGATGGTGACACTGGCGGAGCGGCCAGTGCGCTCGACGGCGGCCAGCAGATCCTCGATCTGCCGGACCGAGGACACCCCGATCTGGACGCCGGCGTCCAGAGCAGGTCCGAAGTCGGTTCCCGGTAGATGCAACCAGGCCAAGATCGGCGCGCTGATCCCGTCGGCGCGCAGTGCCAGGGCCTCACCGATGGTGGCCACCCCGAGTTCGGCGACCCCGGCGCCCACCGCCGCGCGAGCGACCGCGCTGGCGCCGTGGCCGTAGCCGTCTGCCTTCACAACGGCCATCACCTGCGACGAACCGGCGTGCTCGCGCAGAACACCCACGTTGTGGACGATTGCGTCGAGGTCGACGACGGCCTCGCCGTTGTACGTCGACGAGGTCACCGATGTGGTCTGCATATTCTCACCGCCGTCGATTGTCCCAGACGCCCGAGGCACGCCGTGGACGGTAGAGACGAACTGCCGGTATGCGAGCAAACGCGCCGGCTTGACATGCCCGCCGGTGCGCAGTTGATCTAGTCTTTCGACACATGCAGGACTGGGGCGTACTGCTCGATCAGGTGCCGGCACTGGCGGGCCGGCCCCGACGACTCGAGGAACTCCCGGGAGGGCTGACCAACCGCAATATCAAAGTCACCACCCCGAACGGGGTCTACGTCGCCCGTTGCAGCGAGCCCGGTGCGAACCTACTGCGCATCGATCGGGATAACGAGTACTACAACAGCAGGGCGGCCGAACAGGCGGGCGTGGGCGCCCCGGTCATCGACTACCGGCCCGACCTGGGCATCCTGCTCGTCGGATACCTGGACGGCCGCACCCTCACCAATCCCGACCTGCAGGACCCCGGGGTCCTGGCCCGGGTGGCAGCGGGCTGCCGGAAACTGCACGCCGGCCCGCGATTCCGCGACCGCTTCGACATGTTCGAACTCCAGCCCAGCTATCTGGAAATCGTCCGGGACAACGGATTCCCCGTCCCGGATGGGTATGGCGATCACGCCGACCGGTTCGCCGCGATACGCCGGGTACTGAACGCCACCGACGGCAACACGGTGCCCTGCAACAACGATCTGCTGGCCGCGAACTTCATCGACGATGGCGAGAAGGTCTGGCTGATCGACTACGAGTACTCCGGCAACAACGATCCCTGCTTCGAGTTGGGCAATATCTGGGGCGAGTGTGGGCTGTCCAACGATCAACTTGAGGAACTTGTGACCGTCTACTACGGGCGCCCACTACGTCACAAGATCGCCCGGGCCCGGCTGCAGGGTATCGCCGGCAAGTACGGCTGGACTTTGTGGGGATGCATTCAAAATTCCTCCAGCACGCTGGATTTCGACTTCTGGCAGTGGGCAATCCAGCGCTATGAATCCGCGGTCGCAGAGTTCCGCGGTGCGGACTTCGCCCGACTGCTCGACGACGCACAGACGCAGGACTAGAGACACGAAGACGGGACAACATGCTTGCGACATCGCTACCTGAGCGCGCCCGGGTCATCATCATCGGAGGCGGCGTCATCGGAACCAGCGTCGCCTACCACCTGACCCGTCTGGGCCACACCGACGTGACGCTGCTCGAACAGGGCCAATTGTCCTGTGGCACAACCTGGCATGCCGCCGGCCTGGTCGGTCAGCTGCGCGCCTCGGAGAGCGGCACTCGGCTGGTTCAGTACTCGACCGAGCTGTACGCCGATCTGGAGCGGGAGACCGGACTGACCGCGGGATACCTGCAATGCGGCGGTGTGACGGTCGCCCGCACCGAGGACCGCATGACGCAGCTGCGCCGTACCGCGGCCAACGCAGCGGCTTACGACCTCGAGTGTGAACTCCTCAGTCCGGCGCAAGCCCTCGATCGGTATCCGGTTATGCGGATCGATGACCTCGTCGGCGCCATCTGGCTGCCCGCAGACGGCAGGGCCAACCCCACCGATCTGACCATGGCCCTGGCCAAGGGCGCACGTCAGCGCGGAGCCCGCGTCATCGAGCATGTGCGCGTACTCGATGTGCTGACTTCCGAAGGCCGGGTGACCGGGGTACGCACTGACGCCGGTGACATCGAGGCGGAGATCGTGGTCAACTGCGCCGGGCAGTGGGCCAAGGCGGTCGGCGCCATGGCCGGTGTCAACGTCCCGCTCTACTCCGCCGAGCACTTCTACGTTGTCACCGAGACCATCGCCGGGGTACATCCGAATCTTCCGATCCTGCGCGACCCGGACGGCTACACCTACTTCAAGGAGGAGGTCGGCGGCCTGGTCATCGGTGGATTCGAGCCCGAGGCCAAACCGTGGGTGGCGCCGGACAAGATTCCCTACCCCTTCGAGTTCCAGTTGCTCGACGAGGACTGGGAGCACTTCGAAATCCTCATGGAGAACGCGCTGCTCCGGATCCCGGCGTTGGAACAGACCGGATGCAAGAAGCTCTACAACGGCCCGGAGAGTTTCACCCCCGACAACCAATTCATCCTCGGTGAGGCTCCCGAGTGCGCGAACTTCTTCGTCGGCGCCGGTTTCAACTCGGTCGGAATCGCCTCTGCAGGCGGCGCCGGCCGCGCACTTGCCGAATGGATCGTCAACGGATCACCAACCACGGACCTGACTGCCGTTGATATTCGCCGATTCGCCCGGTTCAACGGCAACAATGCCTGGCTCCACGACCGGGTCGCCGAGATCCTCGGCGTCCATTACGAAATACCCTGGCCCAACAGGGAACTCACCACCGCCCGGCCATTCCGCCGATCACCGGTGCACCATCTCCTGGTCGCGGCGAATGCGAACTTCGGCAGCCGGATGGGCTGGGAGCGGGCCAACTTCTTCGCCCCCTCCGACGCTGAACCGACCATCGAGTACTCCTGGGGCAAACCGAACTGGTTGCCGTGGTCGGTGAGCGAACAGATCAGCACCAGGACAGCGGTCACCGTCTTCGACCAGACATCCTTCTCCAAGTACCTCCTCGTCGGACCTGACGCCGAACCTGGTCTGCAGTGGCTGTGCACCAACGATGTCGCCGTACCGGTCGGCCGGACGGTGTACACCGGGATGCTCAACGTCCGCGGCACCTATGAGTCCGACGTGACCATCACCCGAACCGGCACCGATGAGTTCCTGATCATCAGCAGTGCGGCCACCACCGAACGCGACCAGGACCACATCCGCAAGAACCTGCCGGCCGGATCGCGGGCCGAACTCGTCGACGTCACCTCCGCCATGGCGGTGTTCGGGGTCATGGGCCCGAGTTCGCGCGAATTGCTGGCCACCCTCACCGATGCCGACCTCTCCGATTCCGGTTTCGGGTTCGGCACCAGCAGGGAGATCTCCCTGGGCTACGCGACGGTTCGCGCGACCCGAATCACCTACGTCGGTGAATTGGGTTGGGAGATCTACGTTCCCACCGAGTTTTCCGTCGGTGTCTATGAGGATCTGATGGCCGCCGGCGAACCCTTCGGTGTCAGGAAGGGTGGCTACTATGCGATCGAATCACTGCGTCTGGAGAAGGGCTACCGGGCCTTTGGCCGAGAACTCACCCCCAACGACAACCCCGTCCAGGCGGGATTGCTGTTCACCTGCAAGCTCACATCCGATATCGACTTCCTCGGACGCGCCGCGGTGGAACGCGCGAAGGCCGACGGACAGCGGCGCCGGCTGGTGAGCTTCGCGGTGGACTCCGCCGAACCGATGCTGTGGGGTGGGGAGTTGATCCGTCGTGACGGCGAGGTCGCCGGACAGGTCAGCTCCGCCGCATGGGGGGCCACCGCCGGCGCCTGCGTCGGTCTGGGCTACCTGCGCGCAGCCACGGTCATCACGCCGGACTGGGTTCGCGCCGGCAGCTATACCGTGGACGTCGGCGGCACGGTGTATCCGATCACCGTGTCGCTGGCACCGATCTACGATCCCGGCAACGCGCGGATCCGCTGAACCCTCAGTGCGCGAAGTGCCCCTGGGTGAAGTGACCCTCGGGCCTCAGCGCGTCGAGGTGATCCAGGACAGCGTGCAGGTCCTCCCACAGCGAGCGGGCCAGGTCCGCGGAGAATCCCTCGCGCACCACGACCCGCAGCACCGAAATATCCTGGGCGCCATCCGGCATGGTGTAGGCCGGCACCTGCCAGCCGTAGGACCGCAGTGACGCCGAGATGTCGAACTCGTTGTACCCGAAGTCACCGGAGAGCTTGAACGCCACCACCGGGATGGCCGAACCGTCGGCGATCACGTCGAAATGCTGCGATGTCTGCAGCTTGTCGGCGAACCACCTGGCGGTGGCCGACAGAGTCTGCATCACAGTGGTGTAGCCGGCGCGCCCCAGCCGCAGGAAGTTGTAGTACTGGGCGACGACCTGGTTTCCGGGCCGGGAGAAGTTCAGCGTGAAGGTGGGCATATCGCCGCCGAGGTAGTTGACCCGGAAGATCAGATCCTCGGGCAGCTGATCAGCGTTGCGCCACACCACGAATCCGAGACCCGGATAGGTCAGGCCGTATTTGTGACCGCTGACGTTGATCGACGCCACCCTGGGAAGTCGGAAGTCCCACTTGAGGTCCGGGTGCAGGAACGGTGCCACGAAACCACCACTGGCGGCGTCGACGTGCACCGGGATGTCGAGGCCCTTCTTCTTCTGCAGCTTGTCCAGCGCCGCGCAGATTTCGGCTATCGGCTCGAACTCGCCGGTGTAGGTCGTGCCAAGGATTCCCACCACCCCGATGGTGTCCTCATCGACGGCGGCGACCACCTGCTCCGGAGTGATGACGTAACGGTCCTCATCCATCGGTAGATAGCGCGGCTCCACCTCGAAATAGCGGCAGAACTTCTCCCACACCACCTGGACGTTGGAACCCATCACCAGGTTGGGAGTGCGACCCTTCCACGCATCCGTGTCGGTCCCATTCTTGCCGACCGATTTCTTGCCGACCGCGTTCTTGCCGACCGTGGACACGCGCTCCTTCCAGCGCCATTTCATCGCCAGACCGGCGAGCATGACCGCCTCCGACGACCCGATCGTCGACGCTCCGATTGCGCTGGCCGCGTCGTCGTCGCGCAGGTTCTCGGCATGGAACAGGTCGGCGACCATTGCCACACAGCGGGATTCGATCGCGGCGGTCGCCGGATATTCATCCTTGTCGATCATGTTCTTATCGAATGTCTCGGCCATCAGCCTCTCGGCCTCGGGATCCATCCACGTGGTGACGAAGGTGGCGAGGTTCAAC
Organism: Mycobacterium sp.; assembly: GCF_051006775.1. Classification (GTDB taxonomy): domain Bacteria; phylum Actinomycetota; class Actinomycetes; order Mycobacteriales; family Mycobacteriaceae; genus Mycobacterium. Next base: position 11,483 of record NZ_JBPCSX010000107.1, read on the forward strand.
CGGGAACTGCCGTCCAGCATCAACTCGTCGTGGATGAAGCGGTACGCGGCGGCTGGCTCCATCGCGTCGGCGGGCAGGCGCAGTGACGGGATCGGATCGGTGGAGAGCCTGCCGGTGTAGGCCGGAGCAATCGACGGGGATCGATACTTGATGTGCGGCATGAGCTCTCCTTCTGGGGTTTACAAATCTGCGATGGCGTTGCGGATATGGGCGAGGATCTTCGAAGCCGACGTCGGCACGGGAGCGGGCCCCGGATCGGCGGCTGCAGCATTGGCGGCCCGGGCGTGGACGAAGGCCGCGGCGGCGGCGGCCCGGGCCGGTGCAACACCGGCTGCCAGCAGGGCTCCGATGATGCCGGACAACACGTCTCCGGATCCCGCGGTAGCGGCCCAGGATGCGCCTGCCGGGTTGAGGTAGGTGTTGCCCGATCCCGGCTCGGCCACAACGGTGACATTTCCTTTGAGCAGCACGACGGCGCCGAACCGGTCTGCCAGGCGGCGCGCGGCCGCAACCCGATCGGTGCCCGGAGACTCCCCGGCCAGCCGGGCGTACTCACCGGCGTGCGGGGTCAGCACCGTCGGTGCCTCGCGTCCGGTCACCAGGTGCGGGTGACGGGCCAGCAGTGTCAGGCCATCGGCATCGACGATGACCGGCAGGTCGCTGTTGAGCGTGAATTTCAGCTCACTCATCGCCGACTCGTCGACGCCCATCCCCGGTCCGACCACCCAGGCCTGGACCCGGCCCGCACCGGGGGCGTCGGGCGCGATGACGACTTCCGGCCAGTGTGAAATCACCTCGGCGCCGGCACTTCCCGCGTAGCGAACCATCCCCGAGGTGGCTGCCACCGCGGCCCCGCTGCACAGGACCCCCGCCCCCGGGTAGTCCGACGATCCGGCCAGTACCCCCACCACACCCTGGGTGTACTTGTCGTCACGCGGCCCGGGTAGTGGCCAGAGAGCTTTCACATCGGCCGCCTCGAGGGACAGCAGATCGGACGCCGGCAGCGTCAGTCCGATGTCGACCAGTTCGACCCGGCCGCAGTCGGCAAGGGCGTGAACGGGTTTGAGCCCGCCGAAGGTGACGGTGAGCGCAGCCTGCACCGCCGGCCCGTCGATCGCCCCGGTATGTACATCGATGCCGCTGGGGACGTCGACAGCCACCACCGGAATACCGGCGCCCTCGACGGCGGCGAACACCGCGGCGGCAGCCGGGCGCAGCGGACCGGTTCCGGATATCCCGACGACACCATCGATCACCAGATCCGTCGCCGCGGAGACATTTGAGACCAGGCGTCCACCGGCAGCCCGAAACGCCGAAAGAGCCCGGGCATGGGTGCGTTCAGGATTGAGCAGGATCGCGCAGGCCGCCACGCCCCGGCGGCGCAGGAAGGTCGCGGCCCACAGGGCGTCCCCGCCGTTGGATCCGGAGCCGACCACCGCGCACACCGTGCGGCCGGCCACCGCTCCGCTGCGACGGCGAAGTTCCCCGGCGACAGCGGTGGCCAGCCCTGAGGCGGCCCGCCTCATCAATACCCCGTCGGGCAGTGCGGCCAGAAGTGGGGCCTCGGCCGCCCGGATCTGCTCGGCGGAGTAGTAGTACTTCATCTACCTGAAGTGACTATTCGACCGTGACGGACTTGGCCAGGTTGCGCGGCTTGTCGACGTCGTATCCGCGGGCCCGGGCCACCGAAGCGGCGAACACCTGCAGTGGCACCGTTGAGAGCAATGGCTGGAAAAGCGTTGATACCGCCGGAATTTCGAAGATGAAGTCGGCGTAGGGGCGCACTGTCTCATCGCCCTCCTCCGCGATCACGATGGTGACGGCTCCGCGGGCCTGGATCTCGCGGATGTTGCTCAGCAACTTGGCGTGCAGGGTCGCGGCGTTCTTCGGCGACGGCATGACGACGATGACGGGCAGCCCGTCCTCGATTAGGGCGATTGGACCATGCTTGAGCTCACCGGCCGCGAAGCCCTCGGCGTGCATATACGCCAGTTCCTTGAGCTTCAACGCGCCCTCGAGTGCCACCGGGTAGCCGACGTGGCGGCCCAGGAAGAGCACGGTGGAGGCGCTCGCGAATCGCACACCGAGATCGGCGACGGCGTCGAGATGACCCAGGACCTGCTGCACGAGTGCGGGCATCGCCTCGAGTTCGCGGTACTCCCGCGCGACCTCGTCGGGGTATTTGGTGCCGCGGGCCTGTGCCAGTGCAAGACCGACCAGATAGTTGGCGGCAATCTGCGCCAGGAATGTCTTGGTGGCCGCCACGCCGATCTCCGGTCCGGCGCGGGTGTAGAGCACCGCGTCCGCCTCGCGCGGGATCTGACTGCCGTTGGTGTTGCAGATGGCCAGCACCTTGGCCTTCTGGGTCTTGGCGTGCCGGACAGCCTCAAGAGTGTCGGCAGTCTCGCCGGACTGCGAAATCGCGATCACCAGGGTCCCCCGGTCCAGGACCGGGTCCCGATAACGGAACTCGCTGGCGAGTTCGACCTCGACCGGCAGGCGGGTCCAGTGCTCGATGGCGTACTTGGCCAGCAGACCGGAGTGGTAGGCGGTGCCGCACGCAACGATGAAAACCTTGTCGACCTCGCGTAGTTCCTGATCACTGAGCCGCTGTTCGTCAAGGACGATGCGGCCATCGACGAAGTGGCCCAGCAGGGTGTCGGAGACCGCGGCCGGTTGCTCGGCGATCTCCTTGAGCATGAAGTAGTCGAAACCGCCCTTCTCGGCGGCCGACAGATCCCAATCGATATGGAACGGCCGAGCACCGGCGGCATCGTCGTTGCCGTCGAAATCGGTGATCCGATATCCGTCGGCGGTGATCACGACGGCCTGATCCTGGCCGAGTTCGACTGCCTCCCTGGTGTATTCGATGAATGCCGCGACATCGGAGCCGACAAACATCTCCCCCTCACCGACACCGACCACCAGCGGGGTGGACCGGCGCGCGGCGAGGATGGTCCCCGGGTCGTCGGCGTGGGTGAACACCAGGGTGAAGTGCCCCTCGAGCCGGCGCAGGACAGCAAGCGCCGAGGCCACGAAATCACCGGCGGCCTCACCCTGGCGGTACTCCCGGGCTATCAGGTGAACGGCGACCTCGGAGTCGGTGTCGCTGGAGAACTCCACGCCCTCGGCCTCCAACTCGTGGCGAAGTCCGGCGAAGTTCTCGATGATCCCGTTGTGCACAACGGCGAACTTGCCGGCGGCGTCACGGTGCGGATGCGCGTTGCGATCGGTGGGTCGGCCATGGGTGGCCCAGCGGGTGTGACCGAGCCCGGAAGTGCCTGCCAGTTCGTCGGCGTCGGTCTCGGCCAGCGCCGCCTCGAGGTTCGCCAGCCGGCCGGCACGGCGCCGGACGGTCAGGCCGCCCCGGCCGTCCAGGATGGCGATTCCCGAGGAGTCATAACCCCGGTATTCCATCCGACGAAGTGCCTCGACCACGACGTTGCAGGCGGGACGGTGCCCGACGTACGCCACGATTCCGCACATGGGTTACCAGGGTAGTCCAGCGCGGGGTCACCCCCGGTCGGCTACGGTCGTGGGGTGGCCCGGACCCGCAAGCTGCTCAGCTCTCTCACGCGGCGCGGGCCCAACAGGGTGCTGCGTGGTGACCTGGCCTTCGCCGGACTCCCCGGAGTGGTCTACACCCCGGCAACCGGGTACGGACTGCCCGCCGTCGCCTTCGGCCATGACTGGCTCTGCGACACCGACGACTACTCCGCAACCTGCGAGCACCTGGCCAGCTGGGGCATCGTCGCCGCCGCCCCGAACACCCAGCGCGGGCTGGCTCCGTCGGTGCTCAGTCTCTCCCACGACCTCGGCACCACCCTCGAGGTGATCACCGGGGTGCGCCTGGGACCCGGGCAGATCAGCGTCGCGCCGACCAAACTCGGCCTCGCCGGGCACGGATTCGGTGCGGCCGCGGCGATCTTCGCGGCCGCCGCAGCATCCCGCGGCGCCGATGCCGGCCCGGCTCCCACAGCGGTTGTCGCGGTGTTCCCCGGAGTCACCAAGCCTTCGGCCGAGGCCGCCGCGACCACCCTGACGGTGCCGGGACTGGTGCTGGCCACCGAGGATGACGGCCGATCGATTCGCACCGACGCACTCGAGATCGCTGGGTGCTGGGCTGGCTCAGTCCTGCGCGTCGTCGACAAGGCGAGCGCAACCAGCCTGGCTGAGGAGCACGGCCTCAGCGGCCTGCTTGGAATACCGCGCCGCAGCACCCGGCCGCAACAGACGGTGCGCGCGCTGCTGACCGGATTCCTGCTGTTCCATCTCACCGGCGACAAGACCTATCGCGATTTCGCTGATCCGGACGTCACGTTCCGGCACACCAGCCGGCCCGATCCGGAGGCGCCCGCAACCGCGCCGGAGGACCGGATCACGGCGCTGTTCCGGTAGAGCTCAACCAACTGGTTGGTGATATAACCGGTGCATGCGCACCGGCATCTTCCTGCCCTATTCGGGCGGCTTCAAAGAATCCGTCGACCAGGTGGTCGAACTCGAGAAAGCCGGAGTGGGAATCGTCCTTGTCCCCGAGGCGTATTCATTCGATGCGATCAGTCAGCTGGGTTACCTGGCGGCCAAGACCTCGACCATGGAACTGGGCTCCGGTGTCGTTCCGATCTATACCCGCACCCCGACGTTGCTGGCGATGACGGCCGCCGGATTGGACTACGTATCCGACGGCCGCTTCCGGCTGGGCATCGGAACATCCGGCCCCCAGGTGATGGAGGGTTTCCACGGCCTTGAATTCGATGCTCCGCTCGGCCGAACCCGGGAGGTGGTGGAAATCTGCCGTCAGGTGTGGCGCCGGGAGCGGCTGTCATACCAGGGCAAGAGCTACCAGATCCCGCTGCCGGCCGGCCGCGGCACCGGCCTGGGCAAGCCGCTGAAGATCATCAATGAGCCGGTGCGTGAGCGGATTCCGATCGTCATCGCAGCGTTGGGACCCAAGAACGTCGAACTCACCGCAGAGATCGCCGAGGGATGGCAGCCGGTGTTCTTCTATCCGGAGAAGGCTGATGACGTCTGGGGCGAAGCACTCCGCGCCGGAAAAGCCAAGCGCGACAGTGCACTCGGCGATCTCGATGTTATGGCCAGCGTGTCGGTGGCCATCGGTGATGACGTCGGCGAGCGACTGGACTGGGCCAAACCCCAACTGGCGCTCTACATCGGCGGCATGGGGGCCAAGGGCCGCAACTTCTATCACAACGTCGCCACCAAGTACGGCTTCGGCGAGGTCGCCGACCGCATCCAGGAGTTGTATCTGTCCGGCCGGAAGGCAGAGGCGATTGCGGCAGTGCCCGACGAGTTGGTGCGGAGCGTGTCACTGATCGGCCCGCGCAGTTATGTACAGGAGCGGGTAGCGGCCTTCGCCGAGGCCGGCGTCACGACACTGCTGGCCACTCCGGTCGCCACCGACGGCGCGGAGTACGTCCGCTACGTCGAGGAGCTCCAGCAGCTGCTGCCCTGATTCTCACTGGCCCACCTGAGGTAGTTCATCAGCCGCGATCTCACACGGTGTGCGCTGGGCCGGATCCGGCGGCGGCGCCTCGGCGGCCAGCAGCGGGGCCGGATCAACCGGGGTGGGCGCGAGTGGCTCGACCGGGGCAACCGGCTGGACCGGCGCGGGCGTCGGCGCCATGACGGCGGGCGGCTTCGTCACCTCTGCGAACGGGTCGGGTCGAGTCTGCGACTCGCCGGCGGGCGCTGCGTCCACGGGGGCCGCATCAGCAGGATCGGCCGGGTCGGTTCCCAGCGCGTCGACGATCTGGGCGACCAGGCCTGCGATCGCACCGCTGACGTCGGGTAGTGCGGGTGCGGGAACGGAGGCAGGCCAGTTCATCGCCGGGGCGGAGGCCGGGATTGCCGGGGCATCGGGCGCCGGGAAGGCCGATGGCGCCCGCTCCCCTAACCGCGCGTGCGCCTCGTCCCTGGCGAGGGTGGCCGGATCTGCCGGCTGCCCGGTCGACAGGGTGTCACCCAGCGACTGAAGCACCATCGCAGCGTGCCGCAGCGCCGCGACGACGGCTTCGCCCTCCCGGCAGTGACTCTCGATGAAATCCGATGCGGCCGAACCGGAATCACTGGTCCAGCCGTCCCGCAACACACCGAGTGCCTCACGTTCGAGACACAGGGCTTCTTCGGCCGCTGAAGCCGCCCCCGCCAGCGCTGCACTGTCGGCTGCCAGGGTGTCAGAAATCGGTACCGGCCCGGGATTCACCGCAGAGCCGCCACCGCGTCCGCCTCGCCATCGAGGTAACGGTCAGCGCCCAGTCGCAGCGAGGCGGCTACCTCCCGTGCGGCACAGGCCCATTGACCCATGTCCGCGACGAGCTGGTCAACGGCCGCGGTGCCGGACTGCAGGCCGCCCAGGTGGGTACCGAGAGCTGAGGCGAGAATATCGGCCGCGGCGTCCATGCGCCGCGCGGCGGCCAGCAGTGCACCGGGATCAACAGAGATGGTTCCCATACCGCAATAAGACGCAGTGCGGCCCCCCGCGGTTCCACCCGCCGGCGCTCAGTCCTCGGCGCGGACCGATCTCGCCACCCGGTGAGCCACCTGGCGTGCGGTGTCTTCATCAGAAGCCTCGACCATCACGCGGACGATCTGTTCGGTTCCCGACGGACGCAACAGGATTCGCCCGGTATCGCCCAACTCCGCCTCGGCCTGGGCCACGGCGCTCCGCACCGCAGGCGACTCGGCGGCGGTGGCCTTGTCAGCCACTGCCACGTTGATGAGAACCTGCGGCATGGTCCGCATTCCAGCGGCCAGGGCCGCCAGCGGCGTGCCGGTGCGGACCATCCGGGACATCAGCAGCAGTCCGGTGAGAATGCCGTCACCGGTGGTCCCGAAGGCCGGCATCACGATGTGGCCGGACTGTTCCCCGCCGAGAGTGTAGGAACCCGCGCGTAACTCCTCGAGGACGTAGCGGTCACCCACTCCGGTGGTGCGCACGGTGATTCCGGCTTCGCGCATGGCCACATGCAGACCGAGGTTGCTCATAACGGTGGCCACCAGCGTGCCCGAGGCCAGTTCCCCGGCCTCGTTCATCGCCAGCGCAAGCACCATCATGATCGCATCGCCGTCGACCACTTGGCCGGCACCGTCGACCGCAAGGCAGCGGTCGGCATCACCGTCGTGTGCCAGTCCGAGGTCGGCGCCGTGCGCAAGCACCGCCTCCTGCAACGACTCCATGTGCGTCGAGCCGCAACCGTCGTTGATGTTGAGACCGTCGGGCTCGGCGTTGATCGCGATCACCCGCGCACCCGCGGCTGAATAGGCCCGCGGTGCCGCCGTGGACGCGGCACCGTTGGAGCAGTCGACGACGACCGTCAGCCCACCCAGTGACACGGGCGCGGCCGCCACGATGTGGTCCAGGTAGCGGTCCAGCGCGTCGGGGGCCACCATGACGCGGCCGATATCGGAGCCCACCGGGCGCAGTCCCGGACCCTGTGCCACCAATTCCTCGATGCGGTCCTCGGCATCGTCGTCGAGTTTGTGACCGCCGGGTCCGAAGATCTTGATGCCGTTGTCCGGCATCGGGTTATGTGACGCCGAGATCATCACGCCGAAATCGGCGCCATAGGCCGCCACCAGATGGGCCACCGCCGGTGTCGGCAGCACGCCCAGCCGCAGCACATCAACACCCTCGCTGGTCACGCCTGCGATGACCGCCGCCTCCAGCATCTCGCCGCTGGCGCGGGGGTCGCGTCCGACGACCGCGATCCGGCGCCGCGAGGCGGAGGGAACCGCCAACCGGCGAGCGGCAGCGGAACCGAGTGCCAGACCAAGCTCAGCGGTCAGTTCACGATTGGCGACGCCCCGCACGCCGTCAGTCCCGAACAGTCGCCCCATGGGGTCAAATTTCTCACATCGGACGGCCCCGGACATAACCGGCGCGGCGCGCCCTCCTAAACGCACTCGCCGGGTGCCCCCAATTGGGAGACACCCGGCGAGTGAGTCGCGCGATGTGCGATCAGCGCTTGCTGTACTGCGGCGCCTTGCGGGCCTTCTTCAGGCCGTACTTCTTGCGCTCGATGGCACGCGGATCGCGGGTCAGGAAGCCGGCCTTCTTCAGCGCCGGCCGGT
>NZ_JBPCSX010000108.1:0-5482 GCF_051006775.1 Mycobacterium sp.
CACGACTGCGGAATTTCCGGTGAGGCGCTCAGTTTGATGCTGAGCTGTTCGGGTGGCAAATCCAGCAGATTGAGACGTCCGAGTTCCTCGTCGGCCAACGTGGTGGTCCAGATGACCCGCGTCAGCCACTCCGGCGGTAATGCGTCCGCGGCGACCTCGGTATTGATCCCCCAACTTCGGAAAAGCTCCATCGACCGAATATTCACCACGTGTGCGCGCGGATGGGGGTTGATCGTGGTGTGCTGCTCAGCGATGACCGAGTCGATTCCGAAGCGCCCCAACACGAATGCCGCGGCCAGCCCGACGGGTCCTGCTCCGACGATGAGGACCGGTGTGTGGGAGGTGCTCATTGCTGCTTGACCAATTCGCTGAGCTCCTCACCGGCCTCGAAGCGCGCCAGTAGTTCTTCGGGATCGAACGTGTTGCCGATCGGGTTGCGCTCGAAGGCGCCTGAGTCGAACCATTGCTGGAGCTCGGCGTCGTTGGGAAAGTTGTCGATCTGCAGTTCGATGTGATTGCCGTCGGGATCTTCGAAGTAGAACGACGTCGTCGGGCCGTGGTTGACACACCAGAACGGCAGAGTTCCTCTGTCCCGCAGGCGAACGTAGGTGGCCAACAGATCGTCGAGGGTCGCGTAGGTGAAGGCGACGTGGTGCAGTCCGGTGTGGCCGGCCGTCGGCCGGACCTCCGATCCGGTGGCCATGAATGCGACGCGATGGTGCTCGTCGTCATAGCTCATGAACGCCAGGACACCGTTGCTGTAGGCGACCTTGCCGTCGAGTACTTCGCAGTACCAGTCCAGCATGGCGGGCAGCTGGCCGGTTTTGAGAACGACATGGGCGAGTTTCTCTGGTGATGGCATCGCGTGGTTCCTTTCTCAGATCAGTGGGTTTCCGGAGTCAGCGGGTGCTGGCGGAGACGTGGTTGGTGAGGGTGCCGATGCGTTCGACGGTGATCTCGATGACGTCTCCGGGGACGAGGAATTTGCCGGCAAACTGGCCGACCCCCTGCGGAGATCCGGTGAGGAGCACGTCACCCGGTTCGAGGGTGAAGTAGTGCGAGACGTAGGAGATGAGTTCGGAGATCTGGTAAACGAACTCCGTAGTCCGCGCATCCTGTCGCGCTTCACCGTTGACCAGGGTGCGCAACCCCAGATCCAGGGGCTCGCTGAATTCTTCGGCGGTAACCATGCAGGGTCCCAACGGTTTGAAGGTGTCAAAGCTCTTGGCCTGCCCAACCGATATCGCGTTGTCGCCACTCATCGCCCGCATTTGTATGTCGCGCGCAGAGACGTCATTGGCGATGGTGAGGCCGGCCAGGTGAGACCATGCCTGTGCCGGGGTCACGCATCTTGCCGCCTTGCCGATGACGGCGGCGATCTCGCCTTCGTAGTCGACCATCGTGGATGCCACCTCGGGCAGCACGATGGCGGCATGGGGCCCGACGACCGACGATCCCGGTGTCAGATGGAAGTTCGGCTCGGTGGGCATGGACACCTCGCGGCCGAAGGCTTTCATCACCGCCAGAACTTCCTCAGCGTGGCTCTTGTAGTTCAGCCCGATGATGGGCGCCTTGCCCGGCCGCAACACCGGGGCAAGAATCTCGGCTTCGTCGATGGGGATTCTGTTTCGGACCGCCGCCGATTCGGCCGCACCGATGTCGGAGGTAGAGAGCAGGGCCCCGATATCGGGGTGGGGTAGGTCGAGGAGGGCCAACTCGCCGGGGGTGTCCTCGCGGGCGATGCCGACGGATGTCGTGTATAGACGCACGGTGGTTCCTTCCTAGGAGAATTCATGCAACAAGGGTTGATAGGCGTCGATCGCGCCGCGGGCCTGCTCGGCCGACATCGGCGGGACGAACAGCAGCACCCGGTCGATACCTGCGGCCCGATAGCTCTCCAGCGCCTCGAGATCGGGCCCGGCACCGTAGACGGTGACCTCGAATCCGCTCAGATCACGGCCCAACTTGTCGGCTTCATCGCGCACCGTCTGCATGTGCGCGGCGAAGTCGCTGTCTCCGCGGCCGAGCAGCGGTATCCAGCCCTGGCCGTGACGTAGTGCTCGCCGCAAGCCGCCAGGGATGCGCCCCCCGAAATGCAAAGGCGGGTGGGGCGACTGGACGGGCTTGGGCCAGCTGAAGATCGGGTCGAAGTCGACGAATTCGCCGTGGAATTCAGCCTGGTCCTGTGTCCAGATTTCCTTCATCGCTTCGACTCGTTCGCGCATGATCTTCCATCGGTGGGCGATATCGGTGCCGTGGTTGGCCATTTCTTCGGCGTTCCATCCCCCGCCCACGCCGACGTCCACGCGGCCGGCTGATATGACATCGAGGGTCGCTACGGACTTGGCGAATTGGATGGGGTCGCGTTGAGCCACCAACGCGATGCCGAAACCGAGGCGCAGCCGGTCCGTCACGGCAGCAGCTGCCGCAATCGCCGGCACCGGGTCGAAAACCCGGTAGTAGAAATCGGGCAGCTCGTCACCACCCGGCCACGGTGAGAGTCGTGACACTGGGATGTGGCTGTGCTCGGCGAACCACAGCGACTCGAAACCAGCCTGCTCGGCCAAAGGTGCCAATTCGGCAGGCAGCAACCCGTGGGCCGTCGGGAACGTGCACAGACCCAGCCTCATCGCAGCACCTCCAATTTCTTGGTCGCTAGTCAAGACTATTCTTGGCTGCGAGTCAAGAGGCTGTCGTGGGGTTTATCGGGTCGGCCGGTTAGGCTCGGTTCGTGCCCCCGAATCGCCGCAGCATCCCGCGGGCAGAGCGACTGGAGGCCGTCGTTGCCGCCGCACGCAGGCGTTTCGAGGCGAACGGCTACAAGGCGACCAGCATCGCCGATATCGCCGGCGACCTCGGTGTCAACACTGGCTCCATCCACTGGTACTTCCCGAGTAAGGACGCGCTGTTTGCAGCCGTCGTCAGCCGTATCGTCGAGGAGTCGAAGGACTCGGTGGACGCGGCACTTGAGGCCGGCGTAGCCCCGATGGACGCACTGGTCGGATTCCTGACCTCCGCCGAGCGTTACCGCGGCATACACGTCGACGCGCACGAGCGCATAACCGACAGCGATGCCGTCGCGGAAGTACATGAATCGCTGCATGATTGGCTCGACGAGCTGTTACTCACCGTGGTTCGGCCTAGACTTGGACCCGGGCAGGACGTCACTCTGATCGCCGACACCGCACACATCGTCTTTGAAGGCCTGCTCGGCAGCACTATCCCGCGGGACCGGCCATTCGAGGAGATCGTCAAATTCCTCGTCGACATGCTGGCGTCGGCGGCTCCGCATGCCGAACGGCGAGTTTCGGTGAAGGGCAAGCGGCCAACGAATTAGGGAGCGGTGCCGCAAGAATGTTCGTCAACACCGGCCTCGATCTGGCGAGCTGACTCCGTCCCCTCCCGCGGTTCGCTGGTCATCGAGAATGACGAACCGGTACCCGGCCCGGCGCAGGTAGTAGCCCGCAGTCAGTCCGGCCTGTCCGCCGCCGATGACGACGATATCGACGTCCTCAGTACGCGATCGTCTGCTCCCGCTACCCCGACCCCGGCACTGGCGAAGCTGTAAGGGCCTTCCTGCAATCAGCGGTCACCGTTGGCCAACCTGACCTCAACAAGGTCGCATACATCCCACTGCCGCCTGAGTTTCAAAGCAGGGCCGCCGCCGCGGTCAACAGCATCACCAAACAATCCGCGCCGTGGAACATCCTGTTATGGAGGTGCTTTCGCTGATTGGAATCGGCAAACACGCTGGTAACTGCTCACGGAAAAACTAGGAGGCATCAACCAAAAAGCCTGCTGTCCCCGCGGTGGGGTCCGCGATCTCGTCACTGGGTTGCGGGGCGGGCCACCCCGACCATCAGCTTGATGATGTGCCGCGGAGTACGGAACCGAAGCGTCCCATACCCGATCGACCTTGCCCTTTGGCTCACCCGTCATCACTCCAGCTAGTTATGACATGTTCCCGCTTTCCCGGACACCGAGGTTGAGGCGATGATCGTCTCAACGGAAGGAGTCCGAGAAGAATGCCTGCTGCTCACCCGGAGGAGTTCCGCCGCCGTGCGGTGGAGTTGGCCCGGCTGCGGGAAAAGCCGATTGCCCAGATCGCTAAGGACCTGGGGATCAGCGAGTCCTGTCTGCGCCGCTGGATAGACCTGGCCGATGTCGAGGAAGGCCACAAGGAAGGCCTGACCAAGGACGAACGGGCTGAGCTGGTCCGGCTGCGTCGGGAGAAACGGGTCCTGGAGATGGAAGTGGAGATCCTCAAACGGGCCAGTGCGTATTTCGCCCGGGAGAACGTCCTCCCAAAATAGGGTTCCGGCTGGTCCAGGAGCTTGCCGCCGACGGGTTCCCCGTCGCGGTGGCCTGCCGGGTCCTGAAGGTCTCGACCTCGGGGTTCTACGAGTGGCGCGGGCGGCCGGCCTCGAACCGGGATCGTGATGATGCCCAGTTGGCCAACACCATCGCTGCCATCCATACCGGCTCGCGGCAGACCTATGGGGTGCGCCGCATCCACGCCGAGCTGCGTCATGGCCAGGGCCTGCGCATCGGGCACAAGCGGGTATGGCGCTGCATGACACTGGTCGGTCTGCAGGGGGTTCACCGCCGCCGCTGGCGCCGCCATAAGCCTGCGACGGCGTCCTGGCCGGACCTGGTCAACCGCCAATTCCGCGCCGAGGGCCCTGACCGGTTGTGGGTTACCGACATCACCCAGCACCGCACACACGAGGGCTGGGTCTACGCCGCGGTCGTCCTCGACGTCTACTCCCGCCGCGTGGTGGGCTGGTCCATCGCCGATCATCTGCGGACCGAGCTGGTCGCCGACGCCCTCGACATGGCCCGGCTACGCCGCAAACCCGTTGGCACGGTGGTCCATTCGGGCCGCGGAACCCAGTACACCTCGTGGCTGTTCGGCCACCGTCTGCGCGAGGCGGGCCTGCTGGGATCCATGGGGCGGGTGGCCTCGGCGTTCGATAACGCGATGATCGAGTCGTTCTTCGGCTCGATGCAGATCGAACTGCTCGACCGCCGACTGTGGTCCACCCGTTCGGAGTTAGCCACGGCGATCTTCGAATACATCGAAGCCTTCTACAACCCGGTCCGCCGCCACAGCGCCCTGGACTACCGCAGCCCGATCGACTACGAAAGACTTCACACCACCACCAACACGGCGGCGTGAACACCCAACACCAGCCGTCCGGGAAACCGGGAACAGGTCACCGACCTGCCCGCCAGCCCAATCCGCGATGTGATCGCCGGTGGCCTGCTGCTGGCACGCCGCGCCCTGCTACCCAACACCACCGTCATCCCCACGCTCACCGTCAGCAACGTCTCGGTGCTAGAAGGCGATAGCGGCACCACCGACGCGGTCTTCAACGTCACCCTGGACAAGGCCTATGACATCCCCATCGCGCTCGGTTTCGGGCCGGTGCCGGAGGGCGAGTTTCTCCACGGCGCGCCCTGGAACGGGAACGTCATCGGC
>NZ_JBPCSX010000109.1:0-2906 GCF_051006775.1 Mycobacterium sp.
TTCGCAATTCGGCCGCGGGATACCGTCCCGGCCAGTTCTGATCTGATCGCCGACGATCAGCACCCGACATCACAGGGGACTTTCATGACACTCGACACCGCTGCATCGGTCGTCGTCACCGGTGGGGCCGGCGGCCTCGGGGAAGCGACGGTCCGCCGTTTGCACACCGCCGGACTCGGCGTCGTCATCGCCGACCTCGCTACTGATAAAGGCAATGCTCTCGCAGCAGAGTTGGGGTCACGGGCACTGTTCGCGCACACCGACGTCACCGACGAGGACTCGGTGAGTGCAGCCTTCGCTAAGGCCCACGAGGTCGGGGTGCCCCGGTACGCGGTAACCGCCCACGGGGGTCCGGGGGAGTCGCGCCGGACCATCGGTCGAGACGGTACCCCCGCGGCACTGGGTACCTTCCGGGGGACAATCGATGCCTACCTGACCGGTACCTACAACGTCGCGCGGATTGCGGCGGCGGCGATCGCACAGGCCGAACCGGGGCACGGCGGCGAACGCGGAGCCCTGGTGATGACAGCGTCGATTGCCGGTTATGAGGGCCAGATCGGGCAGGCCGCCTACACGGCTGCGAAAGCGGGTGTCATCGGGCTCACCCTGGTGCTGGCAAGGGATTTGAGCGCCGCGGGCATCCGGGTCAACACCGTGGCTCCGGGCACGATGCGTACCCCCATCATGGAGTCCGTCGGAGAGGAAGCGCTCGCTGTTTTCGCGGCCAGCGTTCCGTTCCCCAAACGGCTCGGCACTCCCGACGAGTACGCCGACGCGGTTGCTTTTCTATTGGGCAATGGATACGTCAACGGTGAGGTCATGCGCCTCGACGGGGCCCAGAGATTCGCCCCGAAGTAGGGCGGCGAATACCGTCAGCGAGGTAGTTGCAGAACCTGTTCGGCGAGGATGTTGCGCATCACCTCAGTGGTCCCGGCAGCGATTGTGCTCGATCTGCTGAACAACAGGGACTCGGCGGCGGCTGGGGAACCTCCTGCTGACGCGGCCGGACCGGCAAGGTCAAATGACAATTCCGCATGACGCTGATCGACGTCGCTCCAGGCCAGTTTGACAACCGATTGGGCCGGACCCGGTGCGCCGGAGCCGATTTCGGCGATGCACCGCTCGGCGAGGAGTCCGAGCACCTCCGCGTCGACGTAAAGGCGCAGAGCCTCATCGCGTCGGTGGTCACTGATCACGCGATCTGCGTTCAGTGCCGATCGCACGGCCGCGCGGGTGCGGGTCGCGAGCACCATCGCAGCGGCTCGTTCGTGGGCCAGCGCGCTCATCGCCACCGTCCACCCCGCGTCGAGCGGGCCGAGCAGTGCGGTGGCAGGCAGTGCGACATCGTCGAAGAACAACTCGACGAACTCAGATCCCCCATTGAGCTGGCGGATTGGCGTGATGGTCACGCCGGGCAGGTGCAGGGGGACCAGGAACAGCGACAGTCCGCGGTGTGATCGACCACCGTTCTCGATCGCTCCGGTTCGGGCGAGAACCAGGCATGCGTCTGCCTCGCCGCCGTGCGAGGTCCACACCTTCTGTCCGTTGAGCGTGAAGCCGTCGGCGCATGACTGCGCGCGTGTGCGCAGGCTGGCAAGGTCGCTCCCAGCACCGGGTTCGGAGAATCCTTGGCAGTACAGCACTTCGCCGGTCCGGATGGCCGGCAGCGCCGATTTCTGTTCTGCGCTGCCCCATTCCATGATCGCAGCGGCGACAGTGTTCACCCCGAAGAAGCGGGCGATCTGCGGCGCCCCGGCGCCGGTCAGCGCATTCTCACAGGCCACCTGTGTCGCAAGATCGAGATCGCGGCCACCGAACTCAGCCGGCCAGTTCAGTCCGACCCAGTTGCCCTCCGCCAGGCAGCGGTGCCAGGCGAGACATGCGGCGAAATCGGTTCGGTCACCGAACTCGGCGAGAAACCCGGGTAACGCGGTGTTCAGGAATCGGTGCAGTTCGGCGAGCGTTCCGGCATCCGGTCCGCTCATCGACGCGGTTCCTTGGGCAATCCGAGGACCCTCTCCGCCAACACGTTTCGCTGTATCTCAGAGGTACCGCCGCCGATCCGCAAGCCGAACGATTCGAGATAAGACTCCAGCTCCGTCGGATCAGCGAGCAGGGCGAACCTGGTAATCGCGTGGTTGAGTTCAGTGGCGATGAGTTTCAAAGCACTGCCGGCCGGTCCGGGGGTACTGCTCTGTTCCTGTTCAGCGACGCTCTTGTACAGCAGTGCCCGTGCCGCGAATACGTCGTCGGCCAGCTCAGAGACACGCGCGCTCAGGACCGGGTCGCCGCGATGCTGATCGGCCAGTCGAGCCACCCGCCGCTGCAGGCCGATGATGGTCGCGGCGAAAGCGGTGCTTCGCTCGAAGGAAAGGGTTGTGGTAGCAACGGACCAGCCCTCGCCTATCTGTCCCAGGGCGTTCGCCAGCGGAATCCGAACATCGTCGAAGAAGACCTCGCCGAACTCCGGCTCCCCGGTGATCGTGGTGATCGGCCGGACGGTGATCCCGGGCGAACGCATATCGGCAATCAGGTATGTGAGGCCGCCGTAGCGGTCGGCCGGGTCGGTGCGCACCAGAAGTTCACAGAGGTCGGCGTGCTGCGCATGGGTGTTCCAACGCTTCTCGCCGGTGATCACCAGATCGTCGCCGTCCACTACTGCCCGGGTGCTGACGGCCGCCAGGTCCGAACCGGCACCGGGCTCGGAGAAGCACTGTGCGAAGTGCAGATCCCCGTTGAGGATGCCGGGCAGCCAAGCGTTGCGCTGGAACTCATTGCCCTTCATGATGATGGTCGGCCCGGCATGTGATATCCCGACGAAAAAGGGTTCGCCGCCGTGGCCGCCTGCGCGCTGATGCTCTTCATGGAAAGCCAGTTGTCGTAGCGGTGACGCCCCCTGGCCGCCG
>NZ_JBPCSX010000110.1:0-3614 GCF_051006775.1 Mycobacterium sp.
ACATCCCGCACATCGAAGACGGGTTGCGGGGGCTGGAGAAGACCCGCAAGGTGGACTTCGAGGAGTGGCTGCGCAAGTGGCGACTCGACGCGGTGATCTTCCCGACCGTCGCCGACGTCGGCCCCGCCGATATGGACGTCAACCCGGACTCGGCCGATCTCGGCTGGCGCAACGGTGTGTGGGTCGCCAACGGCAATCTTGTTCCGCGCCATCTGGGAATCCCCACCGTGACGGTTCCGATGGGCGTGATGGCCGATATCGGCATGCCGGCCGGGATCACCTTCGCCGGCCGGGCCTACGACGACACCGCCCTGCTGGGCTACGCCGCGGCATTCGAGGCCACCGGCACCCGGCGCGTTCCGCCGCCGCGGACCCCACCCCTAGGATCGCCGTCATGACCTATCGCATGCCCGCCGAGTGGGCTCCCCAGGACCGCATCTGGATGGCCTTTCCGTGTGAGGGCTACACCCTGGGCGAGTCCGAGGCGGCCCGTCACGAAGCGCGGTCCACCTGGGCTGCCGTTGCCCATGCGATCGCCGAGTTCGAACCCGTGACCATGGTTGTCGACCCGGGATCGCGCGCCGATGCTGCGCGCTACCTGTCGAAGGACATCGAGGTCATCGAGGCGCCACTCAACGATGCCTGGATGCGGGATATGGGGCCCACGTTTGTGCATGCGGTGGACGGGTCGGTTGCCGCGGTGGATTGGGTGTTCAACGGATGGGGCGCCCAGGATTGGGCGCAGTGGGATCTGGATTCCCAGATCGGCCGGTTCGTTGCCGGCGCTGCCGGCACCCCGGTGATCAGTGCGGCTCTGGTCAATGAGGGCGGTGGCATCCAGGTCGACGGGGAGGGCACCGTGCTGCTGACCGACACCGTGCAACTCGATCCCGGCCGCAATCCCACGCTCACCCGTGCCGATGTGGAAGCCGAGATGGCCCGCACCATCGGCGCCACCCACGCGGTATGGCTGCCGCGCGGGCTGACACGCGACTCGGAGAAATTCGGCACCCGCGGGCACGTCGATATCGTCGCCGCGATCACCTCACCTGGCCGGTTGCTGCTGCACACCCAGCGCGATGCGTCACACCCCGACTATCAGGCCTGCAAAGAGATCCGGGCCGCACTTGACGGAACCCACGACGCGGCCGGGCGGGAGTGGGAGATCACCGAAATGCCCGCTCCCGCAACGCTGACCGACGCCGAAGGCTGGGTCGACTACAGCTACATCAACCACCTGGTGGTCAACGGCGGCATCATCGCCTGTAGCTACGCCGACGACCACGACCGCGAAGCGGTCGCGATCCTCGCCGAGCACTACCCGGGCCGGCGTGTGGTGAGCGTGGACGCCCGCCCGCTCTTCGAGCGCGGCGGCGGCATCCACTGCATCACTCAGCAGCAGCCGTCAGCACTCGTCTGAGGCACGAGCTCCAGAAGCGACCGTCGGGCAGCGGGCAGCCTGCGTTGCCCGGTCGACTCGCGGGCGGCGATATCGGCGGCGGCGAGCACTAGGATTCGTGCGGTCTCCCGCGGGTGCTCGACCACGCCCGTCAGGTCGGCGGCGAGAACGAGGGTCGCCTGCTGATTGCGGTGATCGACCTCGTCGGCGATCGCCGGCTCGGTGCGGGCCTCGAGTAGCAGCGCCCGTACGGCCGGTAGGGCGGTGCAGGCATCGAGGAACGCGATCAGGCGCCGCCGGAGGCGGTCCGGACCGGCGGGGTCGTCGGCAGTCTGGCTGATCACCTGTGCGAAAACCGTGTCGTGGTACCGCTGTTGCAGTGCGACCAGCAGGGCGGCGCGATCGGCGAAGTGGACGTAGAACGTGCCTTTCGCATGGCCTGCGGCCGTGGTGATCTCAGCGATCGACAACCCGCGCAGGCCGTCGCGTTCGGCCAGTCTCACGGCGGCGTCGAGCAGTTCGAGCCGGGTGGGATGGTTCTCGTCGGCCCGGCTGCCCGGCCCACGGCGCCGTCGGACCGGCGCGTCTCTCACCGCGCCATACTCCGTTGCAGTGTCGACAGGAATGGCGCCGTGCGGTCGAGGAACTCTCCGGGGCGTTCGATGAAGGGCTGATGTCCACCGCCCGGGAAGGTCAGCGTCTCTGCCATCGGCAGTGCGGCGCGGGCCCGGCGGCCGTCGAGATGCCACGGGAGCACCGGATCCCGGGTACCCCAGACCAGCAGGGTGGGACAGGTGACCGCGGCGGCCAGGCTGCGGCCGTCGTGATCGGGATCGGCGAAGCTGCGCCACACGTTTCCGTAGACTTCGCACCGCTCCGGGGACCGGGAGGCTTCCTCGGCGCGGGCGATCGCCGCGCTCACCGCGGGGTTGCGACCATGCAAGTACAGCCGGGGCAGCCGGCGGTAGACGACGGGCGCCACCCGCGCCGAGCCGAAGAGCCGGCAGGTCGCCGTCGTCCCGAACCATCGCGGCGTGAAGCCTCCGGGGGAGACCAGCGCCAGGCCGGCCACCCGCTCAGGACGCCGCGCTGCCGCGTAGAGAGCGGCGAATCCGCCTACCGAGTTGCCCATCAGCACATGCGATCCGCCGAGATTGTCGAGCCAATCGGTCAGTGCGACCCCGAATCCCACAGCCGACTCCGGGTAATGGCGAGGGCTAAGGCCGTGGCCGGGGAAGTCGATTGTGGTGACACACCAACCGGATTCGGCGAGTCCGTCGACGACGGCGCCGAAGTCCCGGTGGTCACCGCCATTGGCGTGCAGCAGGATCAGCGACGGGCCGGATCCAACGGTGGTCGTGTGCAGACGAGGTGCCGACATGCATCAACAATACATGACCATGTGGTCATCTACTAGAGATTGCGTCGGTGAAAACACGACAACCCGCAGCCCCATCGGGGCGTGCGGGTTGTCGACGGGTCGAACCGACAAGCGACTACTTGGGCGGGTAGACCCCCATGCCCTTGGCCTTCTCGGTCTGCCAGAAGATGTCGGAGATCGCCTCGATGGTCGCGAGCAGTTTCTCGCAGGTGGCCACATCGGTGGACTTCTTGACGTCGCCGGCGCCGTGCACGCCGTCCCAGAACAGCTGATGCAGGTTCGGGAACTGCTCGAAGTGCTCCTTGGTGAAGAAGTCGGCCAACAGCACCATGAGGTGATGCTTGACCTCCTCGGCCCGCTGCTCCTTGACCAGGATGGCGCGGGTGCGGAAGTGCTCATCGTCGGAGTCGTTGTACTTCTGAACCGTCTTGAGGCAGGACAGCGCCTCGATCTTTGCCTGGGCGGGGTCATAGACACCGCAGTACAGATCGCAGTGGGCGTGGGCGGGAGTGGCGTTGGCGAAGAGTCGTTGCAGCATGGCTTTAATTTACCCTTTGGCTGTGAGCCTCAGCCACCGGATCCGAGACTGGCCGCTACGGCGCTTCCTGGTCGCCGAGGATTCGATGCTGCCGACCCTGCGACCCGGCGACGGCCTGCTGGGTCTACGTGGTGGCGCGCCCAGGCCCGGACAGCTGCGGGTGTTCGCTGACCCCTGGTCGCCGTCCCGGTGGCTGGTCAAGCGAGTGGGTTTGGTGCAGGGCTCGAGCTTCGAAGCGCTCTCCGACAACCCCCGGGCGCCCGGCGCGATGGACTCTCGCGAGTTCGGCTGGGTCG
>NZ_JBPCSX010000111.1:0-2693 GCF_051006775.1 Mycobacterium sp.
AGTGAGTCTGTCATTCTGGGTGGGATGCCCGGACTCAATGA
Organism: Mycobacterium sp.; assembly: GCF_051006775.1. Taxonomy (GTDB): domain Bacteria; phylum Actinomycetota; class Actinomycetes; order Mycobacteriales; family Mycobacteriaceae; genus Mycobacterium. The sequence goes on from NZ_JBPCSX010000111.1 coordinate 42, forward strand.
CGAAGAGACACTGCTCGTTGCGACCGTGCGGTCGTTCATCGACCGTGATGTCAAACCCACGGTCCGCGAGGTCGAGCACGCTAACACCTATCCCGAGGCGTGGATCGAGCAGATGAAGCAGCTCGGCATCTACGGGCTGGCGATCAGCGAACGTTACGGCGGGAACCCCGTCTCGATGCCGTGCTACGTCGAGGTCACCGAGGAACTTGCGCGCGGCTGGATGAGTCTGGCCGGCGCCATGGGCGGACACACCGTGGTCGCCAAACTACTGGAGATCTTCGGAACCGACGAGCAGAGGCAGACCTATCTGCCGCCGATGGCGACCGGAGAGCTGCGGGCCACCATGGCACTCACCGAACCCGGTGGCGGTTCGGACCTACAGAACATGACATGCGTCGCGCGCCGCGACGGGGACGATCTCGTCATCACAGGAACCAAGACCTGGATCAGCAACGCGCGGCGCTCCGGACTGATTGCCCTGCTCTGCAAAACCGATCCGTCCGCCGCCCCGCGGCACAGGGGCGTTTCGGTGCTATTGGTCGAATCCCCTTCCGAGGGGCTGACGGTCTCGCGCGATCTGCCCAAGTTGGGCTACAAGGGTGTCGAGTCATGCGAGTTGGCCTTCACCAACTGCCGGGTTCCGGCGACCGCGGTGCTGGGCGGCGAACCGGGCAAGGGTTTCGCACAGATGATGAAAGGCCTTGAGACCGGCCGGATTCAAGTCGCCGCCCGCGCGCTGGGAGTGGGGACTGCGGCATTCGAGGATGCGCTCGCCTATGCCCAGACCCGGGAGAGTTTCGGCCAGCCGATCTGGAAACACCAGGCCATTGGTCACTACCTGGCCGATATGGCGACCAAGCTCACCGCCGCACGTCAGCTCACGAGGTACGCCGCCGAGCGCTACGACAGCGGGATGCGCTGCGATATGGAAGCGGGCATGGCCAAACTGTTCGCCTCCGAGACAGCCATGGAGATCGCCCTGAACGCCGTGCGGATCCACGGCGGTTACGGCTACTCGACCGAGTATGACGTCGAACGGTACTTCCGGGACGCCCCGCTGATGATCGTCGGCGAAGGAACCAACGAGATCCAGCGCAATGTCATCGCCGCCCAACTCGTCGACCGCGGCGGGCTGTGAACTACGAGTACTTCTCGATAAGGCTCTGCTTGACCATCTTGCCGGTCTCGGTCCGCGGCAGGGTCTCCTCAAAGGAGATCGACCGCGGACACTTGTAGTGCGCCAACCGATCCCGCAGCCAGGTCACCAGTTCCCCGGCTAGATCGTCGGAAGCCTCAGCGGGATCAACCAGCTGCACCACACCTTTGACCGACTGGCCCATCTCTTCGTCTGGAATGCCGAACACCGCCGCATCCATCACGCGGGGATGTGTGACGAGAAGGTTCTCAGCTTCCTGTGGATAGATATTCACCCCGCCGGAGATGATCATGTGATGGCGGCGGTCGGTGAGATAGAGGAAACCGTCGTCGTCGACGTAACCGATGTCTCCGACGGTGCGCCAGCCGTGTCGGCTGGTTGATGCCGCAGTCTTCTCCGGGTCGTTGAGGTACTCGAACTGCGCATCCGATTCGAAGTAGATTTCACCAGGCTCACCGGCGGGCAGTTCATTGCCATCCTCGTCGAGAATATGCGCGGTTCCGACGATCGACTGACCGACCGATCCTGGATGGGTCAGCCAATCGTGGGCTCCGATGAGGGTGATTCCGTGGCCCTCAGATGAGGCGTAATACTCATCGACGATCGGACCCCACCAGTCGATCATCTGTTTCTTGACGTCGATCGGACAGGGCGCCGCGGCGTGGATCACCCGCTGCAGACTCGATACGTCATACGAATTGCGCACCGCCTCAGGCAGTTTCAGCATCCGGGTGAACATCACGGGGACGAACTGACCGTGCGTGACCCGGTGCCGTGCAATGGCATCGAGTGCTCCCTCGGCATCAAAGCGCTCCAGCACCACAACCGGAATGCCGGCGTTCTGCATGGACATCGACCACACATTCGGCGCGGTGTGATAAAGCGGCGCCGGGCTGAGATAGACCGCGTCCGGATTCACCCAGAAGGAGACGATGGCGCCCAGTGGTGGAGCCGCCTCGGCCGGCGCGATATGCCGCAGCTCCCGCCGGATGCCCTTGGGCCGTCCGGTGGTCCCCGAGGAGTACTGCAGCAGGTCGCCTTCGATCTCGTCGGCGATCGGGGTGGTCGGTTGGTCGGCAACACATTGGGGGTAACGCTGCCATCCGTCGCTGTCCGCGTCGGCCATCATACGGAGCGGCGGCAGACCGTTGGGCAGATGCTCGGCCAGCCCCTCACACACCGCGCGCAGCTTGGCCGAACCGATGATGGCTTTAGCGCCGGAGTTATCGACGATATAGGCGGCTTCAGCAGCCCTCAGATGGCTGTTGACCGGAACGTAGTAGAGGCCGGACCGCCGCGCTGCCCACATAATGGTGTGGAAATGCTCGTTGTTTTCGCACAGCACCGCAACGACATCACCCTCGCGAAGTCCGGCGGCACGGAACGCGTGCGCGAGCTGGTTGGCCCGGGCCTCCATCTGCCCGAAGGTGACCACAATCCCCGACGGGTACAGGATCGCTGCGGGCTTGTCAGGGGTGGCTTCCGCGTGCTCCCGG
>NZ_JBPCSX010000112.1:0-34899 GCF_051006775.1 Mycobacterium sp.
CGGAACGCGTGCGCGAGCTGGTTGGCCCGGGCCTCCATCTGCCCGAAGGTGACCACAATCCCCGACGGGTACAGGATCGCTGCGGGCTTGTCAGGGGTGGCTTCCGCGTGCTCCCGGATCTGCATGTGTGGCTGGGTGTTATGCGTCTGACAGACGCTGCTTGAGCGCCTCGAACTCGTCGCGCACTCCGGTCGGCAACTTCTCACCGATGAACTCGAACCACTCTTCGATCTGGGGCAGCTCGGCGCGCCATTCCTCCGGGCTCACCTTCAACGCCGCTTCGACGTCGGCGGCATCGACATCCAGGCCACTCACATCGAGCTCGTCAGCGGCGGGCACGACACCGATCGGGGTGGACACCCCATTGGCCTTGCCCTCGACCCGGCCGACGATCCACTTCAGCACCCGGCTGTTCTCGCCGAAACCCGGCCACAGGAATCGGCCGTCGTCACCGCGGCGGAACCAGTTGACGAAGAAGATCTTCGGCAGCTTGGACTCATCGGCGTTCTTGCCGAGGTCGAGCCAGTGCTGGCAGTAGTCACCGGCGTTGTAGCCCAGGAACGGCAGCATGGCCATCGGGTCACGACGGATGGCACCGACCTTGCCCTCGGCCGCGGCAGTCTGCTCACTGCCAAGCGTTGCACCGATGAACACCCCGTGCTGCCAGTCCAGAGCCTGGGTCACCAGCGGGACGGTCGTCTTGCGCCGACCGCCGAACATGATCGCCGAGATCGGAACACCCTGCGGATCGTCCCACTCCGGAGCCAGGGTCGGGCACTGCGACATCGGTGTGCAGTAACGCGAGTTCGGATGTGCGGCGGGCGAATCTGAGTCCGGCGCCCAGTCGTTGCCCTTCCAGTCGACCAGGTGCTGCGGGTCGCCCTCGAGGCCTTCCCACCAGACTCCGCCGTCATCGGTCAACGCGACATTGGTGAAAACGGTGTTGCCGGCAGCGATGGTCTTCATCGCGTTGGGGTTTGAGCTCCAGTTGGTGCCGGGTGCTACACCGAAGAAGCCGAACTCCGGGTTGACCGCGTAGAGGCGGCCGTCCTTGCCGAAGCGCATCCAGGCGATGTCATCGCCGAGAGTCTCGGCACGCCAGCCTGGAATGGTCGGCTGAATCATGGCGAGGTTGGTCTTGCCGCAGGCCGAAGGGAATGCCGCGGCGATGTAGTAGGCCTTGTTCTCCGGCGAGATCAGCTTGAGGATCAGCATGTGCTCGGCGAGCCAGCCCTCATCGCGCGCCATCACCGAGGCGATGCGCAACGAGTAGCACTTCTTGCCCAGCAGCGCATTGCCGCCGTAGCCCGACCCGTAGCTCCAGATCTCCCGGGTCTCCGGAAAGTGCGAGATGTACTTGGTCGCGTTACACGGCCACGACACGTCGGCCTGACCGGGCTCCAGCGGAGCGCCGAGTGAATGCAGCGCCTTCACAAAGAATCCGTCGGTGCCGATCTTGTCCAGCGCCGCGCTACCCATCCGGGTCATGGTGCGCATCGAGACGACGACGTACTCGGAGTCGGTGATCTCCACGCCGAGCTTGGGATCGTCGGCCCCGAGCGGTCCCATGCAGAACGGCACCACGTACATGGTGCGACCGCGCATACAACCGCGGTAGAGGTCGGACATGATCGCGCGCATCTCGGCAGGCGCCATCCAGTTGTTGGTGGGCCCGGCGTCGATCTCACGCTCGGAGCAGATGTAGGTCCGCGACTCCACCCGGGCGACATCCGACGGCTCCGAGCGGGCCAGGTATGAACTGGGCTCCTCGGTGTCCGACAGTGGAATGAAGGTGCCTGCGTCGACCAGCCGGCGGCTGAGGCGCTGGTACTCCTCCTCCGAGCCGTCGGTGAAGACCACGCGATCAGGCTGGGTCAGTTCGGCGACTTCCTGAACCCAGGCCAGTAGGCCCGCGTGCTTGGTCGGCGCCTTGTCCAGACCCGGGATGGTCGCAGAGGTCATCGGTATCTCCCGCCTAAGTTTGTGTTTGGAAGATTAACGCGGGCGCGCGCGCCGTTGCTAATCCGGAGTATGTCCGATCAGTCCGGCCGGCGACCCACGAACGGCGCAGACGTCAGCAACGCGGCCTCCGCGGCCAGAACCCGGGCCGTGACCCGGTCTTCCAGCGCCGATCTCAGCCCGGCGGTGATATCGGCCACCCACCGGTCGGCGGCCGCCCGTTCGGAAAGCAGCCGACGGGTACGCACCACCCACAACCCGAGCGCCAGACCGATCAGCGCGCATCCGGATGCGATCACCGGCGTCCAGCGGGGCAGGAAATCCCCGACCGCCCGGCCCAGGGTCAACGCCACCCCGGCCCCCAACACGATCCCGAGCACGGTCGCCAGCCGGCTCTCCAGACCTGCCGGTGGCAGCGGAGGTTCACCCGGGAGCACCGGCGCCTCCTGCCACCCGACCGGCCCACCGGTCACCGCGGCCAACCGACGGGTGACCTCGGCCTCGAGTTCAGCGGTCACCCGGGCGATCCGGCGGCGGGCATGGCGGGCGAAGAGGTCCACAGAGCTCAGTTCCGCCGCCGCTGCCTGCAGTTCGGCGCGGAGTCCGGCACATGTCCCGCGGACCGCGGCTGACGACTCGATGCGGCACTGCTGCAGCCGGATCCGGGCGGCCAGGTCGGGGCCACCGGTCCGCGACGGGCGGAGACTGAAACCTGGCGGAGTGCCGATCGCCGAGCGCACCGCGGAGACCAGATCGTCGACCCGGACCGGGCCGACATCGGGTGCCGCAGCCACCGGCACCCAGGTGACAGGCAGCAGCGCCCGGTTGGCTTCCAGCACTGCCCGCCAGGTGCGGTGCACATCGACCTTGGAGACCGTCGCCACGACCGGGCCGCGGTGACGTTCCAGCAGCCGGGCCTGTGCCGGGGTCATCGGCGCGGCTGCCGACACCACGAACACCACTGCCGCCGGGCGATCACCGGCCGCCCAGTCGCCCGCCTCGAGCACGGCCTGGCCGCTCAGCCGGGCCCGCAGGGCCGCGACCACACTGGTGGTGCCGGCCAAAGCCGGACCGACGACCAGCACGGCGCTCACCGCCGGTCCCACAGTCGCAGCGCACCGCGGACCAGGTCCAGACCGCACCAGCGGTGTAGTTCAGAGACCGGACCCGCGGAGTAGCGCTGCCAGTGGATTGCCATCCGCAACGGATCGGTGGCCCGCGGTATCGGCATTCCGGCTGCCGCCAGCACCTCGGCTGCGGCGGCCATCCGGGCCAGCACCACGTCATCCCCGGCCACGAATCGGGCGAGCCGCGCGCCGCCGGGGCCAGCACCCATTCCGGTCAACTCGGTCAGCACCGCCCTCATCCGCCGGTAGCGGACCGGGGCGGCGGCCCGGTCGATCTCGGCGCAGACCGCGTCCATACCGCTGGCCCGGCGCAGTGCCGCCCGCACCGCGATGCGGTCAGCGCCATCACGCAGGGCTGCCACGGCGGTGGCGATACCGAACAGGTCCAGCCGGGTCAGGAGCCGGCCGCGCACCCGAGCGGACAGCCGTGCCGGGCCTTCGGCCAGCTCCCGCAACGGGTCCAGGAGGCCCCCGTCGATCAGGCAGCCGTCGATCGGGCAGTCATCGAGTCCGGCCGGATCGAGGGCGGCCAGCGCCACCAGCGCCGACAGCGGCACGACGGGAATGCCGGTACGCCGACGCAACTCCACGCACCTGGAGAACGCCGCCACCATCGGGCCGGCCCCGGTGAATCCGATCAGATCGGCCTTATTGAGCACCACGACCGTCGGCCGTCCACCTGACAGCGCCGAGAGGTCCTCTGCGGTGAACGTCTCCACCACCACCCGAACCTCCAGCTCCGGGTCCGAGTCCGGGGCGCAGACCTGCGTTCCGGCTGACTGCAGGGCCCGGACCACCGTGCGGACACCGGCCCCTGGCCTGCCCCGCACCCCTACTCGCAGGGGGGCGTCGAGATCGCCGGCCAGCCGCTCCAGCGCCGGGAGCGTCGCGGCACCGGCGGTCAAGACCGGCGAGAGCGGGCAGACGGCCATCCGGCCAGGGTGGCAGCAGGCCGGCCGGGCGGCCAGTCAGGTCGGAAGACAACTGTTGGGTATCAATCTCGTCCGCGATAGCGGCGGCCGGCGGTTCATGAGCCACCATGGATCAATGCCTGTTCAGCGCCCCGCCGTGCCCGAGGCGGCAGCGCATCAACCCAGGCGGGTGACCAGCTTCCGGTCCCGTCGCTCGGCCCTGACCGAGGCCCAGCAGGGGGTGTGGGACCGGCTGTGGCCGGCGTTGGGCCGGCAGGCCGACGGCGAGGAGAAACTCGACGTCGCGGGCTGGTTCGGCCGGGAGGCCCCGTTGATCCTGGAGATCGGCTGCGGGACCGGCACCTCGACCCTGGCGATGGCGCAGGCCGAACCCGATCTCGACGTGATCGCCGTGGAGGTCTACCGCCGCGGGCTGGCCCAACTACTCAGCGCAATCGACCGCTCATCCGAGGATGCGCACCCGGTGACCAACATCCGGATAATCCGGGGCGACGGCACCGACGTCCTCGAACATCTGCTGACTCCCGCCTCCCTGACCGGGATCCGGGTGTTCTTTCCCGATCCCTGGCCCAAGGCGCGCCACCACAAACGCCGGTTGATACAGCCGCCGACGGTTGCGCTGATGGCCGACCGGCTACGGCCCGGCGGGGTGCTTCATGCGGCCACCGACCATGCCGATTATGCCGAGCAGATTGCCGAGGTCGGCGATGCCGAACCGCTGCTGCGCCGCGCGGAACCTGATGAGCCACTGCCGATCTCGACAGCACGACCGACCACGAAGTACGAAACCAAGGCTCACCACGCCGGCAGCGCGGTGACCGAATTCATCTGGGTGAGGCGAGCATGACTGTCATCGATGAGAGCACCGTAACGACGGACTGTCCACCGGATCTCGAGCTGCAACAGCCACTGAAACGGGTTTTGCTGGTGTGGGATGCGCCCAATCTGGACATGGGATTGGGCTCGATCCTGGGCGGGCGGCCGACCGCCGCACACCGGCCCCGATTCGACGCGCTCGGCCGCTGGTTGCTGAATTGCACCGCTGAGCTGGCAGCCGGTCACCGGGTCCTGGAGCCCGAGGCGACGGTGTTCACCAACATCGCGCCAGGCACCGCCGATGTGGTGCGGCCCTGGGTGGAGGCCCTGCGCAACGTCGGGTTCGCGGTGTTCGCCAAACCGAAGATCGACGAGGACAGCGACGTCGACGACGACATGCTGGCCCATATCGCGCTACGGCGGGCCGAGGGCCTGGCCGCGGTGCTGGTGGCCTCTGCCGACGGCCAGGCGTTTCGGGGCCCGCTGGAGGACCTCGCCACCGAGGGCATTGACGTCCGGGTGCTCGGATTTCGCGAACATGCCAGCTGGGCGTTAGCGTCGGATACCTTTGAATTCGTCGACTTGGAGGACATTCCGGGAGTTTTCCGGGAGCCACTGCCGCGAATCGGCCTGGATTCGTTGCCAGAGCACGGTGCGTGGCTGCAGCCCTTCCGGCCGCTGTCCTCGTTGCTGAACTCGCGAATTTAGACCGGAGGCGGGCACACCGCCATAGCGTTAGATCTGACTGTCAGTGAGGAGATCCGAGTGTTCGCCTGGTGGGGCCGAACCGTTTACCGGCACCGGTACATCGTCATCGCACTGATGGTCGCGCTGTGCATCGGTGGCGGTATCTTCGGCATTGATCTGGGTAAGCACGTCACCCAGAGCGGTTTCTACGACGAGGGCAGCCAGTCGGTGGCCGCCTCACTGCTGGCCGACGGCGCGTACGGACGCGATACCTCCGGCCACATCGTGGCGGTCTACACCGCACCGGACGGCAAGACCGTCGACGACCCGGAGTTCACCAAGAAGATCCTGGACAACCTCGACACGGCCCAGAAGGACCACCCCGACGAGATCCTGCGGGCGATCGGCTATTTCAAGAGCCCCGAGATGCTGTCGAACATGGCCGACGCCGGCAAGAAGCACGCCTTCATGTCGATCCAGCTCAAGGGCGACAACGACGACACCATCCTGAACAACTACAAGGCGGTCAAGGACAGCTTCAACATCCCCGGTATCGAGGTGCAGCAGGCCGGTCTGCAACCGCTGGCCGCGGAACTCACCGGCACCATCGGAGAGGACCAGCAGCGCGCCGAGGTGGCGGCCATCCCGCTGGTCGCGGTCCTGCTGTTCTTCGTCTTCGGCGGCGTGGTCGCGGCCAGCCTTCCGGCGATCATCGGCGGACTGTCGATCATGGGCGCGTTGGGCATCATGCGGCTGATCGCCGACCACACGCCGGTGCACTTCTTCGCCCAGCCCGTCGTGACTCTGATCGGGCTGGGTATCGCCATCGACTACGGCCTATTCATCGTCAGCCGGTTCCGCGAAGAGCTCGCCGAGGGCTACGACACCGAGGCGGCGGTACGCCGGACCGTCATGACGTCGGGGCGAACCGTCATCTTCTCCGCGGTGATCATCGTCGCCTCCTCACTGCCGCTGCTGCTGTTCCCGCAGGGCTTCCTGAAGTCGATCACCTACGCGATCATCGCCTCGGTCATGCTCGCGGCGATTCTGTCGATCACCGTGCTCGCGGCGAGCCTGGCCATCCTCGGGCCCAACGTCGACGCACTGGGGGTGCGCACCCTGCTCCGGGTGCCGTTCCTGGCCAACTGGTCGTTCTCCCGCAAGATCATCGACTGGTTCGCCGACAAGACCCAGAAAACCAAAACCCGGGAGGAAGTCGAGAACGGCTTCTGGGGCAAGCTGGTCAACCAGGTGATGAAGCGGCCCATCATGTTCGCCGCGCCGATCATCGTCTTCATGATCGTGCTGATCATCCCGCTCGGGCATCTCGCGCTCGGCGGCATCAGCGAGAAGTACCTGCCACCGAACAACTCCGTGCGGCTGGCGCAGGAGGAGTTCGACAAGACCTTCCCCGGCTTCCGCACCGAGCCGCTGACGATGGTCATCCAGAGCGATAACGGTCAGCCCGTGACCGACCAGCAGGTCGCCGAGATCCGCAACAAGGCGATGGCCATCAACGGATTCACCGACCCGGACAACAATCCCGACGCGATGTGGAAGGAGCGGCCGTACCTGGACGGGGCGTCGAAGAACCCGTCAATCCGGGTGATCCAGAACGGTCTGGTGGTCCGCAACGACGCGTCCAAGAAGATCGCCGAGCTACGCGACATCACCCCGCCGAAGGGCCTCAACGTCTATGTGGGCGGCACGCCGGCGCTGGAGCAGGACAGCATCCACTCGTTGTACGCGAAGCTGCCGCTGATGGTCCTGCTGCTGATCACCACGACGACGATTCTGATGTTCCTGGCATTCGGATCTCTGGTGCTGCCGATCAAGGCGGCCCTGATGAGCGCACTGACACTGGGTTCGACGATGGGCGTGCTCACCTGGATGTTCGTCGAGGGCCACGGCTCGGGGATCATGACCTACACCCCGCAGCCGTTGATGGCGCCGATGATCGGGTTGATCATCGCCGTGATCTACGGCCTGTCCACCGACTACGAGGTGTTCCTGGTCTCCCGGATGGTGGAGGCTCGCGATCGCGGCATGTCGACCACCGAGGCGATCCGGATCGGCACCGCCACCACCGGCCGGCTGATCACCGCGGCCGCACTTGTGCTCGCGGTGGTAGCCGGCGCTTTCGTGTTCTCTGATCTGGTGATGATGAAGTACCTGGCGTTCGGGCTGCTGATCGCGCTGTTACTCGACGCCACCATCGTGCGGATGTTCCTGGTGCCGGCAATCATGAAGCTGCTCGGCGACGATTGCTGGTGGGCGCCGAAGTGGATGAAGCGGCTGCAGATCAAGATCGGTCTGGGCGAGACCACCCTTCCCGACGAACGTCGCCCTGCCGTGCCCGAACCACAGGGCGCGCTGGTCGGTGCCGCGGCACCGGCTCCGGCCAGGCCCGTGCCCCCGGCGCAGAGTTCGCCGCGCCAGCGCGTCCCCGCTCCCCCGCCGCCAGCACCGGTCGACGCCCCGACCACGCGGTTCGCCGCGCCGGAGAAGGAAGACCGGGACATCAGCTCCTGGCTGGGCGAGTTGCGTGCCAAGGCCGCGCGACGCGAGCCCGACGTCGAGCCGACGGCGGAGCCGACCCAGGTGATCCCGACTCCCACCGTGGCCGATGACGCCACCACCGCAATGCCGATCATCTCGGCCGAGGAAACCCGGGCGATTCCGATCAGCCGGCCGGGCGAACCCGACTCCGATATGGCCACCGAGCAACTCAACGCCCGCGGCAAGCAGGGCGGCGGGGTCAGCGCGCAGGAACTGCTGCGCCGGGAAGGCCGGCTCTAGTCCGGTTCGGCCTCAACCAGCACCGCGTTGTCCGCAGCCTCCAATTGGGCTGCCCTACCTGCCGGGTTGTCCGCGACCAGCACGCGAATAGCGCTGTTGAGGAACGCCAGAACCGGCACCGACAGCAGCGCGCCCACGACTCCGGCCAGCACCGCCCCGGTCGCGATGGCCAGCACGATCGCCAGCGGATGGATCGAGACCGCACGGCCCATCAGCAGGGGCTGCAGTACGTGGCTCTCCAACTGCATCACAGCGATGATCAGCCCGAGGGTGATCAACGCGTAGAAGACACCCTTGGCCAGCAGTGCGACCACCACCGCGAGCATCCCCGTGACCACCGCACCGACTACCGGGATGAAGGCGCCCAGGAAGACCAGAGATGCCAGCGGCAGGGCCAGGGGCACACTCATGATGGCAAGCCCGGTGCCGATACCGATGGCGTCGACCAGAGCCACCAGGAAGGTCGCGCGCGCGTAGCCGATCAGCGATCCGAAGCCGGCCCGTCCCGCGTCACGAACCCGTTCCCTGGCGCCGGCCGGCACGATCCGGGTCAGATAGTCGTAGATGTTGCGACCGCCGTAGAGCAGGAAGATCAAGGTGAACAGCATCAGCAGTGCGCCGGTCACGATCTCGGCGAGAGAGGCCGCGGTGGAGAGTGCTCCGGTGGTCAGCTTCTCCTGATTGTCGCGCAGTGCCTTGACAGCCGCGTCTCCGGCCTTCTCGATCTGTTCATGACTCAGGTGCGCCGGACCGTCGATTAGCCACTTTGTGGCGTTGTCGATACTGCGCGTTACCTGCTCGGTCAGACTTGGCAATCCCGAAATGAACTGGCTCACAACGAAAGTCATGATCCCGCCGAAGGCCGCGAACCCGGTGAGGAGTACAAGCGCGACGGCGCCGCCGCGTGGGGCGCCGCGACGGTCGAGCCAATCGACGGCAGGCACCATCAGCGCGGTCACCATCACCGCCAGCGCGACCGGAACCAGAATCACCTGAAGCTCACCCACCAGCCACAGCAGCGCCAGGATCGTGGCCAGGATGACCAGGAGGCGCCAGCACCAGGCGGCGGCCTTGCGGACCAATGGATCAACGGCATCATCGTCACGAGAGCGCCCGGCCGGCATGCGGTCAGCCTAACCTGCACGGCTACCCTGCGCGGCTACCCTGAAAGACGTGGCCCACGAACGCGGCTCGCCCGCCCGGGGCAGGTTCTGGTGGGTGCGCTGGGCGGTTCTCGGCGTCGCCTTGATCGTGCTCGCGGTCGAGGCCGGACTCGTGTGGGATCAACTGGCCAAGGCGTGGGCCAGCCTGCGTTCGGCCAACGGATGGTGGGTGCTCGCGGCGGTCTTCGCGGCGATGATGTCGATGCACAGCTTCGCCCAGATTCAGCGGACGTTGTTGCGCTCAGCCGGTGTCACGGTGCAGCAGTGGCGTTCAGAGGCCGCCTTCTATGCGGGTAATGCGTTGAGCACGACACTGCCCGGCGGTCCGGTGCTCTCGGCGACCTTCGTCTATCGCCAGCAACGCCGTTGGGGCGCTTCGCCCGTGGTGGCCTCCTGGCAGCTGGTGATGTCCGGCGCGCTACAGGTGGTCGGCCTGGCCCTGCTGGGCTTGGGTGGCGCATTCCTGTTGGGGGCCAAGGACAATCCGTTCTCACTGCTGTTCACCCTCGGCGGCTTCGTGGCCCTGCTGCTCCTGGCACAGGCGGTGGCGACCCGGCCGGAACTGATCGACGGAATCGGGGTGAAGATCCTCGGCTCGCTGAACTCGGTGCGCAACAAGCCCGCCGACACCGGTCTGCGCAAGTGGCGCGAGACACTCGCCCAACTGGAATCGGTCAGCCTGAGCCGACGCGAACTCGCCGTGGCGTTCGGGTGGTCACTGTTCAACTGGGTGGCCGACGTGGCCTGCCTGCTGTTCGCCGCCTACGCCACCGGAGGCCATCCGTCGCTGCCCGGGTTGACCGTTGCCTACGCGGCAGCCCGCGCGGTGGGTGCGATTCCGCTGATGCCCGGTGGGCTGCTGGTGGTGGAGGCGGTACTTGTGCCGGGTCTGGTGTCCAGTGGGATGGCGCTTCCCGCCGCCATCTCGGCGATGCTGATCTACCGACTGGTCAGCTGGATCTTCATCTCCGCCATCGGGTGGGTGGTGTTCTTCTTCATGTTCCGCACCGAAGGCGCTCTGCACCCCGAGAACGTCATCGACGAACTCGAGGCCGAGGAGTTGTCCGTCATCGACGAACTCGCCCCTGAGGATGAGGATCACGGCTGAACGCGGTTGGATGACCCGATGACAGCTGCATTCCGGAGTGCCGCACTCGCCTTCGCCGCCGACGTCGTATGCGTCATCGCCTTCGTCTCGGTGGGCCGGCGCAACCATGCCGAGGGCGTGACCCTGGTCGGCATCGCCGAGACGGCATGGCCGTTCCTCACCGGCACGGTCGTCGGCTGGCTGGTCTCGCGTGGCTGGCGGCGCCCGGCGACACCGGTGCCGACCGGTCTGATCGTCTGGGTGTGCACCGTCGTGGTGGGAATGGCACTGCGCGTGGCCAGCGGCGAGGGGATCGCGTTCAGTTTCATCCTGGTGGCCACGCTGGTCACCGGAGTCCTACTGGTGGGCTGGCGGGCCGTTCGCGCCGGATTGAGCCGGCGTACGCACTAGGAGGCGGGCGCGTCCGGGGCCGGGGCTCCGCCGCAGCGACCACGCAGCTCGACCAGCGGCTGCCGGATGCCCTGGAGCTCCGCCCTCACCTGCGGGTTGGCGTCGAGGTAGGTCGCAATGTCGCCTCGACGCTCATCGCGAGGGGTGCCGTCCAGTCCGGTGAAGAACGCATTGACGTCCGGGTGGGTGAACAGATAGGCCGACATCGCGGCGGAGACACCCGCGGACACACCGGCGAGGTCGGCGGCGGTGCAGTTCGGCGGAGCCGCGACGGCCTGCGGGGCCAACCCCACCCCGAGTCCGATCACGATCGCGCCGGCAGAAAGTCGGACAGTGCGGATCATGCTGGGACTCCTTCATCCGGGGTTGGTCCGATCGTAGGCCACCGGGGCCCGGGGAACGCACAGCCGGCTGGGGTAGTCTCGCATCACGCTATTCGCCTAGTGCCGGTCGCGGGGAGTTTGCCATCCAGCAGTTCATGATGCGTCTGAGTGGCAGCCTGCGCAGACATCGCCGGCTGGTAATTCTCTGCTGGGTGCTTGCCCTGATCCCCTCGATCTGGCTGGCGCTCACCCAGTCCCAGAACCTGACCGGCGGCGGCTTCGAGGTGGCGGGTTCCCAATCGCTGCGCGTGCAGCACGATCTCGAGGATCACTACCCGCAGCAGGGCGCCTCACCGCTCGCACTGGTGGCCGCACCGCGCGCCGACGCCACCTACGAGGACATGGCCGCGGCGGTGTCGCAGTTGGAGCAAGCCGCCCAGGAGATCCCCAGCATCACGCTGGCCCCCACCCTCACCCAGCCCGCGCCGGCGCCCGACCGGCCCTACGTCGTGACACTTCGACTCGGCTTCGACAACACCGGAGCGGTGGACGTCGCCCGCCAGCTACGGACCAAGATCGGCGTCAGCGGTGACCAGCCGGGCCGGACCGAGAACGGCCGGGTCCGGCTCTACGTGATCGGTCAGGGTGAGCTCGGCGCGGCCGCCCAGATCAGCACCAAGCACGACGTCGCCGCCGCAGAGCGCTGGAATCTGCCCATCGTGCTGATCGTGCTCGTCATGGTGTTCGGCTCGCTGGCCGCCGCGGCCATCCCACTGGCGCTGGGCGTGTGCACGGTCGTGGTGACCATGGGCGTGGTCTATCTGCTGTCCACGGTGACCACCATGTCGGTGTTCGTCACCTCCACGGTGTCGATGTTCGGCATCGCACTGGCCGTCGACTACTCGCTGTTCATCGTGATGCGGTTCCGCGAGGAATTACAGGCCGGCCGGGACGCTGATCAGGCCGCGGACGCGGCGATGGCGACATCCGGCCTTGCGGTGGTGCTCTCCGGCATGACGGTGATCGCGTCGCTGACCGGCCTGTACCTGATCAACACCCCGGTGCTGCGGTCGATGGCCACCGGGGCGATCCTCGCCGTCGGGGTAGCAGTCCTGACGTCGGCCACTCTGATCCCGGCGGTGCTGTCGACCTTCGGTCGGGCCGCTGCCCGACGGTCGCCGCTGCTGCACTGGTCGCGCCGGCCGGAGTCCGCCCAGTCCCGGTTCTGGACCCGCTGGGTCAACGCGGTGATGCGCCGGCCGTGGGTGTCGGCCAGTGCCGCGACGGTCGTCCTGCTCCTCCTGGCGGCGCCGGCGGTCTCCATGGTGCTGGGCAACAGCCTGCTGCGTCAGTTCCCGGCGTCGCACGAAGTCCGCGGCGGGGTGGCCGCGGCCGCCGAGGCGCTGGGTCCCGGTGCGCTCGGTCCGATTCGGATCCTGGTCACCTTCCCCGAGGCCGGCCCCAATGCCGACGCCGCCGGCCCGGACAACACTGAGGTCCTGGCTGCCCTCAGCAGAACCGCGTCAATGGCGGTGAACATCGCCTCGGTGTCGCCCCCCGAGTTCTCCGACGACAATCGCAGCGCGCTGCTGTCGGCCGTGCTGGCCGTCGATCCTGAGGAGTTGCGGGCCCGCCAGACCGTCGACTGGTTACGCGCCAACCTGCCCGAGGTGACCGGGCAGTCCGGGATCCGGGTCGACGTCGGCGGGCCGACCGCACTGATCAAGGATTACGACGATCGGGTGGCCGACACCCAGTGGGTGGTCCTCGGGTTCGTGGCGCTGATCGCCTTCGTGATGCTGCTGATCTCCATCCGGTCGGTCTTCCTTGCACTCAAGGGCGTGCTGATGACTGTGCTGTCGGTCGCGGCCGCCTACGGCAGCCTCGTCATCGTGTTCCAGTGGGGCTGGCTGCAAGGCATCGGCTTCGAGCCGATCAACTCGATCGACAGCACCATTCCGCCACTGGTGCTGGCGATGACCTTCGGCCTGTCGATGGACTACGAGATCTTCCTGCTGACCCGGATCCGGGAGCGTTACCTGCAATCCGGTGACACCCGCGACTCGGTGGCCTACGGCGTAGCCACCAGTGCCCGCACCATCACCAGCGCCGCACTGATCATGATCGCGGTGTTCATCGGCTTCGCCTTCGCCGGCATGCCCCTGGTGGCCGAAATGGGGGTGGCATGTGCGGTGGCGATCGCCGTGGACGCCACCATCGTCCGGCTCGTCATGGTGCCCGCGCTGATGGCGATGTTCGACCAGTGGAACTGGTGGCTCCCCGGTTGGCTGGCGCGAATCCTGCCGTCGGTGGATTTCGAAAAGCCTTTACCCAAGGTCGATCTCGGTGATCTCGTGGTGCTGCCCGACCACCTCACCACGGTGGCGCCACCCAGTGCCGATCTGCGGATGGTGGTCCGCGGCGCGGCACGGCTCAAGGAGATGGCGCCCGATGCGGTCAGTGTCGCCGATCCGCTGGCCTTCAACGGTTGCGGTCTTGCGATCGGATCACTGACCGGGAGGATCAAGGGTGGGGACGGCGGTCTGGAAGTCGCGGCCGGACTGGCCCTCCCGCCGCGATCCCCCGCGGCGCGCCCGGTACACCCGGTGACGGTGTGGCGAGGACGGCTCGCCGTCGCCCTGGACGCGCTGGAGACCGATGCCGCCACAGCCCGGCTGAGCCCGGTCGAGACCACCAACGTGCAGCTGCCCACCGGGGATCGATTGCAGATTCCCACCGGCGCCGAGACGCTGCGACTGCAGAGCTACCTGGTGCTGTGCCGCAACAATCGCGCGGACTACGTCCAACTCGCCGACGTGGTCGACGCCAACGGAATTGAGAACGCCGCCGTGGTGCTGGCCGGTATCGACCGGTATTACGGCTCCGGACAGCCCGAACGGCAGTGGATCGCGACGCAACTGGTGCGCCGACTGGCCGATCCGATGCCGTCCGACGACGGGGACCCCGCCGCGGCCCCGGCCACCGAATGGGAGACTGTTCGGCAGACCTGCCTGAACCTGGCGGTGGCGATCCTGGAGGAGGCGAGTTGACTCGCCCATCCGAGCAATCCGCCGACCAGGCGCCGGTCGAGTTCTGGCCAACAGCCTCGATCCGCTCAGCCCTGGAAACCGGCGATATCACTGTCTGGCAGCGCATCGTGGTCGCGATCAAACGGGATCCCTACGGTCGTACCGCCCGTCAGGTCGAGGAGGTTCTGGCCGCGGCCGCCCCGTACGGAATCTCCAAGGCACTGACCGAGGTTCTCTCCCGCGCCCGCACCCATCTGGAGGCCAACGAACGCACCGAGGCCTCCCGCCATGTCCGGCTGCTGCTGGAGCGGTCCGGTCTCAACGAGCGGGAATTCGCCTCGCGGATCGGGGTGTCGGCCTCGGAGTTGACGGCCTTCCTGGACGCCTCGATCAGCCCCGCGGCGTCGTTGATGATCCGGATGCGTCGACTCTCGGACCGGTTCGCCAAGATCCGCGTCCAGGATTCCCCGGCCGACGACGACGGCGGCGCCGGGGAGTACCAGGCCGACGCCGATGGCGCGCACTAGCGTGGGCGTCGATCAATTGCGGGAGATCCTCCGCGACACCAAGACCGTGGCGGTCCTCGGCGCATCGGACAACCCGGCACGGCCCAGCAACGAGGTGTTCGGCTACCTCGCCCGGCACAGTCACTATCAGCTGTACCCGGTCAACCCCAACGTCGGCGAGATCGACGGCGTCACGGCGTACCCCACATTGGCCGAGCTGCCCGTAGTACCCGACATGGTCGATGTCTTTCGCCGCGCGGAGGAACTTCCCGCCGTTCTCCAGGAGATTCTGGCCCTGCACCCGCTGCCGAAATACCTGTGGCTACAGCAGGGTCTGCGCGATGAGCAGGTGGCCAGAGCCGCCCGTGACGCCGGTTTGACAGTCGTGATGGATCGCTGTCTCAAAGTTGATTACGCGAACCTCATCGGGCGTTGACGCCCGCGGTGGTCACCGCGGATTGATCGGAGTGACGTCGACCACCTTCCACCCGTCGCCCTGTTTACTCAGCGCGACCCGCAGTGCCAGCACCGCGACACCGGGTTCCTGACCGGGTGTGGCCTGGACCGAACGTATCAGCACAGCCACACTGGCCGCAGCTGGTCCCAGCGCCTCCAGGCCGGCCGAGATGGTGCGCGCCTTCGCGGAGATATTGCGCTTGGCCATATCCGCGGTGGCGGCGCCAAAATTACTCTTGAACGCCGCTGCGGTGTCCGGCGTCATCAATGCCGCGGCCCGGTCTATCGACGATGCCGGGTCCGACGGGGTGAATGTCGCGGTGGCCTCGGAGACCTCGACGGCGATCCGCGCCACCTCGTCGGTGTCCCGGGTGAACGCCCGGTCCGGCACAGACCACTGCGAGTAGCCGACGGCCGCGGCCGACACCAGGGTCGCCGCGGTCACACCCACCGCCGCGAGCCGCAATCCGGGGGCGTCATCATCGGTGCCCACGGTCACCGAATCACGCCGGTAACCAACGGTATTGAGCACCACCGCCTCGGCGACGAGAAGGCACAGCATCGAACCGACCGACACCCACCACAGCGGCCAGTCGAGCATCACCCCGATCGCGATCAGACCCGCGATGGTCAGCAGGGGCGCGGCGACGTCGAAGGCGAGTACCCGGGTCAGGTTTCTCATCGCAGCGACTCCAGCCGCGAGACCTTCATCGTGCCGTCGATCTCGGAGACACCGAGTCGCAGGTTCCAGCGCACCGTGGTGGGTTTGCTGCCGGTGTTCTCACTGACCGAGGTGGCCACCACCAGGACGGTGTCGGTGCGCGCGGTCAACTCCGCCGGCAGGCTCTGCGGGCCTGAGGGTCGCTGCCCGGGCGCGGCGTCCAGATCCCGGTGCAGCACCTCGATCGCGACCGACTCGACGGAACCGGTGGTGCGGGAGTTCAGCGCCTCCACAACCTTGCGATAGGGAGCGATCGAGGCGTCGAAGCCGGAGTTGAGCTCCCCGACCGTCCCGTCCCGCAGGTTCTCCAGACTGGTACCGACATTGGCGACGTTCATATTGATCAGCAGCTGGGTCCATTGGGCCGCGGTCTGCATCACCCGTGCCTGGCGGCTACGGTCGGCGTCTGCGGCCCGATGGCTGACCCCGAGCACGGCGATCATCACCAGGGCTGCCGCGCAGAGGACCCCGAGGGCGGCAGATCCGATCCCGACGCGGGACCACCCCGGCTTGGCGCTGTCTTCGGAGTCCTCGGGCATGCAGGGGAGGCTACCGGCCCCGTCGGCAGGCGCTGCCAGGCAGTGGTAATGATGGTGCGGTGACGATAGACACTGCGCGATCCGGGATCGACCTGACCCATCTCGATCCGGATGTTCGCCCGCAGGACGACCTCTTCGGCCATCTCAACGGTCGCTGGCTGGCCGGGTACACCATGCCCGCGGATCGGGCCACCGACGGGGCGTTCCGCGCGCTCTACGACCAGGCCGAGGAGCACGTCCGGGACATCATCACCGAGGCGGCCGCAACGAACGCCGAGGCCGGGACCGACGAGCAGCGGGTGGGGCATCTGTACGCCAGCTTCCTCGACGAGCAGGAATTGGAGGCGCGAGGACTGGAGCCGCTGCGGAAAGAACTCGCGACGATCGACACCGCGCAGGGGCCCGGCGCACTGGCCGGTGCGATCGGCCGGCTGCAACGAACCGGGGTGGGCGGCCCGGTCGGACTTTATATCGACACCGACTCCAAGAATTCCTCCCGCTATCTGGTGCACCTCAATCAGTCCGGACTGGGCCTGCCCGACGAGTCCTACTACCGGGATGATCAGCACGCGGCGATCCTGGGCGCCTACCCCCGGCACATCGCAACGATGTTCGCGCTGGTGTTCGGCGGGACGGCCGACGAGTACGCCGAGCGGGCGGGTCGAATCGTCGCACTGGAGACCAAGCTCGCTGCCGCACATTGGGATGTGGTGCGCCGCCGCGATGCTGACCTGACCTACAACCTGCGCACCTTCGCCGAGCTGACCGAGCAGTCACAGGGATTCGACTGGGAAACCTGGGCCGCAGCGCTGGGCGTCTCCGAGAACTCGTTCACTGAACTCGTTGTGCGTCAACCGGATTACCTCAGTGCATTCGCAGGCCTGTGGTCGAGCGCGGATTTTGCCGACTGGCAGGATTGGACGCGTTGGCGACTCATCCACGGCCGCGCCGGGGTGCTGACCCCCGCTCTGGTGGAGGAAGACTTCGACTTCTACGGCCGCACGCTCAGTGGCACCGAGCAGATCCGTGAACGCTGGAAGCGGGCGGTGTCACTTGTGGAGAGTCTGATGGGTGATGCGGTGGGTCGGCTCTATGTGCAGCGACACTTCCCGCCGGAAGCTAAAGCCCGGATGGACGTGCTGGTGGAAAACCTCCGCGAGGCCTATCGGGTGAGCATCACCGATCTGGAATGGATGACACCGGAGACCCGGCGTCGCGCACTGGTCAAACTGGACAAGTTCACACCGAAGATCGGATACCCGAAGAACTGGCGAGATTACTCCGGCCTGGTGATCCATCGGGATGACCTGTACGGCAACGTGATCCGCGGCACAGAGCTGGAGTTCGACCGCGAGGTGGCTAAACTCGGTGGTCCGGTCGATCGTGACGAGTGGTTCATGACCCCGCAGACGGTGAACGCCTACTACAACCCGGGGATGAATGAGATCGTCTTCCCGGCCGCGATCCTGCAGCCGCCGTTCTTCGACGCTGAAGCCGACGACGCCGCCAACTACGGCGGTATCGGCGCGGTGATCGGGCATGAGATCGGCCACGGTTTCGACGACCAGGGTGCCAAGTACGACGGCGACGGCAATCTGGTGGACTGGTGGACCGATGCTGATCGCACCGAGTTCACCACCCGCACGACCAAACTCATCGAGCAGTACGACGCCTTCGTTCCCCGCGACCTCGAATGCCGCGACGAACCACCACACGTCAACGGCGCCTTCACCGTCGGCGAGAACATCGGCGATCTGGGCGGGCTGTCGATCGCCCTGCTCGCCTACCGGTTGTCACTGGGCGGTCAGGAGCCACCGGTGATCGACGGGATGACCGGGGTGCAGCGCGTGCTGCTCGGCTGGACACAGGTCTGGCGCACCAAATCCCGTGCGGCGGAATCGATCCGGCGGCTGGCGACCGATCCGCATTCACCGCCGGAGTTCCGTTGCAATGGCGTGGTGCGCAATATCGACGCCTTCTATGAGGCATTCGACGTCGGCCCGGACGATGCCCTGTACCTGGAACCGCAACAGCGGGTCAGGATCTGGAGCTAGATCAGAGCCCGCCTAGATCAGTACGTCCCTTGATCAGTAGAGGGTCCACTGCCAGTCGTCGGCGCCGTCGGGCTTGTTGTAGAGCCCGACCGAATTCTTGACGACGATCGGATCGCCGCTGCCGAAGTTGTCGAAGAACCACTTGGCGTTATCCGGTCCGAGGTTGATGCAGCCGTGGCTGACGTTGCGCTTGCCCTGGTCAGCCACCGACCACGGTGCACTGTGTACGAAGCCGCCACTGTTGTCGATGCGCACCGCCCACTGCACCTTCAGCTTGTAGCCCATCGGTGAATTGACCGGGACACCGTAGGTGGAGGAGTCCATGATGAGGTCGGCGAATTTCTCCAGGACGTAGTAGGTGCCGTTCTTGGTCTCATGTTTGCCATCGGGCATGCCCATCGACACCGGGAAAGTCTTCTCCACCTTCCCGTTGCGGGTGACGGTCATCTGGTGGGTCTTGTCGTCGACGGTCGCCACCAGGGAATCGCCGACCCGGAAATTGGACTGCGCGCCACTGGCGTCGATATGCACCTGGGTACCGGCCGGCCAGAAGTTGTACGGCCGCCAGCGAACCTGGGTGTCGGTGGTCCAGTAGAACGCCCCCGGCACAGCCGGGGCCGACGAGATGTGGATCGACTGCTCGGCCAGCGGACGGTTGGCGATGGGTCGCTGGAAGTTGATGATGATCGGCTTGGCCACACCCACCAGGGCCCCATTGACCGGGTTGAAGGCCGGCGGGGCGAATACCGGGTCACCGGTGAACGGTGTCGCATTCTGTCCCTTGGCCGCGCTGGTGGCCACCGGCAGCGCGGCAACCGGCGGCGGAACGTCGACCGGGGGAGGCGGGACGTCGCCGGGGGGTGCCAGATCGTCGGGAAGCGGTGGCGGCGGAGGCGGAAGCACCACCGGCGGCGGCTCCAGCGGCGGCGGCAGTGGCGGGGCGTCGATGACCTGCGGATCCACCGGCTGGTCCGGGTCGGCCAGCGCCGGACCGGTGCCCAGACCGGCTCCTGCGACCGTCACCAGACACAGAGCGGTCGCCAGAGCGCCTCTCACCCGCTTCACCACAGTCCTCCAATGATTGATTACCACCAGTCTGACACAGCGCCGACGGTGCATGACCATCGACGATTCGGCGGAATCGCCGGCTTTATGGTCCTGACCTGTACATATCGTCGTCGTGCGGGTGACGAGCGTTACTCCGCGCGGGCCGGCCCCTCGACGGCGAACAGGTCCCGGCCGGCAGCCACGCAGACCAGGGCTGATGAGATCAGGAGCGCCGAAACGGTCAGCATCACCGGCTCGCCGGCGTGCTCGAAGAGGTAGGCACCGATCAGCGCGCCGGCCATGATGCCGACCTGGAATGCCGCCACGTAGACCCCCGACGCACCGTCCGGGTCCTCCGGTGAGTGCCGCATGGCCGCGGTCTGGAGCATCGGCGGGATGGCGGTGGCCGTCGCACCCCAGCCCAGAATCGCAATAACGCCGACGATCACCGTGGCGGCGGTGCTGCGCTGGCCGAATCCCAGCCCGGCCAGCACCACGAACACCAGGGTCAAGGTCGCCATACAGGCCACGATCGTGGTCTTGGGACTGCGATCTCCGGGCCTGGCCAGCAGCCCCATCGCCACCAGGCCGCAGACCCCGTAGCCCGCCAGCAGCCAGGCTGACTGCGGCCCACCGACGCCCACGACGTCGCGGATGATCACCACGATGAACGAGTAGGAGATGAAATGGCCGGTGACTCCGACCAGGGTCAGTCCGCACATGACGACGAGCCGGCGGTTGTGGTGATGCCAGGGCCGGCGGGTGGACCCCGGCGAGCCGGCTTGCGGCATCGCCATCGGCGGCAGGGTGAGCCGGGCCGCGACCATCACAGCGGCGGCGGCCGCGGTGATGGCGGCGACCGCCAGCCGCCAGCCCCACAGCCCACTGAGGGCCGCAGTCAGCGGGCTGCCGACGACGAGCGCCAAACCGGTCCCGACGTAGATCGCCATGGTGGCCCGGGCAGCGTGTGACGGCGGCACCAGCCGGGCACCGATCGGTGCGAGAACCGACCACATCAGCCCGTGCGTCAGCGCGCAGAGCACCCGCCCGCCGGCCAGCACCGCGAACGTCGGTGCCAGCGCCGAGATCAGTTGGGAGACGGTCAGCGAGGACAGGGTGAACATCAGCGTCCGCCGCCGCGGCCAGTGCGCGGTCCAGCGCACCAGAGGCATCGTCGCCAGCGCCGCCACCAGCGCGTAGCTGGCCAGCAGTGTCGCGACCACGGCCTCGCTGACGTCGAGATCGCCGGCGATGGCCGGCAGGGCGCCGACCGGCATGATCTCGGCGGTCACGTAGATGAATGCCGCGGCTGCGAGCACACCCAGCGCAAGTGCGACCCGTGGTGTCCACGGGCCGGAGCGGGGCGGGGCGGGGATGGTTGCTGTCATAACGGAGTGGCCTCGTCGGCCACGTTATCGGCAGTCGTCAGGGTTCACCGGCTCCCGACACCCGCCATGGCCGGTTCGATATCAGGCCGAGACGCCGCCGGGGTCAGGAACGAACCAGACGGGCGATCGCGGCGGTGGCCTCGGCGAGTTTCCGGTCGGCCTCAGCACCGCCTTCGGCCGCAGCCTGGGTCACACAGTGCCCGAGGTGCTCCTCGAGCAGGCCGAGGGCCACCGATTGCAGCGCGCTGTTGATCGCGCTGATCTGAGTCAGGACATCGATGCAGTACTTGTCTTCATCGATCATTTTCGCGATACCCCGCACCTGGCCCTCGATCCGGCGAAGGCGTTTGGCGTAATTTTCCTTGTTCGCCGAGTATCCATGTGCGCCAGACACTTCAGCCGCCACTGGCCTGCAGCATCTGCATCATCTGATCGATCTCCGCCTGCTGAGCGGAAATGATCGAGCGGGCCAGCGCGGTCATCTCCGGGCTCTTGCCCGCCCCCGCCTCGATCTTGGCCATCTCAATGGCGCCCTGATGGTGACCGATCATCGACTGCAGCCACAGCGCGTCGAAGTCCGGCCCTGAGAGACCCTCAAGTTTCACCAGGGTGTCGTCACCGACCATGCCCTGCATCGTCATTCCGGCGTGACCACTCTCATGCGGCATCTCATCGGGCTTGATGCCCCACCGGCCCAACAGGTCCTTCATGGTGGCGATCTCGGGCTGCTGTGCCGCCGAGATCTTCGCGGCCAGCGCCCGCACCTCGGGGTTGCTGGACCGGTCCGGCACCAGTCCCGCGAGTTCCACCGCCTGTTGGTGGTGCGGGATCATCAGCTGCGCGAAGAGCACATCGTCCTCGTTGTGCGCGGTCGACGGCTGGGCCGTCGTAGCCGAGGATCCGTGCGAGCTGTGATCCTCGACGGCCGTCTTGGTCGCGGTGCCGCCGCAGGAGGACAGGACGAGTCCGGTGGCTGATGCGGCCACCAATGCGGCGGCGCGGATGCGGAGTGCGGTCATGGGTGCACTATATACCCCTTGGGGGTATCCCGGCGGATTTTGGTGACCACCCGCCGAAGGTCATACTTGTCGGGTGAGCAAAACGCCTGATCTGAAGCCCCGCAGTCGCGACGTCACAGATGGTCTGGAAAAGGCCGCCGCTCGCGGAATGTTGCGCGCCGTCGGCATGGGTGATGAAGACTTCGCCAAGCCGCAGATCGGCGTCGCATCGTCATGGAACGAGATCACTCCCTGCAACCTCTCCCTGCAGCGACTGGCCCAGGCCGTCAAGGAGGGCGTCTTCGAGGCAGGCGGGTATCCGCTGGAGTTCGGCACCATCTCGGTGTCCGACGGCATCTCGATGGGTCATGAGGGCATGCACTTCTCCCTGGTGTCCCGCGAGATCATCGCCGACAGCGTCGAGACGGTCATGATGGCCGAACGACTGGACGGATCGGTGCTGCTGGCCGGTTGCGACAAATCGCTTCCCGGAATGCTGATGGCGGCAGCGCGACTGGATCTTGCCGCGGTGTTCCTCTACGCCGGTTCGATCCTGCCCGGCAGGGCGAAACTGACCGACGGCACCGAGATGGACGTGACGATCATCGACGCGTTCGAGGCGGTCGGCGCCTGCGCCCGCGGACTGATGTCACGGGAGGACGTCGACATCATTGAGCGTGCGATCTGTCCGGGTGAAGGCGCCTGCGGCGGCATGTTCACCGCCAACACCATGGCCAGCGCAGCCGAGGCGCTCGGCATGTCGCTACCCGGCAGCGCGGCCCCGCCGGCCACCGACCGCCGTCGCGACGGATACGCCCGGCGCAGCGGCATGGCAGTCGTGGAGCTCCTTCGCCGCGGTATCACCGCCCGCGACATCCTGACCAAGGAGGCGTTCGACAACGCCATCGCGGTGGTGATGGCGTTCGGTGGTTCCACCAACGCGGTGCTGCACCTGCTGGCGATCGCCCACGAGGCCAAAGTCGAACTGTCGCTGGCGGATTTCACCCGAATCGGAGCCAAGGTTCCGCATCTGGCCGACGTCAAGCCATTCGGTAAGCACGTGATGTTCGACGTCGACCGGATCGGCGGGGTGCCGGTGATCATGAAGGCACTGCTCGACGCCGGACTGTTGCACGGCGATGTGATGACGGTGACCGGAAAGACCATGGCCGAGAACCTGGCCCATATCAATCCGCCGGATCCCGACGGCAAGGTACTGCGCGCCCTGAGCAACCCGATCCACCCAACCGGCGGTATCACGATCCTGCACGGGTCGCTTGCTCCGGAGGGTGCCGTGGTCAAGTCCGCCGGGTTCGACTCCGACGTGTTCGAAGGCACCGCAAGGGTTTTCGACGGGGAGCGCGCCGCGATGGACGCCCTCGAGGACGGCACCATCACCAAGGGCGATGTCGTGGTGATCCGCTACGAGGGCCCCAAGGGCGGCCCGGGCATGCGCGAGATGCTGGCGATCACCGGCGCGATCAAGGGTGCCGGCCTCGGCAAGGACGTCCTGCTGCTCACCGACGGACGGTTCTCCGGCGGCACCACCGGACTATGCGTCGGCCATGTGGCCCCGGAGGCCGTCGACGGCGGGCCGATCGCGGCCGTGGTCGACGGCGATCGCATCCGCCTCGATGTGGGCAACGGCAAACTCGACATCCTGGTCGACGATAGTGAGATCGACGCGCGGATGATCGGCTTCACCCCTCCGGCGCCCCGCTACACCACCGGCGTGCTGGCCAAGTACCGCAAGCTGGTCGGCTCGGCCACCAACGGCGCCGTCTGCGACTGACTTAAAGCCGGGACTAGTTCCGCGAAGCCGCCGCGCGAGCCTTGGCCGGCTTCACCGCGGCCGCGGACTTGGCGGCCTGTCGCGCGAGGTGGGCACGACGAGGTGCCGCGACCGGCGGCGGGGCCACTGATCGCACCGACGCGGCGGTAGCCGCCGGCGGGCGGGTGATCGCCAGATGATTGCCGTCGATGGTGAGCACCGGCGCAGTCTGCCCGAAGCGCAGCAGCGGGAACGCGTCCTGGAAGCCGACAATCAGCGCACGCACGACATCACCGGGCACCTGTCGCCACTCGGCGGGCGTCAACGGGTTCACCGACAGGTACGGGGTATAGACCCCGGATTGGTCGTAGGTCCGGTTGTAGGTTCCGCCATCGGTGGGCGTCTGTACGTCGGTATAGCCGACGTTGACCAGGATCTGCGACGCGGGCTGCAGGGCGTCAGCCAAACGTGCGGGGACGGTAATCGGGATGTTCAGCGCGCCCAGCAGCGCATTGATGAGGCGGGCCGGCAGCCGCAGCGGTTCCAGCAGGGGAAGATCGTCGGGCACCAGCGTGCTGTAGGTGGTGCTGGACAGATTGAGTGCGGCCAGCGCACCGAGCTTCGCGTAGATCACATCCTCCGACGCTCCGCCCAGAGTGGTGCCGCCGACCAAATTGGTCGGAAGCGCCGTCGCCAGAAGGGAATTGGCCAGCGAGAACGGATTCAGGGTGACGGGCAAGTCGGAGATCGCGCTGTACGCGAGCGCCAGACCGATCGTCGCCGCGTTCAGCGCGAGGCCTGTGCTCGATGCCGACTCCCCACCCCGGCTGACACCGTCGATCCCGAACAGGTTCAAGATCGGGGCGAACCGGGCGTAGAGCCCGCCGTTGGGCGTGCCGGGATCGTTCACCTGTGCCACCGCAAGGTTGGTCACGTTGACACCCTGCACGCAGGTGGGGCCCGAAGCACAGGACGCCCCGGTCACGGAATTGACCTTGCCGCTCGGCACCAGTGGGGTGTACCCGGCCGGGGTGTTCCCCGCGGCGCTGGCCAGCAGCGCCTGATAGGCGTTTCCGGCCTGATAGGCGCCGAAGCCCGACCCGCCGAGAATGGCGGCGCCGAGCGTGCCGCCCGGCTGGCGCTTGAAGGTGGCAATAACGGGGGTGAAGCCGCCGAACGGGAAGGCGTTGATGTCGTCGGCGAGGACCGTCGGGAAGGCGGGCGCATAGGACATGTCGATGGTGATGGTGCCGACCACATCGACGTCGGGAATATCGATGGTGGTCACACCGAACGCCTGAGCGGCCCGGAACAGCGGCCCTGTTGCCACCGCGCCGAAGGTCACATCAGCATCGGCGACCGGGGCCGTCAGCCCGGCAATTATGGCTCCCGCCGCCGCGCTGGCCACGACCGTGCGAGCAAATCCGCTGCCGACCATTCGTTGGGCCCTTCCTGAAGCAAATCCGCGAATTCTCGCGACAATAGCAAACAGATCGGGGGGCGGGCCGGAATGGATTCCTTGCAACGGGCGCGGCGTGGGCGCACAGTGACTGGGGTGAGTCACACCGCACTGCGCATCTGCCCCCTCTGTGAAGCCACCTGCGGGCTGGTCCTGACCATCGAGGACGACCGCGTCACCGGCGCCCGCGGCGACCGCGATGACGTCTTCAGCCACGGCTTCATCTGCCCCAAGGGGGCCAGCATCGCCGAACTCGACAACGATCCCGACCGGCTGCAGGCGCCACTGGTGCGCCGCGACGGCGAACTGGTCGAGACCAGTTGGGAGGAGGCGTTCGCCGCAGCCGCCGAGGGCTTGGGGCGTGTCACCGCCGCCACCGGCGGCTCGTCGATCGGGATCTACCTGGGCAACCCGAACGCCCACACCATTGCCGGGGCGTTCTACGTGCCGACCGTCGTCCGAGCGCTGGGAACTCGCAACATCTTCTCAGCCAGCACCCTGGACCAGATGCCCAAGCACGTCTCGTGCGGTTACATGTTCGGCGCCCCGGTGCCGTTCACGATTCCTGATCTCGACCGGACCGACTATCTGGTAATCATCGGCGGAAATCCGTTGGTGTCCAACGGAAGTCTGGCCACGGCGGCGGATTTCGGCGGAAAGCTCAAAGCGATCCGCAAGCGCGGCGGCCGCGTGGTCGTACTGGATCCGAACCGGACCCGTACCGCCGAGATCGCCGACCGGCATATCGCCCCGCGGCCGGGAACCGACGGCGCCCTGCTCTTCGCCGTCGTCAATGTGCTGTTCGACGAGGACCTGGTCGACCTCGGCCGGCTGACCGAGCACGTGGTGGGCGTTGAGCATGTTCGTGCCGCGGCGGCAGACTTTCCGCCCGAGACTGTCGCCGAGCACTGCGGGGTGAGCGCAGCGGAGATTCGCATCCTGGCCCGGGAGATCGCGGCGGCCCCTACCGCTGTGGTGTACGGCCGCATGGGCACATCAACAGTCGAGTTCGGGACCATCACAAGCTGGCTGGTCGATGTGGTGAACGTCCTGACCGGCAATCTCGATCGCGCCGGCGGGGCGATGTTCGCCAGTTCATCGGTGGCCGCTGCCCCGCGGCCGTCACGCCCCGGTCGCGGATTCACCACGGGCCGCTGGCACAGCCGGGTCTCCGGCTACCCGGAGGCGCTGTCCGAAATTCCCACCGTCGCGCTGTCCGAGGAGATCGAGACACCCGGCGACGGTCAGATCCGCGCGATGATCACCCTCGCCGGTAATCCGGTGCTGTCGGCTCCGGACGGTCCGCGTCTGGCCGAGGCACTCGACACGGTCGACTTCATGCTGTCGGTGGATCCCTACCTCAATGAGACGACCAGGCACGCAGACGTGATCCTGCCCCCGCCGCCGCCCGCGCGCGTCGGTCATTTCGACGTCGCATTTGCGGCCGCAGCGGTGCGCAACAATGCCCGTTATTCGCCGGCCGCCCTGCCACTGGCCGATGGCCGGCCCGATGAGTGCGAGATCCTGTCCCGGCTGGCGTTGATCATCCGCGGACTGGGACCTGATGCAGATCCCGCACTCGTCGACGACCAGATGATCGCGGGCAGGCTGAGCAAGGAGGTAGCCGACCCGGACTCACCGGTCGCGGGCCGATCGGTCGAGGAGTTGACCGCGATGCTGCCCGACGGTCCCGGTTACGAGCGACAGCTCGACATGATGCTGCGACTAGGGCAGTTCGGTGATGCGTTCGGCGCCCGACCCGAGGGTCTGACCCTGCAGCGACTCAAGGACAACCCGCACGGCGTCGACCTGGGGCCGCTGACACCGCGGATACCGGAAATCCTCCGAACACCCTCCGGCATGGTCGAATTGGCGCCCGAACCGATTCTCGCCGATATCCCGCGGCTGCACGCCTCCCTGAGCAGCCACACCGACGGCTTCCTGCTCATCGGGCGACGGCATCTGCGCTCCAACAACAGCTGGCTGCACAACCTGCCGGCGCTGGCCGGCGGTACCAACCTGTGCACGCTACAGATCCACCCCGATGATGCCGCTCGGCTGGGCGTGACCGATCTGGCTGTGGTCACCGGTCCCGGCGGCAAGCTCGAGGTACCGGTCGAGATCACCGACGCCATCCGCCCTGGCGTGGTCTCACTGCCGCACGGCTGGGGACATAGCGAGTCCGGCACCCGGATGTCGGTTGCCGCCGAGCACCCCGGGGTCAACGTCAACAGCCTCTTCGACGACTCGCTAGTGGACCCGCTGTCGGGCAATGCGGTGCTCAATGCGGTGCCGGTGGAGGTTGCCGCGGCCGGCTGAGCCGCTCACCGGACGCCCTCCTTGCTGTAGACCACGCGTAGCACGTGCCCCACTTCCGGACCCATCACCGCCGCGCACAGATCACACATTGTGGCAACGAAGCCGCGTCCGTGCGCCGGTCCGGGACCGTCGTGCAGATGATGTGCGACTTCGTGCAGCACCACCAGTTCCCGCATCGCCCAACCCGCCGCGCCGCGCTCCGGTACCGCGATGACACCGGCGCCATCATGGTTTTCGTAATGGGCGGCGGTGGCGGCACGCCTGGGCCGGACCCGGATCGCACCGGCACCGGGCCACCGCTGCGCCAGCGCGGGCAGGGCCAGCACATCGTCGACGTACCGCTGGACCGATTCCAGCGAGCCGAACCTCGCTTCCGGCGGGAGGGTGATCTGGTCACCGAAGAAGTCGATGGCGCGCGAACTGTGCTGGGCCGCGCGGTCGAAGAGGGTGCGGACGAACTGCTCTGCGGCGTAAACCCGGGACCGTTGGGTGTCCCGGGCGCTCACCGCGGCAGCCGGGTCCGCGCCCCCGGCAGTTCGGGGCTCGATCCCAACCGGGCCTGCTTGCCGGCTCGGTCACCGGCCCGACGCGCGGCCGAGGAGTAACCGGCCGAGGCACTGGTGGCCCGCCAAGTGCCACGCGCCTTGGACTCGCTCCGATAGTGGTCACGCAGTTCGACTTCTTTGTTACGCAGGGCGATCGCCGTTCCGGGTCCGGCGGAACGGGACCTGGTGGCCTCATTCCTGGCCTCGTCTCGGGCAGTAGAGAGACGCTGACCGACCCTACTGCCGAATGCGAGTTGAAAGTTGAGCCGGGCGGTGATGGTGGGCGTAGGCCGATGCGCGCCGGTCGCCAGGTAGGCATCGCAGGACCGCACCATCTGGACCACCAGGCTGGCATACAGCGCATGACTGGCGTCGATGTCCTCACCGAATCCGTAGGCGTAGACGAAGGTCGAGTTCGAGGCCACATCGCAGCGGACATCGTTGGCCGCCGCGATCGCCGCGAACAGCTGGACATAGGTGCGCAACCCTCGACTACCCGGCTCCCCGATGGTGATGGTCCGCTGGGTCGGGACCTGCGCGGAGGTGCGCGATGCGGAGTGCGCTCGTGCCACCGCGAGATCTATCGACGTCATCGTCGCCAGGCGTTGCGCCGCGGCCATGAAGGCCTCGGCCTCATGGACGTTATCGGTGCCTTCGGCCTGGCGCAGCAGCGCGGCGATCCGGGACAGCATCTTGTCTTCGGTCATGCAGACACGCTAAAACAACAGGGCGACATCACCGTGCAGGGCACCGCCAACCCCAGTGCGCAATCCCCACAATGGGATTCGTGCACAGGCATCACTTGCCGATGAACTGGTCCAGCGCAGCAGTCAGCTGGGGTGACAGTGGGCCGGGTTTGGCGTAGTTTGCGACACTGTCGGTCGGATCATCGCGCAGGACGTGATTGACACCCGTGAGCGTGACGTACTGCAACGCGGTGTGCGCCAGCGCGTCGACGAGCGGTGTCATATCCGCGCAGTCGGCCTGACCATCAGAGTCCGAACAGGTCAGCAGAACTGGTGTACCGGCCGGGATCCGCGCCGCCAACTGAAGTGGGTCGATGGCGTCGGACTCGGCGACGGCCCTGACATTGCCCGGGGCGAGGATGGCACCAAGCCCGTCGGGCAGTTGTGCCGGCGCGGTGCCGGTGCTGCGCACCTGCTGCACTGCTGCACGCCAGGCGCTGAGCACCTGATCGCCCTGCCGCTGGGTCTTGGCCCCGCTGCGTACGGCCTCTGCCACATCGGCGACCACGCGAGACGAGATCAGGTCCAGGTAGCGCGCGGGCAACGGCTGAAGGAGCCCCAGCGCATGGATCCGCGGTGCGCCCGCTGAAGTGTCGTCGGCCAGCGACATCGCGTGCACGGTGCCCTCCCCTAGCGCGTATACCGAGATCCGATCGGCGTCGGTGCCCGACCGGCCCGCAAGGTACCGCACCGCAGCCTTGGCGCCATCGGTGTAGATCGCACTGCCGACGTCTGCTGCGCGGTCGACGTAGGGGCCCAGGCCGGTGTCGCCGGTGCCGACTTTGTCATACCGCAGGGTGGCCACGCCGTGTTCGGAGAGGTACTGGGCGAGCTGGCGCATATTGCCGATCGGGCCGGCGACGTTGTTGTCGCCGTTACGGTCGGTGCGCCCGCTCTCCGATATCAGCAGCGCAGCCGGACCGCGATCGTCGCCGCGGTGGCGGTAGGTCCCATGCAGCGTCAGACCATCGGCCTCGAATGTGATGTCCTCATCGACCCACGCAGCGTTCCGTTGGGACTGACCACATCCGGTGAGCAGACCCAGCGCCAATAATCCCACTAGGAGAAGGTGTTTCACAGCCGCGTGGTTATCCAGTTCGTGACATCGTCGAGCACGGAATCGCGCTCGGGTTCGTTGAAGACCTCGTGATAGAGCTCCGGGTACACCTTGAGCTCGACATCGGTGGAGCCGATGCACTCGACGAGCCGGCGGCTTCCCTCGGCGGACACCAACTGGTCGTCCTCGCCGTGCACCACAAGCAACGGAGCGGTAATACCCGGCGCCCGCTTGTGCATCGTCTCCCCCACGACGAGCAGCGCCTTGCCGATACCGGCCGGGATCTTGCCGCGGTACACCAGCGGATCGGCCTCGTACTCGGCCACCACCTTCGGATCCCGCGACACCGCACTGGGACTGATCTGCTCGATCGGAAGGTCGGGTAACACCGAGCCGACAGTCTTGCCGATCACCGCCTTGAGTTTGGACACCCCGGTGTGCGCGGCGATGGCCGGTCCGGAGAGCACCATCAGGTCGTACTCGGTCGGGTGGTCGACACCATAGGCGAAGACGATGCCGCCACCCATGCTGTGGCCGAGCACGACCAGCGGCAGTCCCGGGTTCTCCTTCCGCGCCGTCAGTACCAGCGTGCGGTAGTCCGACACGAACTCCTTCATGTGCCGGACCCGCACCCGCTTGCCGCCGGCCCGGCCGTGTCCGCGGTGGTCCAGTGCATAGGTCGCCAGACCCGCGTCGCCGAATCGCTGGGCGACATGGTCGTAGCGGCGGGCGTGCTCGCCGTAGCCGTGAGCCAGCACCACCACACCGCGCGGTTCGGTGTCCGGGGTCCACACGTCGTAGACGATGCGGACGCCGCCTACCCCGTCGAACGTTCGCTCCGTGCGCGTTGTGACCACTCAGGCAGGGTAGCGTCCGGCTACCGCGGTCTCGACCCCGCGGCCAATTCGGCTGCGGCGGTTCGAGATAGCGCCGCAGTCGAACGTTCACCGCTCTGTTACTTATGTTGACAGTGGTACTTGTGTGGCTATCGTTAATTCGTGCTTCTCGCCCCCGTGCTGCGCCGTATCCGTGCGGTCTTCGCGACGCTGGCCTGCGTGACACTGGCTGCGGGTACCACCGCGCCGGTGGCCGGCGCGGCCGCCCGCGACCTTTTGGCGCAGGCGATCGCCAACACCCGGGGCAGCTATCTGGTGTACAACTTCGGCGACGGTTTCCCCGCGCCCATGCTCAATGGCGCCGGCGACTGGTACGAGATGAACAACGGCGGGCACCTGATGATCGTCAAGTCCGCCTCACAACGGCTATCCCCCCGACTGCTGGTCGACACCCACCAGGGTTACCAGGCGCGCTGCGAGCGCACGCCGGGAGCGCGCACCCGTGAGGGCCTCATGCAGGCGTCGGAAACCTACGATCCGCTGCGGGCCTGGCAGGTGCTCAAACAGCCGACGATTGCGATCAACGCCAACTTCTTCGATGTCCGCTCCCAGCAGGCCGGCTCATGGAAGACCACCGGGTGTAGCTCTCCGCTGGGCGCCTACGTCGACAACACCGGGGCGTGGGGCAAGACCAACCTCGCGGTCACCGGCACCCTGGCGTATGCCGGCAAGCAGGCGCTCTCCGGCGGTGACGAGGTGTGGACCGCCCTTGCCACCCTGATCCTGCCGGTCCGCGGCGCCCCGATGATCGTGGCGCCGAAGTCACCGCAGGACTACGACGTCGCGGCGCCGGTAATTGCCAAGCTGGTGGAGAACGGCACCCGTTTCGTCGCGGTCAGCGGGCTCAAGCTGCTCGCACCCGGAGATACCGGACAGTTGAACGACCCGGGTTCGGGCGCCGCCCGCACCGCCGTGGCCTATGCCCGCGACAAGGACGAGATGTATGTCTTCGAGGGTGGCAGCTACACCCCGGATCAGATCCAGGATCTGTTCCGGGGACTCGGCAGTGACACCGCCCTCCTGCTCGACGGTGGCGGGTCCTCGGCGATCGTGCTGCGTCGCGACACCGGCGGGATGTGGGCGGGCGCGGGTTCGCCGCGCGGTTCCTGCGACACCGTTCAGGTGTTGTGCGATGCCCGCGAACGAGCCCTTCCGAGTTGGCTCGCGTTCGACTAAGCCGACCGCCGCTAGAGGCCGAGCTTGGGGCTGAGGTCCAGCGAGGTCACCGTGGTCATCTTCGTCACCCGCCAGCTGCGATCAACCCGCTTCATCTCCAGCCGGTAGGACAGGTACTTCATCGACGGGATGTTGTTGTTCTGCGGGGTCGTCGAGGTGGTGTTGGTGTAGACGATCGCGGTGGCCTCGTTGGCAGGCGGACCGCCGCGTAACGACTCCACCGCCGCCCCGACCACCTGGGTGTCGCTGGTCACCTTCGCCTGCTTATTGGTGGCCGCGATGGCATCGACGTACTTGCGGTACTGCTGCTCGAAGTCACCGGCCAGATACTTCGATGCACGATCGGAGAGCTTGTCCATATTCTCCGGGGTGTAACTCCACAGCGTGGAGATGGCGTCGGCGGCGGTCCTGGCGATGGTCAGCTTCGTTCCGACGGCGGCCTGGTCCATCAGGTAGGGCTGGACCGTCGCACCGGCGAACCCGCCGGCCGCGATGAAGAGACCTGCCGATGCCAGGATGGCGACGCGAGTCTTGTTGCGGGCCAGCCAGTTCGGAGATGCCGGTTGCTCGGCGACTGACTCGTCCGACTCCACGACGGTCTCATCAAGGGTCTCATCGAGCACGGCCTCATCAGGTACGGCCTCATCGAGCACGGGATCGTCGCTCACACCACCTGGATCAGGTTGCTGACTTTCCACTGGTCCCCCTCCTTCATCGCCGTGACCACCCAGCGACTGGCACTGGGGAGCTTGCGGCCGTCGGGCATGGTCGTAATCATCGTCGACACCGCGACGACATTGGCGCTGCCATCATCGTTCCAGTTCTCGATGCCAATTTCCTGCACGCTGCCCACGCCAGGCTCGGCGCGGGCGACCTGGACGACGACCTCATTGATCTTGTCGCTGTAGAGCTTCGCGAACTGCCCGGTGCCCATCGCCAGAATCTTGTCGGTGTAGTCGTTGGCGTGGAACGGATCCGGTGAGGTGTACTGCGTGACGAACGAGCGAACGAAGGTCAGGACCGCGGCTTCGCGGATCTCCCGCTGATGTCCGGTCCGCCAATTGCCGAATACCACCGCACTGGTGGTCAGTGCAGCGATCAACGCCACACCCGCGATTGTTGCGATCAGAGCCAGTCTCGGACGGCGCGGCCGTACCGCCGGCATCTGGAAAAGGGCGCCTGTTTCCGATTCGATCCTGCGACGGGGGCTCATCGCCCACCGCTTCCGGGGACTTTAGGCGCCGGCGACTGGGTGGGGGCGGGCGCTTTAGAGGCCGGCGCGGGCGCTTTGGGAGCCGGCGCTGCAGGGGCAGGCCCGGTGGGTTTCGGCGGTGCCAGCACCATGAGGTCTGATATCAACCACTGGTCGGCCGAAGACTTCTCGAAGGATGCCCGCACCGAAGCGATGATGAAGCGCTGATTGGGCGCGACTCCGCGCTGACCCTGCAGCAGTATCAGCGCTGCCGCCCGGTCCCTGGTTGCCGAGAGCACCGCGGTGTTGGTCGCCCAGTAGTCGTTGTCGACCAGTCCGACCTTGCGCACCGCCTCCTGCTGCTTGGTCAACTCCTGCCGGTAGCCGTCGGTCACCAGCGATTGGGCGTGGGCAAAATCGTCATTCGCCGTCTTGGCCGTGTAGCTGAGCATGTCGGCGACCAATTTGGGACCCTCGACCGCGATCTGCACGCGGGTCTGATCGATCGCCCGCTGCTGGCGGTAGACCAGGCCGTAACCGAGACCGGCGACCACGACCGCGATCGCGGCCACACCGGCCACCACCCTTTCGGCCAGCCTGCCCGCATCCGGCACGGCCCCGTCGGCCTGACGAACCTCGGTTCCGGTGAGCAGATCGGCGAAGGTTCGGCCGCGGGAATCGACCAGCGGCCACAGCCAGCCGAGGAACAGCGGTGCGGTGTCGAGAAGGTGGGCCAGGTCGCGCAGCAGCAGCCGCCAGGGGCCGACCGATCGGCCGTCGCGCAACACCACGACGATTCCGAACAGTGAACGGCCTAGGCTCCATCCGGTCGCTGCGGGCAGCAGCAGCCGATTCACCAGGACCACCAACAGCACCGCCCCGGCGAGAATCATGCACAGCCACCAGAGCCAGCCGCGATCGGCCGACCAGCCCACCATGAGGATGGTCGCCAGCAGCGCCACACCGAAGACGACGTCGATGCAGAACGCACCGGCCCGGGCCCACCATCCCGCCGGGCGCCCGTCAGCGGTCACTTGCTCACCGGTTCGATGCTGTCGATTTTGTAGGTGTCGCCCACCTTGACCATCCGCACCCGTAGCCGATAACTCAGCTCCTGGTTCTGCTGATCGATATTGGACATCGACACCCGGGTGGCCACCAGGACGTCGATCGACCCGTCGGGATTGTGCTTCTCGGGTGCGGCACGGATGTCGGAGATCTTCACCTGGACCTTGGCAGCCTCGTAGGCGTCGGTCAGCACTCCGCCGTACAGGTTCGCCTGCGGCGCATAGTTCTCCGTGGCGCAGTCGATGATCTTGCGCCTGCTATCAGCCATCGCCTTCACGTCCGGCGCCTGGGTCGCGGTGATGCACTCCTTGGCGACAGCAACCGCGATGGCCTCACCGTCGGTCGCGGCGACGGTATTGCGGTGCCCGATCAGCGCCAGCACGCCAACGGCCGTGAGAACCAAGGCGGCGATGGCGATCGCAGCGCACACCCCGGTCAGCCAGCGGCTGGTAGCCAGCCTTGAGTTCGGCGTATTGAGCCCGGTTTCGGGTTCGACCGTCTCGTCAGCCTGCAGTGGCGGGGTGGGGGTCAGCTGACCGGAGCCAGCATCTCCTTCCATCCGTCGTCTCCTGTAGTCGTCGAGTTCTTGACGGTGTACTTCGTACCATCCGGACCTGTGACCTCGCCG
>NZ_JBPCSX010000113.1:0-12533 GCF_051006775.1 Mycobacterium sp.
ATCGCCGCGCCGCATCACCAGGATCAGCTTCGGCAGGATCCGCTGCATGTCGGCCGCCAACTGGGTGACCTGCTGGGGCTCTGACATGGTTTGCCAGTCTAACTGCCTGCTGGCGACGGCGGCGAGTTCTCAGTAGGCAAGCAGTTCTCAGCGGTTGTCCCGCCAGCGGATCAGCGTCTCGGCCGGGCCAAGGTTGTAGTCGGGCCCGTCGCATCCGACCGTCATCAGCGTCACGCCCAAGCCTGCCAACGCCTCGGCATTGGCGATCAGCGTTTCCGGGTCGCGGCCCTCCACACCGGAGGATCGCTCGACGGTCGCTGGGTCGCGGCCGACGGTTGCGCAGTGTGCGTCGAGCACCGCCGCTTTGCCGGGGTGGGTCTCGGCGTTGGTGAAGCTGTGCCACATATCGGCGTACTGAGCGACCAGCCGCAGTGTCTTGCGTTCGCCCTGCCCACCGATCAGGATCGGGATCTTGCGCGTCGGCGCGGGGTTGAGCTTGGCCAGCCGGGCGTTGATCCGAGGCAGCGCCGCGGCGAGGTCGTCGAGCCGGCTGCCGGCGGTTCCGAACTCGTACCCGTACTCGTCGTAGTCCTTCTTCATCCACCCCGACCCGATACCCAGGATGAGCCGGCCGTCGGATATGTGATCCACCGTCCGCGCCATATCGGCCAGAAGTTCGGGGTTGCGGTAGGAGTTGCAACTCACCAGTGCGCCGATCTGGACGCGTGAGGTCTGCTCGGCCCAGGCGCCGAGCATGGTCCAGCACTCGAAGTGCGCGCCGTCCGGATCGCCGTAGAGCGGGTAGAAGTGGTCCCAGTTGAAGACGACGTCGACGCCGATGTCCTCGCATCGGCGCACCGCGTCGCGGAGGTAGCCGTAGTGGCTGGAGTGTTGCGGTTGCAGTTGGACGCCGATGCGGATGGGGAAGTTCCCCGGAGGAGTGGTCACAGCTCAGTCAAGCACTGACCGCAGGATCTCCACCAGAGCCAGCGGCTGATCGCCCTGAACCGAATGCCCGGAGTCCGGTACAACGATCACCTGCTCGAAACCTGGCGCTATACGGGCGAACTCCGCAGCATCATCGTCGTTGACGAAGAATGACCTGCCGCCCCGGACCAGCGTGGTGGGCACCCGCAGTTCGGCGGCGTCTTCCCACAGACCTTCGAACCCCTCGCCCTTTCGGAAGGTGTCGTAGCGCCAGGTCCAGGTTCCATCGTCGAGCTGTCTGGAGTTGTGAAAGACCCCGCGGCGCAACGACTCCCGCGACCGGCTCGGAGACGCAGCCATCGTTACCTCGAGCATCGCGTCGAAGCTGGGGAAGATGCGCTCACCCTGGGCCAGCGCAACCGTACCCATCTGGGCCTTGGTCATCTGCTCGTGGCGCTGCGGGGCCGACGGGGTGACATCCACCATGACCAGCTTGCGCACCAGCTCAGGTGCAGCCACCGCCAACCGCATCGCGGTCAGCCCGCCCAGCGACATGCCGACCACCAGATCGGCGTCAGGCGCCAGTTCCCGGACCACCGGTTCGACGGCTACCGCGTTGAGCTTTGGTCCGTAGTCGCCGTCGGCGTTGCGCGCCGAGCGTCCGTGGCCGGGCAGGTCGATGGCCAGGGCGGGCAGACCCAGGCCGAGGACGACGGTGTCCCAGGTGTGCGCGTTCTGGGCTCCGCCGTGCAGGAACACCACGCGCGCCTGATCCGGTGAACCCCACTGCAGCGCGCTGATCGGACCTCGTTCGATCCGGGTGACCGCCGGCAGCGGACCTGTCAGGCCTGCCTGCGCGGCGTTCTCGGGCAGCAGCGCGAACTCGTCGAGGGAGAGCAGTTCGTCGTCGGAGATCATGGGCTCTATATAACGCGAAAATGCGCCCGGATCGGATCTCAGGCGAGAAATCGCGATCTGAGCGCACTTTCGGTGCGGGGAACTATCCCTTGATGAACTCTTCGAGCTGGGTCCGCGCGACATCGTCGGCCAACTGCTTCGGCGGGCTCTTCATCAGGTAGGCCGAAGCCGGGATGATCGGCCCACCGATACCGCGGTCCTTGGCGATCTTGGCCGCGCGCACCGCGTCGATGATGATGCCGGCCGAGTTCGGCGAGTCCCACACCTCGAGCTTGTACTCCAGGGTCAGTGGCACGTCACCGAAGGCGCGGCCCTCGAGGCGCACATAGGCCCACTTGCGATCGTCGAGCCAGGCGACGTGGTCGGACGGCCCGATGTGGACGTTCTTGTCCTCGACCTTCCCGGCCAGCGAACCGGTCAGGTTCGAGGTGACCGACTGGGTCTTGGAAACCTTCTTGGACTCCAGGCGCTCACGCTCGAGCATGTTCTTGAAGTCCATATTGCCGCCGACATTCAGCTGATACGTGCGGTCCAGCGTGACGCCGCGATCCTCGAACAGCTTGGCCATCACCCGGTGGGTGATGGTTGCGCCGACCTGGCTCTTGATGTCGTCACCGACGATCGGTACGCCGGCATCTTCAAACTTCTTGGCCCACACCGGGTCCGAGGCGATGAACACCGGCAGCGCGTTGACGAACGCCACCTTGGCGTCGATGGCGCACTGCGCATAGAACTTGTCGGCCTCTTCGGAACCCACCGGCAGGTAGGACACCAGGACGTCGACGCGAGCGTCCCTGAGGACCTTCACCACGTCGACGGGGGCCTCGTCGGACAGCTCGATGGTCTCGGCGTAGTACTTACCGATGCCGTCCAGCGTCGGGCCGCGCTGCACGACGACATCGGTCGGCGGCACATCGGCGATCTTGATGGTGTTGTTCTCCGACGCGAAGATCGCCTCGGAGAGGTCGAAGCCGACCTTCTTGGCGTCAACGTCGAAGGCGGCGACGAACTTCACGTCGCGCACGTGGTACGGGCCCAGTTCCACGTGCATCAGACCCGGGACGTTCGCGCGCGGGTCCGCGTCCTGGTAGTACCGCACGCCCTGAACCAGTGAGGACGCGCAGTTGCCAACGCCGACTATGGCGACGCGCACTTCGTTCGTCATGGGACGGTCTCCTTCTTGTACTTCCACTCCGGGTGTGACGGTTGTTCAGCTTTGGACGCCGTGTTCGGGGAGGCTCTGCGCCACCCGCTCCGCGGCAATCAGTTCGTTGAGCCACTTGACTTCGCGCTCGCTGGATTCCAGACCCAGCTGATGTAGCTGCCGGGTATAGCGGTCCAGGGAGTTGCTGGCGCGGGACACGGCCTCGCGCAGGCCCTCGCGGCGCTCCTCGACCTGGCGGCGGCGCCCCTCCAGGATGCGCATCCGGGCCTCGGCCGGGGTGCGGTTGAAGAACGCCAGGTGCACCCCGAAGCCATCGTCGGTGTAGTTCTGCGGCCCGGTGTCGGCTACCAGTTCGGTGAAGCGCAGGCGGCCGGCGTCGGTCAGTTGATAAACCCGCCGCGCACGGCGCAGTACCGCGGTGCCCTCGGGCGCGGCGTCCTCGGCGATCAGGCCGTCGGTCTGCATCCGGCGCAATGCCGGGTAGAGCGACCCGTAGGAGAACGCGCGGAACGCGCCGAGCAGGCCGGTCAGCCGCTTGCGCAGTTCGTAACCGTGCATCGGGGACTCGAGCAGAAGGCCGAGAACAGCCAGTTCCAGCACGCGAGTCACCTCCTGATTGCATCGGCCGTTAGGGATCAGTAACAGTTAGGCCAACTGTATCGGAGCGATATATTCACCGCCAAAACAGCTGGTGGGGACCAGCGTCACGCTGGGCGTCAGGGGTAGCTGATGTTCTTGACCGTGCCGTCCGGGGCGAGCTGGAGGTAACCGCTGCCGAACTCACTGGAGATGTAGATCGAGATCGACACCGCGTCGGGGCTGGTCGGGTCCCGGGAGGGTTCGATGATCAGGTAGGTGCTCTTGATGTCATCGGCCTTGCGGATCCCCAGGGTCTCCGGAGCCCCGCGAAGCACCCCGATGATCGCCGTGGCGTCGAACTTCGCCAGGTCGACGGTGCGGATATCCCCGCTCTTAGCCGACGCTGTCGGGTCACCGAACCCGCCGCGGTAGTAGTAGCTGAACGTGCGACGATCATCAGCGGGATCTGGACGGTCGATCACCGCGTATTCGGGGTAGATCACCAGGCGGTAGCCGAGGGTGTCACCGAACTTCGTGCGAATCTGGTCAAGTAGGCCGGTGAGACCGCCCAGTGACTGCAACTTACGCGGCGGAGTCAGCACCACCGGCGCGACGCCGTCGTGCTTGGCACCGGGATCGCCGGTCAAGCTCAGCGGCGAACTGGTGTTTCCGTAAAGGCCCCAACCGATTCCGATACCAAGCGCCACCAGCACCGCGCCCACCGCGGCCCGCATCCCCCAGCCGGC
This sequence comes from Mycobacterium sp., assembly GCF_051006775.1. Taxonomy (GTDB): domain Bacteria; phylum Actinomycetota; class Actinomycetes; order Mycobacteriales; family Mycobacteriaceae; genus Mycobacterium. The sequence continues at coordinate 4,336 of NZ_JBPCSX010000113.1, forward strand.
CTTGGAGCCGGGTACTTCCAGCTTTCGACGCGTGAGGTCGGGCAGCTGCACCGGTGCATTGCCGGTCTGCAGATCCGAGACCAGCCCCCGCAGATCACCCAGGGTGGCCGCACTGGTGGCGGCTTTGACCCGCTGCCCGTGTTCGGCCATCGAGAGCTGGCCCTCGGCCAGCGCGGTGTCGAGGATCTGACACGTGTCATTGCGATCGCTGTCCCTGGCCCGCGTGTTCGCCGTCTGCCCAGTCGCCACTAATTGATCGTAGGAGTAGCCGGGCCGGTCACATACCTGCCGCCACACCGTCGACGTACTCTGGTCACCGTGCGATTGCAGCGGCAGGTGGTGGACTACGCGCTTCAGCGGCGTTCCCTGCTGGCCGCGGTCTACTCCGGGCGCACCGGCGTCACAGAGGTATGCGACGCCAACCCCTATCTGTTGCGGGCAGCCAAGTTCCACGGCAAGCAGAGCGCGGTGATGTGCCCGATCTGTCGCAAGGAGCAGTTGACCTTGGTGTCGTGGGTGTTTGGTGACCATCTGGGCGCTGTCTCCGGGTCTGCGCGCAACGCCGAGGAGTTGGTCCTGCTGGCCACCCGTTTCGAGGAGTTCGCAGTACACGTGGTCGAGGTCTGCCGTACCTGCAGTTGGAATCATCTGGTCAAGTCCTATGTGCTCGGAGCACCCCGGACGGTCAAACCGGCCAAGCGCTCGGGAGCACGGACGGCCAGTGAATAACGACGAAAACCTCGACGAGTCATCCGAAGCCGCCGCGGCGGCCGGACGGCACCGCGGCGACGGTGCCGTCGACCCCACGGTGCGCCTGCCGATCCCACCCGATGACCGGTTGACGGCAGTTATCGCGCCGGTGCGCGAGGGCGGCGCACAGACGTCGCCGCGAGATCAGCTCGACGAAGTCAAAGCCGCCATGGACCGCAAGCCCGCCCCACCGACATCGGCTGCGCCGGCCGCCGCGCCGAAAGAGCGGACCGCTGTATCGCCGCCGCCGCCGGCAGCTCCGAAATCACCGGTCGACGTCGGCGGTGATGACGGCGAGTCGCCTTTCGGCAGTATTCTGCACCGTGTTCGGGGCTGGAGTGTTCGGCGCTGGCTGGCCGCCGCACTGGTCGTGTTCGTCGTGCTTCCGCTGGTCACCTTCGGAATGGCTTACGTGATCGTCAACGTCCCCAAGCCCGGCGATATCCGCACCAACCAGGTGTCGACGATCCTGGCCAGTGACGGCTCGGAACTGGCGAAAGTCGTTCCGCCCGAGGGCAATCGGGTAGACGTCAACATTGACCAGGTGCCGGTCCACGTCCGCAACGCGGTGATGGCCGCCGAGGACCGTGACTTCTACACCAACCCCGGCTTCTCGGTATCAGGCTTCGCGCGCGCAATCCGTAACAACCTCTTCGGCGGTGACATCCAGGGCGGCTCGACGATCACCCAGCAGTACGTCAAGAACGCGCTCGTCGGCGACCAGAGATCCGGCCTCGGCGGTTTGATCCGCAAGGCCAAGGAACTGGTGATCTCCACCAAGATGTCTCAGCAGTGGTCCAAAGACGAAGTGCTGCAGGCATATCTGAACATCATCTACTTCGGACGCAGCTCCTACGGTATCTCCGCGGCATCGAATGCCTACTTCGACAAGCCGGTCGATCAGCTCACCGTTGCCGAGGGCGCCCTCTTGGCTGCATTGATCCAGCGCCCCTCGGGGCTTGATCCCGCGGTGAATCGTGCAGCGGCCGAGAAGCGTTGGAACTGGGTGCTCGACGGCATGGTCACCATCGGGGCGCTGTCCAAAGATGAACGCGCGCAGCAGGTATTTCCGGAGACCATTTCGCCGGATCAGATGAAGCTTGAAGGCATCGCCTCCGGACCCAATGGGCTGATCGAACGGCAGGTCATCAAGGAACTGCTCGAACTGTTCAACATCGACGAGCAGACGCTGAACACCCAGGGCCTACAGATCACCACCACTATCGACCCGCAGGCGCAGAATGCTGCCGAGGACGCCGCGACCACCTATATGGACGGCCAGATGCCCGAGATGCGCACCGCGGTGGTCTCCATCGATCCGCGCAACGGCGGTGTGAAGGCGTACTACGGCGGTACTGACGCGACGGGCTGGGACTACGCCCAGGGCGGGCTGCCCACGGGTTCGTCGTTCAAGGTGTTCGCGTTGATCGCGGCTCTCGAGCAGGGCATGGGCCTGGGCTATCAGGTGGACAGCGCGCCGCTGAAGGTTGACGACAAGCTCACGATCAACAACTCCGAGGGTGAGAGTTGCGGCACCTGCAATATCGCTGAGGCACTCAAGCGCTCGCTGAACACCGTCTACTACCGGCTGATGCTCAAGCTCAAGAACGGCCCGCAGGATGTGGCCGATGCCGCGCACCGCGCCGGCGTTCCGGAGAGTTTCCCGGGCGTGGAGCACACCCTGTCCGAGGACGGTTTGGGTGGTCCGGCCGCACCGGGTGTGGTGCTCGGTAAGTACGAGACGCGCGTCATCGACATGGCTTCTGCCTACGCGACCATCGCAGCCTCGGGCATCTACCACCGGCCGCACTTCGTGCAGAAGGTCGTCAACGCCGACGGCGAGGTGCTCTTCGACGTCACCAACGAGGACAACGCCGGCGAACGCCGCATCGAGAAGGCGGTGGCCGATAACGTCATCGCGGCCATGCAACCGATTCCCGGATGGTCCAACGGACACACCCTGGCCGGCGGGCGCCCGGCGGCGGCCAAGACCGGCACCCATCAACTCGGTGACACCGGCGCCAACCGGGACGCCTGGATGGTCGGCTTCACCCCGCAGTTGTCCACGGCGGTCTGGGTGGGCACGGTCAAGGGTGACAAACCCCTGGTGAACAGTTGGGGCGGCTCGGTCTACGGCTCCGGCCTACCGGCCGACATCTGGAAGGCGACCATGGACGGGGCGTTGCGGGGCTCCGATTTCGAATCGTTCCCCACCCCCACCGAGGTGGGCGGTTACGCCGGGGTGCCGGCACCGCCGCCCCCACCCCCGCCCCCGCCGACGCCGGACACCGGGGTTCCACTCCCGCCACCGCCGCCCGGTGGCATCGAGATCCTGCCGGGTGTCACCATCCCGCTGGGCCCGCCACCGCCACCGGGGGACCCGGGGCCGTTCGGGCCGCCGCCACCACCGGAACCCGCCCCGCTTCCGCCGCCTGAACCTGTTCCGGCAGCGCCGCCGGCACCGTGACCCGCCTGGTCGACTCCCCGGCGTCGGACCACACCCGGTCGACCGTTTCTCCGGCGCCGCTCGCCGAGGATCTGCGCAGCGATGGCGAGCGCGATCTGCCCAGTCGCACCGACGCGATGGCGGCGGCATTCTCGGAGGTCGTCGGCGGGCCAGTCGGTCGCCACGCCCTGATCGGCCGCACCCGGGTGTTCACCCCGCTGCGGGTGATGTTCCTCATCGCGCTGGTGTTCCTCGCCCTGGGCTGGTCCACCAAGTCGCCCTGCCTGCAGACCATCGGCAGCGGAACCCCCGAGCAGCGGGTGGCCAACTGGCAGAACCAGCGCGCCTACTACGAGCTGTGCTACTCCGACACCGTGCCGCTGTATGGCGCGGAGTTGTTGAGCCAGGGCAAGTTTCCGTACAAGTCGAGCTGGCTGGAGACCGACTCCAAGGGCCAGGTGAAGACTCAGTACGACGGCACGACCGCGGTCCGCTACATGGAGTACCCCGTGCTCACCGGGGTCTACCAGTACCTGTCGATGGCGTTGGCGAAGACCTACACCGCGGTCGCGAAGGCCACCGGGAGCAACACACTCAGCGGTGTCGCCGAGGTGGTGATGTTCTTCAACATCGCGGCATTCGGTTTGGCGCTGGCCTGGCTGGCGACCGTGTGGGCGACCGCGATGCTCGCCGGCCGGCGAATCTGGGACGCCGCACTGGTGGCCGCATCACCGATCCTGATCTTCCAGATCTTCACCAACTTCGACGCGCTGGCAACGGGTTTGGCGGTCGGGGGACTGCTGGCCTGGGCTCGACGGCGACCGGCGCTGGCCGGGCTGCTGATCGGGCTCGGCGTCGCGGCCAAGCTGTACCCGGTGCTGCTGTTGCTCCCGCTGTTCCTTCTCGGCCTGCGCACCGGCCGGTTGCGTGATGCGGTTCGCACCGCATTGGTGACCGTAGCGACGTGGCTGCTGATCAATCTGCCGGTGGCAGTCAGTTACCCGCGAGGCTGGTCGGAGTTCTTCCGCCTCAACAGCCGCCGCGGCGACGACATGGACTCGCTGTACAACGTCGTCAAGTCGTTCACCGACTGGAAGGGTTTCGACTCCGGTCTCGGATTCTGGCAGCCGCCGATCCTGCTCAACACCGTCGTCGCCGCCGCCTTCCTGTTGTGCTGTGCCGCAATCAGTTACATCGCGCTTACCGCCCCGCGCCGTCCCCGGCTGACGCAGCTGGTCTTCCTGGTGGTCGCGGCATTCCTGTTGTACAACAAGGTGTGGAGCCCGCAGTTCTCGCTGTGGCTGGTGCCACTGGCGGTGCTCGCGCTGCCGCATCGGCGAATCCTGCTGGTGTGGATGACCATTGATGCGCTGGTGTGGGTGCCCCGGATGCTCTACCTCTACGGCGAGCAGAACAAGGGCCTTCCCGAGCAGTGGTTCACCGCGACCGTTTTGCTGCGCGATATCGCGGTGCTGGTGCTGATCGCATTGGTGATCCGCCAGATCTACCGTCCCGCAGAGGACCTGGTCCGCCGGCACGGTGTCGATGACCCCGCCGGCGGGGTGTTCGACAATGCCCCTGACCGGGCCCCCGACAACTTTCCCGCCCGCTGGCCCGCAGCACTGAGGCCACGCGGCGCGGGTGCGCCCCCGATAAAGGAGAAATTCGATGCAGGTCGCGATCGCCCTCTTTCCGCGGACCACCGCGCTGGACTCCATCGGCCCCTATGAGGTGCTGCAGCGGATCCCGTCCATCGATGTGGTCTTCGTGGGCCACCGGTGCGGCGAGATCCGCACCGACAACGGGATGCTCGGGCTGATCTGCGACGCCACCTTCGAGGAGGTGACCGAGCCCGACGTGGTGGTGATTCCAGGCGGGGTGGGCACCCGGGCACTGATCAAGGACGCGGAGATCCTGGACTGGGTGCGCGCCGTGCACCGGCAGACGCTGTTCACCACGTCGGTGTGCACCGGCAGTCTGGTGCTCGCCGCTGCCGGCCTGCTCGACGGGCTGACCGCCACCACGCACTGGTCTACCCGGGACATCCTGGCGTCACTGGGCGCCGTCTACACCGAGGATCGGGTGGTTGAGCACCTACCGGAGCGGATCATCACCGCGGCAGGGGTGTCCAGCGGTATCGACATGGCGCTGCGACTGGTTGAACTGCTCGTCGACCGGCAGGCCGCCGAGGCCAGCCAGCTGATGATCGAATACGACCCGCAGCCTCCGTTCAACTCGGGAAGTCTGGCCACAGCGTCCGCGCAGATAGTGGAGCTGGCCCGGGAGTACTCCGCTCAGCGGGACTGATTTCCCTGATCAGGCCGCCCTGCGGTAGCCTGAGCCGGTTGCCGACGCAGGCGACCCTCCTGTCACACCAATCGGGTGTGGCCGCGACGACCATAGGAGGTGATGAGGTTTCCATGCGTCCATACGAAATCATGGTCATTCTCGACCCCACTCTCGACGAGCGCACCGTAGCCCCGTCCCTGGACACGTTTCTCAACGTGATCCGCAGTGACGGCGGTTCGGTCGACAAGGTCGATATCTGGGGCCGACGCAGACTGGCCTACGAGATCGCCAAGCACGCCGAGGGCATCTACGCCGTCGTCGACGTCAAGGCACTTCCGGCCACCGTGTCCGAGCTCGACCGTCAGCTCAACCTGAACGAGTCGGTGCTGCGGACCAAGGTGATGCGGACCGACAAGCACTAGAACTGCCGCGAAGCGTCGGAGCCCCTACGTAGGCTCGCATCCACATCCGCTCGCCAAGTCCAGGAGGACGCCAAATGTCAGGAGGAAACCGTGGCCGGTGAAACGACCATCACCGTCGTCGGAAATCTGACCGCCGACCCCGAACTGCGCTTCACGCCGGCCGGTGCGGCCGTCGCCAACTTCACGGTGGCGTCCACCCCGCGTACCTTCGACCGCCAGAGCAATGAGTGGAAGGACGGCGAAGCGCTGTTCCTCCGCTGCAGCATCTGGCGGGAGGCGGCCGAGAACGTCGCCGAGAGCCTCACCCGGGGCTCACGTGTCGTCGTGACCGGCCGTCTCAAGCAACGGTCCTTCGAGACCAAAGAGGGCGAGAAGCGCACCGTCATGGAGCTCGAGGTCGACGAGATCGGGCCCTCGCTGCGCTACGCAACCGCGAAGGTTAACAAAGCCTCTCGCGGCGGCGGTGGTGGCGGTGGCTTCGGTGCCGGCTCCGGCGGCGGCGGTGGCGGAAACCGGCCTGCGGCAAAGGAATCCGCGGAAGACCCCTGGGGCAGCGCCCCGGCTTCGGGTTCGTTCGGCGGCAGTGACGACGAACCGCCCTTCTGACACAACCAACGCGCGCTCAGCGCGCGGTACGAGAACGAAAGAGATCACAAGATGGCTAAAGCCAAACCCACCAAGCGGCGTCCGCTTCCGGACAAGCCGATCAAGACCCGCAAGTGCGTGTTCTGCTCCAAGAAGGGCAAGTTGCAGAACATCGACTACAAGGACACCTCGCTGCTGCGCACCTACATCAGCGAGCGCGGCAAGATCCGCGCCCGCCGGGTCACGGGTAACTGCGTGCAGCATCAGCGCGACATCGCCATCGCCGTCAAGAACGCCCGTGAGGTCGCCTTGCTGCCGTTCACCTCGGCGACGCGGTAGAGCAGGAGCGAGAAGATGAAGCTGATTCTGACCGCTGAGGTCGACCATCTGGGAGCTGCCGGCGACGCCGTCGAGGTCAAGGACGGATACGGACGCAACTTCCTGCTACCGCGCGGTTTGGCCATCGTGGCCACCCGAGGCGCGCAGAAGCAGGCTGATGAGATCCGCCGGGCCCGTGACGCCAAGCGGGTGCACGACCGTGAGCACGCCGACGAGATCAAGGCCGCCATCGTTGCGCTGGGGCCCATCTCGCTGTCGGCCAAGACCGCGGGCAACGCGGGCAAGCTGTTCGGCTCGGTGACCGCCAACGACGTCGCCGTGGCGATCAAGAAGGCCGGTGGCCCGAGCATCGACAAGCGTTCGGTGCACCTGCCCAAGGCCCACATCAAGGAGACCGGCACACACACCGTCGAGGTGCACCTGCACCCCGAGGTGGACGTGAAGGTGACCTTGGAGGTAGTCGGCCAATAGGCCCCGACGAACCCGGAAATTCCCCGGTGACGGCCCAGGCCGTCGCCGGGGAATTTTTTCTTTCCCAGCGAATGGGGTGTGCCAGTGTGACGGTAGTTAACGTAACCACCCGTTAACTCGTTGCTTTGGCAACCGCAATGCAACACGCCCGGAACGGCCACCTCGGCCGACACGCCGATCCACTTGCCATGCACAGCGGTGGATGCCGGTTAATCTGGGTTTACGTGCAAAAACGATCTGCAATTACACAGCGATCCACAGGTTATCCCCAACCCGCCAACACGCTTGCCGGTACCTATGCACAGGCCACTAACAGATTGCTTAACAGGCGTGGTTTGTGGCAGCGCCAGCAACGTCTAGCGTTGCCCCTCGGCAGCACGGGCGGGGGACACGATCGCACGATCGTGTCAGTGCTCCGACTTACCGTGAACCTGTTGGATCGAACGTGGGTTCGATGCGGCGGATGGACCAGTCGAGAGGAGGTGGGGCAGCCCGATGGCGGTCGTAGACGATCTCGGACAGCAGGGGACGGACTCGTCCCCCCGCGCAGAGGAATTCGGTCGCCAGCCCCCGCAGGACCTGGCCGCTGAACAATCGGTGCTCGGCGGAATGCTGCTCAGCAAGGACGCGATCGCCGACGTTCTCGAGCGGCTGCGTCCCGGCGACTTCTACCGCCCGGCTCATCAGAACGTCTACGACTCGATCCTTGACCTCTACGGCCGCGGTGAGCCCGCCGACGCCGTCACGGTGGCCGCCGAGTTGGATCGCCGAGGTCTATTGCGCCGGATCGGCGGAGCGCCTTACCTGCACACGCTGATCTCCACCGTGCCCACCGCGGCCAACGCCGGTTACTACGCCGGCATCGTCGCGGAGAAGGCCCTGCTGCGCCGGCTGGT
>NZ_JBPCSX010000114.1:0-4274 GCF_051006775.1 Mycobacterium sp.
GCGATCCGCGGCGACGATGTGACGCGAGCGGTGTCGGCGGTCTCTGCGGTTCCGGCGGTCCGGGAGCGGTTGGTGCGGTTACAGCGCGAACTGGCGGCCGGCCCGGAGAATGTTGTCGTGGAGGGCCGCGATATCGGCACGGTGGTGCTACCCGACGCGGATGTGAAGGTCTTCCTGACCGCATCGCCGGAGACCCGGGCCCGGCGCCGCAACGATCAGAACATCGCCGCCGGTCTGCCCGATGACTACGACACGGTGCTGGCCGATGTGATGCGCCGGGACCATCTGGATTCCACCCGCTCCGTCTCGCCATTGCGTGCGGCCGAGGACGCGGTGATCGTCGACACCAGCGATATGTCTCAGGCCGAGGTGATCGCCCGGCTGTGCGAGCTTGTCGACCAACGAACGGGGGCGGCGCGATGACCGAAGACGGCACCTGGGAAGACGAGAGCGAGTGGGAGTTCGGCGAGGACCCGCTGACCGACGGCGAGGACGAATCCGGCGGACCGCCGCCGGTGGTGGCGATCGTCGGAAGGCCCAACGTCGGGAAATCGACTCTGGTCAACCGGATCCTGGGCCGGCGCGAGGCCGTCGTGCAGGACCTACCCGGTGTGACCCGCGACCGGGTGTCCTATGACGCGCAGTGGACCGGTCGGCGCTTCATGGTGCAGGACACCGGTGGCTGGGAGCCCGACGCCAAGGGTTTGCAGCAGAAGGTCGCCGAGCAGGCCTCGATCGCGATGCAAACCGCCGATGCGATCATCCTGGTGGTCGATGCCGTCGTCGGTGCCACCACCGCCGACGAGGCTGCCGCCCGCATCCTCAAACGTGCTGGCAAGCCGGTGTTCCTGGCCGCCAACAAGGTCGACAACGAGAAGGGCGAGTCCGACGCGGCTGCGCTGTGGTCGTTGGGCCTGGGGCAGCCGCACCCGATCAGCGCGATCCACGGTCGCGGTGTCGCTGATCTTCTCGACGATGTGCTTGAGGCGTTGCCCGAGGTGTCCGAGACCGCGGGAACCAGTGGGGGACCGCGACGGGTGGCCCTGGTGGGCAAGCCCAACGTCGGCAAGAGTTCACTGCTCAACCGGCTGGCCGGTTCGGAGCGGTCGGTAGTGCACGATGTCGCCGGCACCACCGTTGACCCGGTGGACTCGCTGATCGAATTGGACGGCCGGATATGGCGTTTCGTCGACACCGCGGGTCTGCGGCGCAAGGTCGGGCAGGCCAGCGGTCATGAGTTCTACGCGTCGGTGCGCACGCACAGCGCGATCGACGCCGCCGAGGTGTGCGTCGTCCTGATCGACGGTTCGCAGCCGATCACCGAGCAGGACCAGCGGGTGCTGTCGATGGTGATCGAGGCAGGCCGCGCGCTGGTGCTGGCCTTCAACAAATGGGATCTGGTCGACGAGGACCGGCGGTTCCTGCTGGACCGGGAGATCGATCTGCAGTTGAACCAGCTGCAGTGGGCGCCGCGGGTGAACATCTCGGCGATGACCGGCCGGGCGGTGCAGAAACTGGTGCCGGCCATGGAGACCGCCCTGGCATCCTGGGATGCGCGCATCTCCACCGGGCAGCTCAACAACTGGCTCAAGGAAGTCGTCGCCGCCACGCCGCCCCCGGTGCGCGGGGGCAAGCTGCCGCGAATCCTGTTCGCCACCCAGGCGACCTCGCGCCCACCGACCTTTGTGTTGTTCACCAGTGGGTTTCTGGAGGCGGGATACCGGCGCTTCCTGGAGCGGAGACTGCGGGAGACCTTCGGGTTCGAAGGTTCCCCGATCCGGATCAATGTTCGGGTGCGCGAGAAGCGGAAGCCCAAGGGGCGCTGATCTTTCCGCGCTCGCTGTGCCCCGCTAGCCCGCAGATGCCTGATCGTCGGATTCCCCGTCGTCATACCTCGACAGGTACCGCTCGGGATGGTGGAAGTCATTGGTGCCGCCGCGCAGCGGGATATGGGGCGGTGGTATCCATTCGGTCCTACCGTCTTTGCGCTTCCGGGTCCGCCAGCCACCGCGTTTGATCAGCGGGTGGTCTGCGAAGCAGGCCAGGGTGAGTTTGTCGATATCGGTGAGGCCGCCGTCGGCCCACTCGTCGATGTGGTGGACCTCGGCCCGATAGGCCGGGACGTCACAGCCGGGTGCCGTGCAGCCACGTTCGAGTGCGTGCAGGACCAGACGCTGGTCGCCGGTGGCGATGCGTTTGGTTCGGCCGAGGTAGAGCGGGCGCCGGGTGTGGGATTCGTACACGCAGAGGTAGTGGTAAGCGTGTGACGCCATGCTGATCAGGTCGCGCATCGGTAGCAGGGTGCCGCCGCCGGTGACCGCATGCCCAGCGCCGGTCTGCAATTGTTCGAGGCTGGCTGACACGATCACGGTGACGGGCAGACCGTTGTGCCGGCCGAGTTTTGGATCGCCGAGCTGCCCGCGCAGCAGAGCACCGATGGCGTCGTGCTGGCGCTGGGCCAGGCTTCGGGAATCCCGGTTGACGACGTCGGGGGTGGGTTCGCCTGTGACAGTGGGATTCTGCTCCTCCGGATTGCACATCCCCGGCGCAGCGAACTTCGCGCACCAAGCCTCGAGGAGAGCGCGCAGTTCCGGAGTGGCAACCAACTTGGCGATGCTCATGCCATCTGGGCGCTGACCTCCGCACCAGGCGAACCCGCGGCGCAGGGCGCGATCCTGATCGCTGAACTTGCCATCGGGGTTGATCGTCACGGCCAACCGGTCAGCGGCCCTCTCCAACTGATCGGGCCGCAACTCGGTGGCCTTCTCAGCGAGGAACGCCTCGGCCTTTTCGACCTGGGCGGGTGCGACATGCCCGGGTAGATCCCGGATGAACTTCTGGATCACCTTCAGGTGTTCGATGCTGAGTTGGCCAGCGTCCCAGGCCTTTGCAGTCGCGGGGAGTTCGGGAGGCATCGGCTGCCCGGTGAGTGTGGTGCGTGGATGCAGTTGTGCTGCATCACGGAGGCGACGACGGGACTCGGTGGGACTGATGCGAAGTACGTCGGCGATGACCCGGTAGAGAATCGGGCCGATCTCGCCGTCGTCGTTGCGGTCCAGTGAGCCGGCGATATCGTGCGAGCACGTGGTTTGGAGACGCCGTGCGGTCTCGAGTTTTTCGAGGGCGTCGAGGCGTTCCGCCGCCGGCATGCGGTCCCAATCGAGGGCGCCGAGGGCCTGCACCGCGGCGTCGAGTGCGGTGAAGACCTCCCGTACCGGAGTCGAAAGCATGTTCGAATACTATGGGAGCCCACTGACAGAATTCGATCGGACGTCTGCCCCGGTTAGGGTTCCGAAGTGTCCGTCGCCCACATGTTGCTGATCGCCGTGGCAGGCATCGGCGCGGGCGCAATCAACTCACTCGTTGGCTCAGGCACTCTGATCACCTTCCCGACTCTGGTGACGCTCGGATTCCCGCCGGTGACCGCCACCATGTCCAACGCCGTCGGACTGGTGGCCGGCGGGGTATCGGGCACGCTCGGTTATCGAGCCGAACTTGCCGGGCAGTGGAATCGGTTGCGCTGGCAGATCCCGGCTTCGCTGACCGGGGCCGCGATCGGTGCGTACCTGCTGCTACATCTGCCGGAGAGGGTCTTCGTCCAGGTCGTTCCGGTGCTGCTGGTCGGGGCGCTGATCCTGGTGGTGCTCGGTCCGCGGATCCAGGCGTTCGCGCGTCGACGGGCCGAGGAGGCCGGCCGGTCGGTGGACCACGTCTCGGCGGCGCGTATGACGGCCCTGGTTGCCGGCACATTCGCGGTGGGTATCTATGGCGGCTACTTCACCGCTGCCCAGGGGATCCTGCTTATCGGCGTGATGGGCGCGCTGCTGCCCGAGGACATCCAGCGGATGAATGCGGCCAAGAACCTGCTGTCACTGTTGGTCAACATCGTCGCTGCGGTGGCGTACACGCTGGTGGCCTTCGACCGGATCAGCTGGACGGCGGCCGGACTGATCGCGGTGGGCTCACTGTTCGGCGGCTGGCTCGGGGCCCACTACGGGCGACGGTTGTCGCCGACGGCCTTGCGGGCGGTGATCGTGGTGGTCGGGCTGATCGGGCTCTATCGGCTGCTGCACGTGTGACCGTTGGGGCTGCGGTAGGCTCTGCAACTGCTGCACGCTCCGGCGGGTGGCGGCGGGCTGTGGCGCAGCTTGGTAGCGCACTTGACTGGGGGTCAAGTGGTCGCAGGTTCAAATCCTGTCAGCCCGACGCAGGTAGAAGCGATTTTTTCGTTGAGAAGTGCACGATTTTTGGGGCCGTACCCAAACGCAGTACCC
>NZ_JBPCSX010000115.1:0-11038 GCF_051006775.1 Mycobacterium sp.
GAATCAGCTGTTCTCCGTGCTCGGTGAGCTCAAGGGCGGGGCCATGAAGGTGGGCCAGGCGCTGTCGGTGCTCGAGGCCGCCATCCCCGAGGAGTTCGGCGAGCCCTACCGCGAGGCGCTGACCAAACTGCAGAAGGACGCCCCGCCGAGGACGGCGCCCACCGTGCACCGGGTGCTCGACGCTCAGCTGGGCACCAAGTGGCGCGAGCGGTTCGCCTCCTTCGACGACGATCCGGTGGCATCGGCGTCGATCGGCCAGGTGCACAAGGGGGTCTGGGCCGACGGCCGCGAGGTGGCCGTCAAGATCCAGTACCCCGGCGCTGATGAGGCGCTGCGCGCCGACCTGAAGACCATGCGCCGGCTGACCTCGGTGCTCAAGCAGCTGACGCCCGGAGCCGACGTGCAGGGTGTGGTCGACGAGCTCGTCGAGCGCACCGAGATGGAGCTGGACTACCGGCTCGAAGCCAATAACCAACGCGCGTTCGCCAAGGGGTACGAGGGCCATCCGCACTTCGTGGTGCCGCATGTGGTCGGCAGCTCGCCGAAGGTCGTCGTCTCCGAGTGGGTCGAAGGCAAGTCGATGGCGGAGATCATCCGCAAGGGCACGCCCGACGAGCGGGACATGTGCGGCACAAGGCTTTTCGAGCTGACCTTCGATGCGCCGGCCCGGGTTCACATGATGCACGGTGACGCGCACCCCGGAAACTTCATGATGCTGCCCGACGGCCGGATGACGGTGATCGACTTCGGCGCGGTGGCGCCGCTGCCCGACGGCCTGCCGATCGAGATGGGCCGGATGATCCGGCTGGCCCTGGACAAGAACTACGAGGACCTGTTGCCGACGATGGCGCAGGTGGGCTTCATCCGGCCGGGCGAGGAGATCGAGCTGGAGTCGGTCGACGAGATGCTGGCCCAGTACGTCGAGCCGCTGCAGGTGCCGGTGTTCCACTACACCCGCAAGTGGTTGCAGAAGCATGCGCAGTCCAATATGGCCAACGCCCCGCAGCAGCTGAAGATGGCCCGCCAGATGGGCCTGCCGCCCGAGCTGGCCATCCCGCTGCGGGTGATCGCCTCCACGGTGGCGATCTCCTGCCAGCTGAACTGCCATGTTCCGGTGCGGGAGATGGCCGAAGAGCTGATCCCGGGCTTCGCCGAGCCGGCGTAACGCTTTCGGGCTTACCCGCGACAGGTGGGTCATGACACGTTTCTGGATGTTCGCTATCGCGTCGGCGTTCGCGCCGCTGGCCATCCTGGCCTCCGCACCCGCCGAGGTCACCCTCCAGGCCGATTGCCCCGTCGGCTGGTACTGGGATTTCGAGATTGAGCAGTGCGTCAACGCGCCCAACCCGGTGCTCGGCCCCGCAGGTCCGGTGGGCGTCGGTGGCGTCGGCCCGGTCGTCGGACCGGCCGGCCCGGTGGGCGTCGGCGGCGTCGGCCCGGTCGTGGGTCCGGTGGGCCCGGTCGGAATCGGCCCGCGCTAGGCGCAATTGTCTTGGTGCCCGCCTCGGAGCGACAATCCGGTGCAGGAGGTGGGTGCGGGCGTTGAGTGCGGAAGGGGTGACCCCCTTCCCGTGTCGCCCCGCCCCCATTTGTCGCTCTGAGGCGGGCACCACCATAGGTGCTTCCCTCCCGGACTGGGCCGCGACCGGACTAGCCCCCCAACTACGCCGCGACCTTGCGCGGCCGTCCGCGCGGACGCTTGCGCACCAGCACCGCACCGCGGTCCAGGATCTCCCCGCCCCAGACACCCCAGGGTTCGGCGCGGTCCAGGGCGGCGGCCAGGCACTGCCGGCGGATCGGGCAGCCGGCGCACAGCGATTTGGCCCGCTCGAGATCGGCGGGCTCCTCGGCGAACCACAGGTCGGGTTCGCGCCTACACGGCGTCATGCGGGTCTCTCTTCCCGGATTGGACAACAAAAAAGGCCACGGACTTTCGTCCGTGGCCTGTGGTCTCTCGCGTACAGCTAGAAGACGCTCCAGTCCCCGGACGGGTGAGCGGCGGCGTGATGTGCTGCGGTTGCGAACATGGATCAGAGACTAACCGGCGGTGCGGCAGGCGCACAACTGAATTAATTCAGGTGGTCGATGACCGCGTCGAAGGCGTTGAGGATGAATTCGTCGGCCACCGGGTCCGAGGACACCGGTTGCGAGGATTGTTTGACGATCGCCACCTGCCGCGCCCGGTCGATGTAGATCCACTGGCCGTGCACCCCGATGGCGGTGATGGCCTCACGATTCGGGGTGTGCCGGATCCACCACTGCGCGCGGTAGCTCCAGTCGGTGGCCATGTAGCCGACGGCTGCGGGCCCGTTGGCGAAGGCCTCCCGGTCACCGCCACGCTCCAGGGTCTCGATGATGGCCGGCGCCACGATCTGCTCGCCGTCGACGCTGCCGCCGTTGAGCATCATCATGGCGAAGCGGGCCAGATCGCGCGGTGCGGCGTTGAGTCCCCCGCCGGCCACCAGCGTGCCGCACCGGTCCAGCAGCACATAGGCCTCGGCCTCGGTGCCCAACCGGGTCCACAGCACGTCGGACATGTTGTCCTGGAACGTTTTTCCGGTGGCGCGGTTGGTGATCCAGTTCAGCACATCGGTCTTGGGCGTCTGATAGTGGAAGATCTCGCCGTGGGCGTGCGCCGGGTCGATCGGCAGCGTGAGCAGAAAGTCGTACAGGCTGTCGGCCGCGGTTCCGGTGGTGTCATCCATCCAGCCCAGTGCTGCAACGTAGCGGCCGATATCGGAGCGCGGGTCGGCGTAGTCCTCGTTGAAGTTCATCGAGTTGACCATGTCGAGCACCTGGCCGATGGTGGCGTCGGCGAACGCCGAGGCGACGCTCAACTCGGGAACCACATCGGTGACCCGGCCGCTCTCGTCAAGACCCGCCATCAATGCGAACAACCCGGCGAAGGATTTGGTGCACGACATCATCTGGTGTGGCTGGGCGGCGTTCATTGCGTTGCCGTAGTGCTCGTAGACCAGCCGCTCGGGCGTCACGACGAGGAACGAGTCGGTGTAGGTCTCGCGCAAAAACGTCGCGAAGTCGGTGACGCTGCCGTCGGGGCGGGCCACCTCGAGGCGCGTGATAGCAGTGTTGATGGCGAACGGGATCGGCCGCGGCGCAGCACTGGTGCGCAGCGGCGCCGACGGGAAGATGGTCCGCATGTGCAGGTAGGCCCACCGGTTGAAGGGCCCGGTCATCAGGGCGTTGGAGCGGTCGACGCGCTTACCCGGCGGTGGGGGGAACCCCTGCATCAGCCCGAGGTCCTGAGCCGTCGCGTACGGATCCGTCATTCTCATCACCGTCCTCATCGAGGTGTAGCAGCTCCCGCACACTCGGACGGGTGCCGTAGGGGCGCAGCATCGTGCTGGCCGGGCGCGGCCGGACATTCAGCGGCCACCAGAACCAGCGGCCCAGCAGTGCGGCGATCGACGGCGTCATGAACGACCGCACGATCAGGGTGTCGAAGATCAGGCCGATGCCGATGGTCGTACCGATCTGACCCAGGACCATCAGTTCGCCGAAGATGAACCCGCACATGGTGAACGCGAACACCAGGCCGGCGGCGGTCACCACCGAGCCGGTCCCGGCCATGGTCCGGATCAGACCGGTGTTGAGGCCCGCGCCGATCTCCTCTTTGAACCGGGATATCACCAGCAGGTTGTAGTCCGATCCCACCGCCAACAGGATGATGATGGCCAGCGCCAGCACGATCCAGTACAGCTGAATACCCAGCAGGTGCTGCCAGATCAGTACCGACAGCCCGAACGAGGCGCCCAGCGACAGCACCACCGTGCCGACGATCACCAGTGCGGCCACCAAGCTGTGGGTGACGAAGATCATGATCAGCAGGATCAGGCTGGCCGCGGCGATGACGACGATCATCAGGTCGTAGTTGGCCATGTCGCGGGCGTCCTTGAACCCCGACGCGGTGCCGGCGATGTAGATCTTCGAGCCGGCCAGCGGGGTGCCCTTGAGCGCCTCCTCCGCGGACTGCCGGATCGGGTCGATATGCGAAATGCCCTCTGTTGTCGCCGGATCACCGTCGTGGGTGATGATCATCCGCGCGGCCTTGCCGTCCGGGGACAGGAACAGCTTCATACCGCGCTTGAACTCGGAGTTGTCGAACACCTCCGGCGGCACGTAGAACGTGCTGTCGTCCTTGGCCTCGTCGAAGGCCTTGCCCATCGCGTCGGAGTTCTTCAGGGCCTCCGCCGACTGCGCGAACAAACCCGACTGGGTGGCGTAGTTGTTCTCCACCAACGCCTTATTGCGTTCCTGGCTGGCGATCTGCTCTGGGAACAGTGCGAGGATCCTCGGCTGCACCTCGGTCAGCTTGTCCAGCGCGGTCGTGATGGATTCGAACTGGTTGGTCAGCTTGTCGATACCGTCGAGCGAGTCGAACAGCGAACGTCCGGCCGCACAGATCGGGATGTCATAGCAGTGCGGTTCCCAGTAGAGGTAATTGCGGAACGGCCGGAAGTAGTCGTCGACGTTGGCGATCTTGTCGCGCAGGTCATTCATGGTGTCGACGGTCTCGTGGAACACCGCGGTCTGCTCGTCGGTGGCGTTGCTGAGCTCCGTCTGCGCGGCGTACTGCCGCTTGAGCAGGTCGATGGAGGTGTTGATCTCGCTGAGCTGCTTGAGCAGATCGTCGGCCCGGGCCTGCTGGAACGGCAGGCTCTCGATCTGACTCGAACTCTGCACGCTCATCTGGAAACCCAGCGAGGTGTGGTCCAGCGGTGTGCCCAGCGGCCGGGTGATGGACTGCACCATCGCCACACCCGGGGTGCGGAAGACATCCTTGGCGATGCGTTCGAGCACGATCATGTTCGCCGGGGTGCGCAGATCGCGGTCGGTTTCGACCATCAGCACCTCGGGGTTGAGCCGGGCCGCCGAGAAGTGCCGTTCGGCCGCGGTGTAGCCGACCTTCGCCGGCGCCCAGTCCGGTTGGTAGTGGCGGGCGTCGTAGGAGGTGCTGTATCCGGGCAGCGCGAGCAGACCGATGAGGGCGACGGCGATCGAGGCCAGCAGGATGGGCCCGGGCCAGCGCACGATGGCGGTGCCGATGCGCCGCCAGCCGCGGGTGCGCATGGCGCGCTTGGGGTCGAACAACCCGATGTGGCTGCCCATGGTGATGACTGCGGGCGTCAGGGTCAGCGAGCCCACCAGGGTGACAAGAACACCGATGCCGGCCGGAATGCCCAGGCTCTGGAAGTACGGCGTCCGGGTGATCCGCAGACAGAACACCGCGGCGGCGACCGTGAGGCCCGAGCCGATGATCACGTGCGCGGTGCTGCGGTACATCGTGTAGTAGGCGGCCTGCCGATCCTCACCACTCTGGCGCGCCTCCTGATAGCGGCCCAGCAGGAAGATCGCGTAGTCCGTTCCGGCCGCGACGACGAGCAACGTCAGCAGGTTGGTCGCATACGTCGACAGCGGGATGACGCCGATGTGCGCCAGGAAGGCGACGACGCCGCGGGCCGCGGCCACCTGGATCGCGACCGCCATGAGCGTGAGGAACATGGTGGTCAGGGACCGGTAGACGATCAGCAGCATGATCGCGATCACCCCGAAGGTGAGCGCGGTGACCTTCAGGTGGCTGCCCTCACCCACCGCGAACTCGTCGGCGACCAGTGCTGCCGGGCCGCTCACATACGCCTTGACCCCGGCCGGCGCGGGAGTGTCGGCCACGATCTTGCGGACAGCGGTGACCGATTCGTTGGCCTGACTACTTCCGGCGTCGCCGACCAGATAGACCTGAATGAGAGCGGCCTTGCCGTCGCTGCTCTGCGAACCCGCGGCGGTGAGCGGATCGCCCCAGAAGTACTGGACGTGCTGCACGCGATCGTTTTGCTGCAGGCGGGCCACCAACTCGTCGCCGAAACGGTGGGCCTCGGCGCCGAGGGGCTCCTGTCCTTCGAGCACGAGCGTGACGAGGCTGTCGGAGTCGTACTCGCCGAATACCGTTCCGACTCGCTTGGAGGCGATCAGCGACGGCGAGTCCTTGGAACTCTGCGCGACGTTGTGGATGCGGCCGATCTCTTCCAGCGGCGGGATCAACGCGTTGGTGGAGGCGGCCAGGGCCAGCCAGATGATGGCGATCGGGATGCAGAGTCTGCGGACGATCTTTGCGAATCTCATCCGGATTTGTCCAAACAGTAGGTGTAGGCGCTGGGGGTGTTCGAAATCCGCTCGACCTTGACCACGTCGTCGATGGTGATGCGGCAGCCCAGCGTGCTGCCGTCGCCCTGAGCCTGGATGTTGACCAGTACCGCCGGCGTGGTGGTCGAATCGTCATAGGTCCACGGCAGCACGGCATTGTCGACCCGCTGCGGTGTGGCGTGCACGTCCATGTAGGTGATGGTCGCCGTGGCACCCGGATCACCGAACACCTCGAGGACGACATGTTTGGGGTTGAACGGCACGATCTGATCGGCTGCCCCGCCCTGGGTCGAGGAGAGGTCTTCGGAGCCGAAGGCGCCGTGCAGGCGGTAGACGGCGAACCCGGCCAGTGCGACCACCACGACGGCGACCCACACCATCCAGTTACTGCCGATTCTCGATAGCAGCGACGCGCGCTTCACCGGTCAGCCTCCACCGGCAGTACGGTACGGTACCGGACGCTCATTGGCACCCTCAGGTCCCGGACCGGGCGGGCCGGGCGAGACTGGGCATGATGATGTCGTCGACGAGGGTGCGGACCGTGCGGCGGGTGGGCGGCCGATTCTGGATCACCGTGCGGTAGATCAGGTAGCCCGGCAGCAGGTCCCACAGTTCGGTGTTGACCACGTCGGGACAGATCTCGCCGCGGTCGACCGCACGTTTGACCACCTGCTTCATCATCGCCCTGCGCTGATCGAACAGTTGCTCCTGCATGACGTCGTTGAGTGCCGGATCCCGCGACACCTCACCGAGAACGACCCGCAGCGTGCTGGCGTGCTCCTTGGACTGCGCGCAGACGGTGTCCCCGATCGCGATGAGATCGTCGCGCAGGCTGCCGGTGTCCGGCGGCACGGCGTCCTGGCTGATGCCTTCGATGAACGCGGCCAGCACCAGTTCGGCTTTGGTGGGCCAGCGCCGGTACATGGTGGCCTTGCTGGCCCGACCGGCGGCCGCGACCTCGTCGAGGGTCAGCCGCTCGTAGCCGTGTTCCTGCAGCAGACGCAACGTGACCGCGAGCAGTTCGCGTTCCCGGTCCGACCACGTCACGGCCGCAATGCTAACGCCCTGGTGCCGACGCCACCTTCCCGAGCATCAGATGGCCGGCGATGATGGCCGTCACGAAGGCGAAGATCAGGGCCGAGGCGGTCCAGGCCAGCGCCTGGCCGGTCTGGCCGTACAGCGACGGCGCGAACCCGATGGCCAGCGAGTCGAAGGTCATGGCCCCGGCGATGGCCCAGAAGAAGGTCTCCCGCTGATCGAGATCGCGCAGCCGGGCCACCGCCTGCAGCAGCCAGACAGTGGGCGGAGCCGCCAGCGCGCAGACCACGTACACCGCGACGCGCCTGGGGGTATCGAGGAACAACGAGGCGGGCAGCAGGCTGATGACGATGGCGAAGCCCAGTGCAATCAGTAGACCGACGATGAACCCGGTGACACGTTCTGACATCACTGACTCCTGACGTTTGTAGTGGTTACTACAAACTATACGATCGCGCTGTGGGCTACAAGCATTCTCGGGAGGATCTGCTGACAGCAGCCGCCGAGATCGTGGCGGCATCGGGTATCGCATCGCTCACCTTCGCCTCGGTCGCGGCGGCGCTGGGTATCAGCGACCGTACGGTTGTCTACTACTTCCCCACCAAGGCCGAGCTGATCACCGCGGCCGTCGGTGCACTCGGCGAACGGTTGCAGGCCACGCTGGCCGGTGCGTTCGGCGACTCTCCCCTGCCGGTGCGGGATCTGCAGCGGCAGGCCTGGCCCATGCTCGCCACACCTGCGGCGGATCCGATCTTCGCGGTGTTCTTCGAAGTCATCGGACTGGCCAGCGCCGGGCGCGAACCGTATGCGTCCCTGGCGCCGCTGCTGATGAGCGGCTGGGTGGATTGGCTGGAGCCGCGGATCGCCGCGCGCACCGCCGCGCAACGACGCAGTCAGGCGCTGGCCGCCGTTGCCACCCTGGACGGGCTGCTGCTGATGCGCCAGATGGCGGGTGCGCGGGCCGCCAACGCCGCGGCCCGCGAACTCGGCCTGGCCTGACTCAGCTGCGGGCCCGCACCAACTCCAGTACGTCGGCGCCGAACTGCTCGAGCTTGCGGGCGCCGATACCCGGGATCGCGGTCAAGGCTGCTTCATCGTCGGGCAGTGACTCGGCGATGGCGATCAGGGTGTTGTCGGTGAACACCACGTAGGCCGGAACGCTGAGCTCCCGCGAGGTCGCCAGGCGCCACTCCTTGAGCTGGGCCAGCAGTTCCTCGTCGATATCGACCGAGCAGCTTTCACAGCGGCGCAACATGATCGACGGAGCGGTGGTCAGCACAGCATTGCAGACCCGGCAGAGCGGGGTACCGCCACGCTGGCGACGTGGCTTCGACGGCGCACCCGGCTCGACCTGTGCCTGGGGGGCGATGCCGTTGAGGAAACGGGACGGCCGCCGGCCCTGCCGGCCGCCCGGCGCACGGGCCAATGCCCAGCTGAGCTCGAGATGTGATCGGGCCCTGGTGATTCCGACGTAGAGCAGCCGGCGTTCCTCTTCGACGGCCTCGCTGTCGGGGCCCTTGGACAGGGCGTGACTGATCGGCAGGGTGCCGTCGGCCAGGCCGACCAGGAACACCGCATCCCACTCCAGACCCTTGGCGGCGTGCAGTGAGGCCAGCGTCACACCCTGCACGGTCGGTGGGTGCCGCGAGTCGGCGCGCACCTTCAGTTCGGCCACCAGCGAGGCCAGATCCAGATCCGGCCGGATGGCCACCTCTTCGTCGACCAGTTCGGCAAGGGCGACCAACGCCTCCCAGCGCTCCCGGGCCTTGGCGCCGGTGGGTGCCTCCGGGGCGAAACCCAACGGCTCCAACAGGTTTCGCACCAGCTCGCCCAGCGGACCCTCGACACCCCGGTCGGCTGCCCGCTGCATCGCGACCAAGCTCTGCCGGATCTCCTGGCGGCTGAAGAAGCCCTCCCCGCCGCGCAGTTGGAACGGCACACCGGCCGCGGTGAGCGCCTCTTCGTACACCTCGGACTGGGCGTTGATCCGGTAGAGGATGGCGATCTCGGAGACCGGCGTGCCGGCCTCGATCAGGGCCTTGATGGCTTTGGCGACCGCGGTGGCCTCGGCGACCTCGTCGGGGTGTTCGCGGAACACCGGCTCCGGGCCGGGCGGGCGCTGGCCGATCAGGTGCAGTTTGGAGCCGGCCATCCGCCCGCGGGCGGCGGCGATCACCCGATTGGCCAGCGACACCACCTGTGGTGTGGAGCGGTAGTCGCGTTCCAGCCGCACCACGGCCGCCTCGGGGAAGGTGCGGGAGAACTCCAGCAGGTAGCGCGGTGAGGCGCCGGTGAAGGAGTAGATGGTCTGGTTGGCGTCGCCGACGACGGTGAGATCGTCGCGCTCGCCGAGCCAGGCCGCCAGCACCCGCTGCTGTAGCGGGGTGACGTCCTGATACTCGTCGACGACGAAGCAGCGGTAGCGGTCGCGGAACTCCCCGGCCACCGCCTGGTCGTTCTCGATGGCGGCGGCGGTGTGCAGCAGCAGGTCGTCGAAGTCGAGCAGGGTGATCCCGTCGCGGTTGGACTTGAGCTTCTCGTAGCCGGCGTAGACCGTCGCGACCTTCTCGGCGTCCAGCGGGATGTCGCGGGAGATCTGCGCGACGGCGGCGGCGTACCCCTCGGGGCTGATCAGCGATGCCTTGGCCCACTCGATCTCACCGGCGAGATCGCGGACGTCATCGGTGGAGACCTGCAACCGGGCCCGGTTGGCGGCCTGGGCGACCACGGCGAACTTGCTGTCCAGCAGCTGCCAGCCGGTGTCGCCGACCACCCGTGGCCAGAAGTACTGCAGCTGACGGCGGGCGGCGGCGTGAAAGGTCAGGGCCTGCACGCCGGCGACCTCCATGGACCGCAGCCTGGTGCGCATCTCGCCGGCGGCCCGGGAGGTGAACGTCACCGCCAGCACCTGGGCGGCGGCCACGTGACCCTCGGCGACCAGGTGGGCGATGCGATGGGTGATGGTCCGGGTCTTGCCGGTGCCGGCCCCGGCCAGCACGCACAGCGGGCCGCGGGCGGCCAGCACGGCCTCGCGCTGCTCGTCGTCCAGGCCCAGGTTCACGGCGTCCATCTTGGCAGTCACCTCCGACAGTGGGCTAAGTTGACGCGCATGAGTGACGTGACCATGTACACAACGGTGTGGTGCGGCTACTGCCAGCGGCTGAAGATCGCCATGAAGTCCGCCGGCATCACGTTCACCGAGGTGGACATCGAGCACGACCCGGCCGCCGCCGAGTTCGTCATGGGCGTCAACGGCGGTAACCAGACGGTGCCGACGCTGAAATTCGCCGACGGGTCAGCGCTGACCAACCCGAGCATCAAGGACGTCAAGGCCAAGCTCGGGCTCTGACCCCGGCCCGGCCGCGCCCGCGCAGGCCCGCTCGCTAATCCCGGAACATAAGTCTCTGCCCGCCTCGTAGCGACAACACCTCGTCGCGCAGCTGGCCGACCCGCTTGATGATCCTGTGCTCGGTTCCGCGCGGCACATCGTCGGCCAGGTAGCGGCCGCGGCCGATCCGCCAGACCCGGCCTCGGGCCATTTCCCACCGCAGAGTGTCCGACACGGTCTTGGACGGCCGGCCCACAACGGTGAAGCCCTCGGCGTTCAGCATCGCGATCAGTTCGGCGACGGTGGCCGGACCGTTGAGCTGCAGCAGCCGGGTGAGCATGTAGCGCAGGTCGGTGCCGCGCAGCAGACGCGGAGGTATCTCGGTACTCATCCCCGCACTGTGGCACCGGCCCCTGACAATGCCGGCCAACCCGCATACCCCCGGATTGTCGCTCTGAGGCGGGCACAACGACTACTGATTTCCCCCCGCGTCGGCGGGCACGGGTCCAC
>NZ_JBPCSX010000116.1:0-14740 GCF_051006775.1 Mycobacterium sp.
ACGGCACCTGCTCCAGCACCGGCCACACCAGGGGGAATCGGCCCTCGCCCACCGCAATCGTCGGGCCGAAGGCAAATTGGTAATGCCACCAACCGAATCCGTGCGCTGCACCCTCCAGGGTGAGATCGAAGACATAGAACATCGGAAACGAGACGACGGTCGTAACGACATAGGGATTCGAGTCGGGCCAGCTACGTTTGACGGTGTCGAAGGCCTTCTCCAGAGCGAACAGGAACGTCGAGTAGAAGAAGACGTACCCCGGAATGAACCACCAGGCTTTGACGGGTGCTGTCCAGCGGGTGTCCTGCCAAGAGTATGTGGCGAACTCCGAGCTGTAGAGCAGGTAGGTGGCCCAGTCGCCGTAGGTTTCCTGCCAGAAGAGCAGACCGGTGGAGATTCCGATGAGCAGCATGCGACTGAGGGCGCGATTGCGAACCGACTGAACGACACCGATTCCGAGGATGAGTAGCGCGATCACGGTGACGCTGATTGCCCAAGCGTGTGCGCCCACCGGGGCGGCAAGCGTACCGCCACTGCGCCCCGCCAGGTAAAGCACAACGACCATCATCGCGATCGCGCCCAGGAGGGGGCCGGCGATTCCGATGACCCTGGAGTAGCTGGACGGGCGACCGGTCAATGCTGTTGCGGGGTTGGTCGCTTCCGTCACCACCGAGGTTCCCCTCCATCATGTTTCCGACCGTTTACCGCAGGTGCAAGGCCAGGCGCCTGCCGCTGCCACTAGGCTGAACCAACCAGAAACCGACAGTGTTGTCAATCACGGCGGAGGGTGCGATGTGACCAAGGACACCGCCGAACAGACGAGCGCTGGCACTCTGCGGCGGCGCGTCCCGGGCGAACCCTGGGTCTGGGGGTTGTTCGCAGCGGACCTCGCGATGTTCACGACCTTCTTCATCTCATTCGCCATCGACCGTCAACGACATATCGAAGTGTTCGCCGAATCACGGGACGCTCTCTATCAAGGCTTGGCGCTGTCGAACACGCTGCTGGTTCTCACGAGTTCATTCATGGTCGCGGTCGGACTGAAGGCCGTGCGGGCGGGTGGGCGCCACGCCCGCGGCGCATTCCTCATTGCGCTCGGATTCGGCACAGCCTTTGCCGTCGTGAAGGTCGTCGAGTGGTCGTTGCTCATTGCGGCCGGATACCGCGGGGCCAACCAATTCTTCGTCTACTACTTCACCATCACCGGCATACATTTCATGCAGTTGTGCGGCGGACTGGCGATACTGGCACTTCTCGCGGTTCGAGCTGGCAGTTCTCCCGGGCGGCCGACAAAGCTGTTCGAAAGCGGCTGCGGTTTTTGGCATCTGGTGGATTTGCTGTGGCTGATCATTTTCAGCCTGCTGTACCTCGGCGGTTAGACAAGTGGCATATCTGAGTGCGCGCTCGCCCAGATGATCTGCGCGATGCTCAACGAAATCGTCGATTGTTTGACCGATGCCCCCGACACCCGCCAGTGGTACCAGAAGCGTTCCAGCATCGACTGAATCGCGAGTCCCTGAGTCAGGGGATCCACACCCGGTATGTGCTTTCCACCGCGCAGGTTGACCAGGGCCTGGCCCATTATCCTCGCGCCTTCCATCTCCGCGGTAATGCTCCACTGCCGCAGTTCCTGATGCACGTAGGCGGCCTGAAATGCAGCGTTGATGAAGGGGCCGTGTTCGTCCCAGAATGCCAGGTACCCCGCGACCCAGGTGGCGACGTCGGCAATCGTGGCCGCCGGGGTAAGACTTCGAAGGCCCTCCGCGGCGGCCACACCGGCATCTTTTGCATCCTGGCCCAGGGTCAGGAGGACGTCTTCTTTGCTGACAAAGTAGGTGTAGAAGGATGCCCGACGAATGCCGCTCGCCTCGGTGATATCGGTGATCGACGTGGCGTCGTAGCCCTTTTTCATCAGCAACCGCCTGGTCTCGGCCAGGATTCGAGTTCTCGTCCGGAGCCCCTTGGTGCCCACGTCGGACGCCGGGGCGTTCCGTCTGACCTGGGTCTGCGGCCGGGAAGATGTTCTGGGCATTAGCGAATCCTGACATGGATGGCCGGCCCTCCGGGATGGCACCCACCGCCTTCCAGATAATCGACGGTCTTGTCAGGAATGCTCGCAGGGCGGTAGCGTGATGCCGAATCCGCTCCCTGGTCCACCGACACCAAGTGAGGTCCCGTGGCACTCATCGCCCCGCCGCTAGAACTACTACCGAGCACAGCGCTCCTGATAGGAGACCAGCGGGTCGACGACAGTTCGGGTGGGGTCTTCGCTCACGTCTACAGTGCGACCGGCGAGAGCACCGCTGACGTCACCCTGGCTGGCGAACGCGAGATAGACCTAGCCGTCCGGGCCGCCCGCTCGGCCCTACCGGTGTGGCGAGCAACAACCCCTGACCAACGCCGCGAGATCCTCCTCCGCGCGGCCCAGTTGATGCGCGAACACTCCGACGAACTCGTGGCCATCTCGCAGGTGGACAACGGAATGCCGGTCTTCGCGGCTATGGGCGGGCCGGCGGCAGCAGCGGATGCCTTCTCCTATTACGCCGGGTGGGCGGACAAGTTGGTCGGCGACGTCATCCCCACCTGGCCGGCACCGGCTCTGGACTACGCAACATTGGTGCCCTACGGCGTCGTCGGAATCATCATTCCCTGGAACGGACCGGTCTACGCGATGGGAATGACCTTGGCGCCGGCACTCGCAGCCGGTAACTGCGTGCTGCTCAAACCGCCGGAACTCGCACCGTACGCGGTGATCCGAATCGGTGAACTGTTGCTGGAGGCCGGCCTGCCTCCCGGTGTGCTCAACATCGTCACAGCAGGACCGGCGGGCGGCGAGGCAATGGTCGCGCATCCAGGCATCGATAAAATTCACTTCACCGGCAGCGGTGCCACCGCGAAACGCATCCTGGACACTGCGAAGGACGTACTCAAACCCGTCGGACTGGAGCTCGGCGGCAAGTCCGCCAATATCGTCTTTGCCGACGCGGACCTCGGCAGCGCCGCGATGCAGGCCATTCTGGGGATGCAGGGCAGCGGTCAAGGTTGCATCAATGGAACCCGGGTGCTTGTGCAACGGCCCGTCTATGAAGAAGTTCTGGCCACCGTCCAGGGCATTCTCGGCACCCTCGAGGTGGGCGATCCGCTCGTCGCCTCGACTTTCTTCGGGCCGGTCATCAACGAAACATCAGCCGACCGCATCATGCGCGTGATCGACACCGCCAAGCGCGACGGGACTCGGCTCATCGCCGGCGGCGAGCGTCTCGGCGGCGAGCTCGCCAACGGGTACTTCATTGCCCCGACCGTATTCGCCGACGTCGACAACGCCTCAGCGCTGGCGCGCGACGAAATCTTCGGTCCCGTCATCACGGTGATCCCCTTCGACACAGAGGAAGACGCGGTACGCATTGCCAACGACTCCCCGTTCGGACTCGCCGCCTACATCCAGACCGCCAATATCAAGCGTGCGCACACGGTGGCACAGCAGTTAGAGGTCGGGTTGGTGTGGGTCAACGGCTTCCTCGGCATCCCGACGTCGGTGCCCTTCGGCGGAGCCAAGCAAAGCGGGTGGGGGCGCCTCGGCGGATTCGATGGCATTCGCGAATTCACCCAGGCCAAAAACGTGTACGTCAACCTGCTGTGACGGGAATTGAGAAAAAAATGACTGATACTGACGACCTCGCCAATAGACCGACGATCGACTTCGACCACCACTCCGCGGCCTTCGCGGACAACTGGCGCGAGGTGACCAGGGACCTGCGAACAAAATGCCCCGTCGCCTGGACTGAGGCGCACGGTGGCTACTGGGTGGTTTCACGTTATGAAGACGTCAAAAAGGTAGCGCTCGACGACCACACCTTCTCGTCGGACAACGACTTGGCCGGAGAACGCAAGGGCTACAAGGGAACTGCCATTCCGTCGGCACCAATGCAGCTGATACCGCTTGAGGTAGACCCACCGCGGTTCACCCAGTATCGGGACCTGCTCAACCCGAAGTTCTCACCTTCGGCGGCCGAGCTGTGGCGCCCGTTTCTGCAGCAGGTTGCCAATGCTCTGATCGACAAGTTCTGCGAGTCCGGCAGTTGCGATCTCGTCAACGACTTGGCCAGTCCCGTACCCGCGATGCTCACCATGAAATTACTTGGGCTGCCATTGGCCGATTGGGAGGACGTCGCGACACCCTTCCACGAGATCTCCTGGGCTGTACCGGGTTCGGAGATGTACGACCGCGCCATTCAAGGAATATTCCGCGTCATGGGACGGCTGTCGGAAGAGCTCGCAATCCGCCGCGATAATCCGGCGGATGATCTGCTGACGTTCCTCTTGCAGTCGAAGATCGACGGCGAGCTTCTCTCCGAGGAGGAGATCTTAAAGATCTGCTTCCTCCAGCTGATCGGTGGTGTGGATACCAGCACCGGACTGTTGTCTCACACGTATGTGTGGCTATCCGAGCACCCAGACGAGCAGAAGAGGCTCCTTGATGAGCCACAGCTGCTCAAGCGCGCAACGGAGGAGTTCCTCCGATGGGTGTCGCCGGCGCCTGCGCTGGCCCGCACCGTGACGACAGAGACTGAGTTGGGTGGCCAACGGCTGTGTCCGGGTGATCGTTTGCTCCTCTCGTGGAGTTCGGCGAATCAGGACGACAGCATTTTTGAAAATTCCGACGAGGTCGACTTGGATCGCTGGCCCAACCGTCACCAAGCCTTCGGGTTGGGTGCACACCGATGCCTCGGTTCGAACCTCGGCCGGGTCCAGTTTCAAGAAGTCCTCAAGGTGACGCTACGTCGCTTGCCGGGCTTCAAAATCGATCTCGCGGCTGCGCAGCGGTACCCGTCGCTGGGACAGGTCAACGGGTATACGAATCTGCCTGCGACATTCACTCCAACCGAGCCTGTCGGAGAAAAGCTCCCGTTTGGCTAAGCCACCACAGTCCACCCGCTCAACACGGTCTCGACATCAACGGAGTCGACCGGGGGCGGTGCGGGCTCAGGCGGGATCGTGCGGGAAAACCGGGGCGCCGGCATCGGCTCGAGGTTATCGTTCCCGTCGACACGAGCGTGGAAAAACGTACCGCGGTCTGTTATGTGCGGTTCCATCTCCACCTCGGCAAAACTCAGCACCGGCGTAACGCAGGCGTCCGATGCTGCAAAGATCTCGGACCAATGATCACGGTCGTGTGCGATGAAGGCTCTGGCCAGCGCCGAGCGTAATTCCGGCCAGCGCCCCCTGTCGTTCTGACCAGGCAAGGTCGCGGGATCCAGCCCCAAGCCTTCGAGAAGTAATGCGTAGAACTGCGGCTCGATCGCACCTACGGCAACGTGTTTGCCATCAGCGGTCTCGTAGGTGTCGTAGTAGGGCGCACCGGTATCAAGCAGATTGGTGCCTCGCTCGTCATTCCACATTCCTTGGGCGCGCATGCTCCACATCATCTGAGCCAGCACCGAGGAACCGTCGATCATCGCCGCGTCGACGACTTGGCCCAGCCCCGACACCCCACGCTCCCACAGCGCGGCCAAGATGCCGACGACGAGGAACATCGACCCGCCGCCGAAGTCACCCACCAGGTTCAACGGAGGCACGGGCGGCCCGTTCTCTCGCCCCATGGCGTGAAGTACTCCGTTGAGTGAAATGTAGTTGATGTCATGACCGGCCTGCTGCGACCGCGGACCGGTCTGGCCCCAGCCCGTCATGCGGGCATAGATCAGTCGCTGGTTGATCTGGGCGCAATCTTGCGGGCCGAGACCGAGCCGCTCGGTCACCCCGGGTCGAAATCCCTCGATCAAGACATCGGCCTTGCCGATGAGCGCGCGCACGAGGTCGCGACCCTCCGCCGTCTTGAGGTCAGCGACGACGACCCGCCGATTGCGCAACATGGAGTCGCGGCCGGTATCGCCTGGGATCAGGCTGTTCTTGACGGGTCGATCGACGCGTATGACGTCGGCTCCCAGATCGCCGAGCACCATTGCAGCATGCGGTCCCGGGCCGATTCCCGCGAGTTCGACGACGCGTAGTCCTTGCAGTGGCCCGGCCATCACGCCAGCGCCTCGAAGACGGAGAAATCAAGTTCCCTACACCCTGTGCTCACTAGCTGTTCGTCCATTCCGGCTCCCGTTTCTCGGCGAAGGCACCCTTCCCAGCAGATTGGTCAATGGCGCGATCGTCACTCATGAGTGAACTCGTCTAGCTGTCTGCGCCGAGTCGAGGTGATGCGGATACACCTCAGCCCAGGTATGGGCGAACACCAGCTCGCGGTCGTCACCGTCACGCTGGAAGATTCCCTCAGCCCACAGCGGGGTGGTCTCGCGTGGGCCCGGAAGTGGCACGCGCCCACCACCTTCGGAGGGCGGACGCCATCGCCACGTCCCATCGGCGCCGAAGTCCAGTTCGACATCGAAGGTATCGCCGTCCGAGCTGGCGCCTCCCGCCGGCCGGTCCGCGAGCACGTGGTTGCCGTCAGATCTGATCACCACCCCGAACTGCCAGCCCCGAGTACCGACACAGACTGAGCCGAACTCGAAGCTGCCGTCGGCGTAGCGGTTCGCGAAGGCAATCCACGCACCCTGGAGTTCACGCTTGTGGCGGCTGAGCATCCACCCCCTACCGCTGCTCAGGTAGACCTGCTCCTGCATCACCACACCCGCGTCGACAGGTTGGCCGTCGAACGTTCCGCCGGTGACATCAAAGGCGCGGGCGAAGTATGCCAGCGGCTCGTCGGAGTCCGGGGTGACGAATTGCAGTGCCGTCGGATGCAGGCGCAACGTCAGGTCGGCGGTGCCGTCCACCCATCGACCCTCCTCGCCGTGGGTCGTGAACACGAAGGATGGCGGCGAACCTGGCTGGTAGATGCCCCACTGCCCGTCGATCTCACCGATCTCACATAGCCCGCTGTACCCCTTGGAACGGCAGTAGGTCATGTCCTCCCCGATGGCAGCCTCGTAGACCAGGAACCGCCCGGCCATCTCGTTCATGAAGTGCCTGATGAGTAAGAGTCGGCGGCCGCCGACCTGCAGCGCGCCCCAGACATGTTGACCCGCGACGGGCAGTCCCATCACGGGTCGTTCGTACACCCCCGGCCCCCACCCGCTGTCGGTGGACCCGACGAGGGTCCGAAAATCGAACGATCCGCGAGTGCTCATGCATCCTCCAGAAGCGGCGCGAGGTCGTTGCAGATGGTCTGCATATGGCGCATCACCATGTCATCGGGCATGCCGGCGATGGATACCCAGAAGAACACGGTTTCCACGGGGAGACCCTCGGTCATCTCGCGTACCTGCCTTGCGACGGTCTGCGGGGTGTCAACCAGCAACCCGTGAAAACCAGTCGTCAATCCCTTGCTCCTGATCCTGTTGACATCCACCGGTTTGGGAACCGGCTGATCGGTGCCGTCGACCATGTGCCTGCGGTACGAGTCCGCCTGCCAAGCAACGTGTTTGGACAGCAGCGGCCAATCACGTTCGGGATCATCGGTGACGTATGCGCTGAGCGCGCCGGCCATCCGCGCCGACGCCGGATCATGGCCGCCCGCAATCAGCCCCTCGCGATAGGGCCCTAGCAGTTCGCTGTTGACCGACAACAGTCCCTCCCCCAGTACGCCAGCACGCCGCGCACCCTTGGGCCCCTGGTAGCCGAGCCAGATAGGCACCCGATCTTGAACCGGTGATGGTGTCAGCGTCCCGGATGCCCATAGCGTCCGGATCTCGCGCACGCGGGCGTCGGTGCGGTCGTAGCGGCCGACCAGCGACTCCTCGTACAGATCGAACTCCGGTCTCCGGTAGCCGGTACCCAGGCCGAGGTCCAGGCGACCACCGCTGACGAGGTCGACGACGGTCGCTTCTTCAGCGATATGCGCGGCCCGTCTGATCGGGGCCACCAGGACCGCCGTGCCAAGCCGGGCCCGGTGGGTGCGGGCGGCCACTGCGGCCGCGAAGGTGAGGGGTTGGTTCAGATACCCGTCGCTGAACAGATGGTGCTCCGAGAACCACAGCGACCCGATTCCGAGTCGGTCGGCTTCCTCGCATACCTCCAGGGTGAATCCGTAAAGGCGCTGCCAGTCCTGCCGCCACTCGGGTGGGTTGCGCAGGTCGAAGTACAGGCCCACCTTCACGATGTCCCGAACTCCAAACCGAGTGCCGTGGCCGGGTGCAACGCACCGCTGAGAAAGTCGGGGCGCGCGAACGTACGCGGTACGAGCCTGCGGCGTGCGAATCGCCAGCCCTCGTCCAAGCGGATGGCTTCGTCCTCGTACCAGCCCAGGAACAGAAACGGCTGCGAGTCCCGTTCACGGCGCGCCCACTCCGTGATGGGGGTGCGGGCCGACGCGCAGTCGCCATCGACCCGGATCAGTCCAACGTGCACCGTCTGAAAAACCATTTCGAGGCTGCCCACCGTCGAGGAGATAAGCGCCTCGATGGCCGCACGCCCGATTGCGGGCGCGGTCGTGGGCGTCTCGAGGCAGCCGTCCGGTGCGTACACCTGAACCGCAGCGCCGATGTCCCCCCGGCTGACACAGTCCGCATAGGTCACCGCCAGTTGTTGCACGGCGAGAAAGTCTTCGGCATACATCAAAGCTCTCCTTGGTCACTCGACCGAGCAGCTGACTGCTCAGCGGCTGAGAATTGATACCGCCGAGGCACCGGGGGCGCCGTAGAGGTGTGCGTACCCGACCCTTGGATCGCCCGCTATCTGACGATCGCCGGCGCGGCCCTGCAGTTGCAATACGAGTTCCCTGACCTGCCGGAGGCCGGATGCCCCGATGGGCTCGCCGTTGGCGATGAGTCCACCATCTGTGTTCACCGGCAGGCGACCGCCTAGCTCCGTCGCCCCCTCGGCGATCCACTGCTCCTGCTCACCGTCCGCGCAGAAACCGTTCTCCGCCATGTGGATCAGCTCGGAACCCGCGTCAGTGTCCTGCAGTTGGGCCACGTCGACATCCTCTGGTCCAATACCGGCAGTCTCATAGGCCGCGCGCGATGCGTCGACGGTCGGGCTCGGTGCGGTCTCCAGTGGCAGAGACGGGCTCTGCAGCTCGAATGCGCCATAACGACGGCTGCGCAACTCCGAGGCTCGCACGAATACGGGGCTGTCGGTATATAGGTGCGCACGATCACCCCGACACAGGACAACCGCCGCCGCCCCCTCGCAGGGCCCGCAGTACATCGACCTGGTAAGCGGGTAGTTGACCACCAGATCATTCATGATCGAGTCCACCGATGCAGCCTGGCGACGCCACGCGTGCGGAGTGATCGACCCGTTGTACAAGTTCTTGGCCGCCACCTTCGCCAAGCTCTCCAGCGAGATGCCGTGTAAGCCCATGTAGCGGTTGATCTTCGTGCCGAAGAAGTGGGTGGTCAGGAAAAGACCGGTCTGTCCGTACCAGGCCGGCAGTCCGACTACCGACGGATCTGCCGCGAAGGCCCCGCGTGGGTGCTTGTCGAAGCCCATCGCCATCGCAATGTCCGCCTCGCCGTTGCGGATCGCGGCGGCCGCCATCTGTAGCGAGGTGCCCCCGGTCGCGCACCCGTTGAAGACTCCGCGCACCGGAATGCCCGTCAGCCCCAGATAGCTGACGATGGCGTCGGGGTTCGACACCTCGTAGCTGCCAACGAATGCGGTCTGAACTGCGGGCCACTCGACACCAGCGTCGATCAACGCGGATTTGGCAGCGTTCGCACCCATCTCGAGCGCCGTTGTCGTGCCATGTCGTCCGAAGGGGTGCAAACCGGTTCCGATGATCGCCACGTCATTGCTCATTACGAGACCTTCTCCTCGGAAGCCGGTGCCACGGGCGCGAACGCGTAGGTCAGCACCTCGGTGCCGTCCTCACGGGTGGTGTAGGGAACCACGCACAACTCCATCTCCTGGCCGATGATCAGCTTGGCCGGATCGTTCTCGGTGAACCGTGCCTGGATGAGTAATTCGCCGGGCAGTTCGACATAACCGAGCGCGAACGGTTGGAATGTCTCCGCGGTGTCGTTGCCGTCATACGGCGGTGATGGCGGTCGAAACTGCTGAGTCGTGAACGCCCACAGCGTCCCTCGCCTACCGAGCAGACGCTCGGGTTCACCGGGCTTGGCCGGGAAAGAGATCACTCCGTCCAGCTCTGAGCCGATCAAGCGGGGTTCGTCTGATGGCCAGGTGAACAGCCCCTCGGTAACCGGAACTTGCGGTGCAGTCACCATTGACTCCTTCTGCGAACGCCGCGCCGATCACGGACGACAGTCTAACTGTACATGTATAGCGCCGTCGATTGAAGAGCAGTCTGTATCGCCGAATCAGGCACGGGAGCCACGCTGAAGCCCGCCGGCTCGCACATGCGTCCCTACCCGCATCGCCGTCTCGCCACGTATCGTCCCAGCGGTGACTACCGATCGAAACCTTCCGGTCGTGAACGAGTCGAAATTGTCGATGCTGGTGGACCGGGTTGCCCTCGAGGTGAGCGAGGGCAGGCTGCCCAGCGCGCAGGTGGCCGTCGGATACGGTGGCGACCTTGTTCGCTTCGAAACATTCGGAGACGCCGACCCGACGACGCGGTACCGCCTGCAATCGGTGAGCCGCCCGTTCGTTGCCGGGGCGCTGTGGAAGGTCGTCGACGAAAATGACCTCGACATCACCGCGCCGGTTTCCACGTGGATTCCGAACTTCTGCGAAGGCATCACCCTGGAAGACGTCGCATGCCATCGTGCCGGGCTGGCGTACGCCCCACTTGGCGTCAAGCGGATGGGCAGTCGGCAGTCGCGACTGGATGCGATGGCCCGCTGGCAACCCGACCCGGAGACGCGCGGTCGCATCCAGTTTTCCCTCACCTCGACGGGATGGATCGTCTGGGAGATCATCGAGGCAGTCACCGGACTGACGCTGCCGGAATACCTCGCCCAACGCATCGCAGCCCCCTTGGGACTGACCGTGCAGGACGCCGTCCCCATCGACGAGCAGGGAAACGTTGCGCCAATGGTGCTACTCGGTGACGGTGCCGACGAGCTCGACGTGTGGGGTCCGTGGTACCTCGCCTCCGCTGAAGTTCTGGAACGGGGTGAACCCTCGCACAGCATCGTCGGCACCGCAGCGGACGTGGCGATGCACTACCAGGGAATGTTGCACTCAGAGGTCTGGTCGCGGGAGGCCGTGGCGAACGGCATCCGGGAGCGTTACCGCGAACCCGCCTGCGGCCCAGTAGCACACGGCGGCACCGAACATCCGATCTCGATGGGGCTGTTCGTCACCGTACGCGGCGAATCCTGGCAGCAGGGTTGGATGCCTGCCACGGGATCGCCAGAGACCTTCGGTCACGGCGGAGCGCCGTGCCAACAATCGTTCTGCGACCCCGTAACCGGGATCAGCTTCGCATTCCTCACCAACGGCTATCCCGCGTCGGGCTATGCCCTGGACCGGTGGGGCAAGAATCTCTCTACCGTACTGCTCGATCTGGCAGGCGATCTCGTTTAGTCGACGCGCACCTAATCTGACTGAATCACTTCTTCGAGCGCGAGCGGAACGCCTCGACGCGTTCCTTGAACTCCGGAGTCGAGAAGGAGACCAACTCCTCGGCAAGTGCGTACTCCAGGACACCCTGTGCCGCTCGACTCAGATGCATGTTCAGCGCCACCTTCGATGACCGGAGAGCCTGCGGCGGGAGGGCGGCGAGGCGCTCGCCGAGTGCCAGCGCCTCGTCGAGGACGGCATCGTCGCTGACAACCCTGGTCACCAAGTTGAGCTTCTCGGCCACGGAAGCCGTAATGCGGTCGCCGAGCAGAACGAATTCCTTAGCCTTCATCATGCCGACCAGCAAGGGCAGCATTGCCGCACCGCCGTCGCCGGCAGTCAGGCCGATCGCGACGTGAGGATCGGCCAGAAAACTACTCTCCCCCATCACCAACAGATCAGACAGCAGGGCGATAGAGCACCCCAGGCCGACGGCTGGGCCGTTGACTGCTGACACCAGGGGCTTGGGGAAGTTGATTACCTCGAGGAATACCGTTCGCGCTTCGTGAATCTGAAACGTCCGCGCAGCCTGATCTTCAATCAGACGACCGAACATCACCATGTCCCCGCCTGCCGAGAACGCTTTGCCCACACCCGTTGTCACCACGGCCCGCACGTCGTCGTCGGCGTCCAGCACCTTCCAGATGGTGGCGAAGGCGTGGTGAACCTCCTCGGTGACTGCGTTGAGAGCCTCGGGACGGTTGATGCTCACGACGTGGACGTTGCCACGCTTCTCGACGAGCAACCACGGCGCGAACGGCTCGTAACCGGCGAGAGTTTCGGGGGCAGTTGATTTCTCGATGCTCGACATGTGGGTGTCCCGTCAGTTCTTCTGGTTGGAAAGGATGGTCACAGCGGAAACCGCGGTCGGGCCACCGATATTGTGGGCCAACGCCAAACGTGCGCCGTCGACCTGATTCTCGGACTCACCACGCAATTGATTGAACAGCTCGTAGCACTGCGCAACACCGGTGGCGCCCGGCGGGTGACCCTTGGCCTTGAGCCCTCCACTCGGATTGATGGGAATTGAACCCCCCACGTAGTGCTCGCGACCCTCGACCAGCTTGTAGGCCTCGAAGCGTTCGGCGAATCCCAGGTCTTCATAGCTGATCAGTTCGACTCCGGTGAAGCAGTCGTGGACCTCGGCCACGTCGATGTCACGCGGGGTGACCCCGGCCATTGCCATCGCCGCCCTGGCCGCCTTCACCGTGGGCGGGAACGTCGTCATGTCGGTCTTGTGTTGATGCATGACCCTGTCCATGCCGAGGCCGACTCCGCGCACCCAGACCGGGCGGTCGGTGTAGCGATCG
The DNA here is from genome assembly GCF_051006775.1 of Mycobacterium sp. Classification (GTDB taxonomy): domain Bacteria; phylum Actinomycetota; class Actinomycetes; order Mycobacteriales; family Mycobacteriaceae; genus Mycobacterium. Next base: position 12,786 of record NZ_JBPCSX010000116.1, read on the forward strand.
ACGACATCCTCGGCGGCCAGGATCACCGCGGCGGCGCCATCGCTCTGCGGTGTGCAGTCATACAGGCCGAACGGGTCGACGATCATCGGTGCGGCCAGGGCCTGTTCGACCGTGATCTCATATCTCAGCTGAGCCTTCGGGTTGCCCAACGCGTGGAAATGGTTCTTCACCGCCACCATGGCCATATGCTCCCTGGTCGCCGGCGACTCGTGCAGATACCGATTGACGTGCAGGGCGAAGTTGGCCGGAGCGACCAGGCCCAACGGGTAATCCCAGGCGTTGTCCCGGGTCATCGCGGCCCAGTCCCAGAACGTCGTATTGGTGGCGGTTTCGCGCACCTTGTCTGCGCCGATCACCAGAACCACGTCGTACAGTCCCGACGCGATCGCCAGAGTTCCGTTTCGAATGGCGTCATTGCCTGTCGCACAGGCGTTCTCGACCCGGGTAACCGGGATGTCCAGGAGATCGAGGGTGTCGGCCAGGATGCCCGAGGGAAATCCGTCACTCGTCGACAACTCCCCGAACCATGCCGCCTCGATATCAGCCTTCTTGATTCCTTTGTCCACATTCGCCACGCATTCCGCGTACGCCATCGGGATCAGGTCCTTGATGCCCAGTTCGAAGTGCTCGGCGAACGGCGTCATCCCGGCACCGACCATTGCGACGTTTCTCATGAACGGGCTCCTTCGTGCGGTTGGAACGCATACCCGTAGTCGGGTATTCCGGCGCGGTCGGCGATCTTGCGCAGCACAACTGAACCAGCCTGACCGATGACGGCCTCGCCGGCAGGCACTCCGGTGATCTTCATCAGCACTCTCACCGGACTTCCTTCAAGTTGAACGACCGCGATCGAGTACGGGCTCGGGAGGTCCGGAACCGGAATTCGGATGGTCGTCTGCGTGTAGATCGTGCCGGTGCGCGGCAGCGGCTTCAGTTGGTAGGAACTGACAAGTGCGCCGTCGTCGGCTACCCGAGCCCGCGGCGGAAACTGCGGGGCTGAATCGATACCGGGGCACTCCTCGAATACTGCTGCCTCCCAGCGCAATTTCGGCTCGAATGCGCGCGCGTAGGCGGGCAGAGAAATGGGGATTCCGTTGCCCTCGGCGATACGGAACTTCGGCAGCTCCCGTGTCGAGACTTCATTGCGCGTGATGACTGGCGACGAGACGCCGGGCGTCACCTCCGCAGCAGTCACACTGGACTGCTCGATGGCCAGCAGCACGCCGGAGCGCCCTTGCTCAATCACCTCGGCCAGTGCACGAATGACTCCCGACGCCGAGGAAGCGGGGTATTCGACGGCCCCTGTCGTCCCCCAACTGGTGCCCAACTCGTTGGCCTTCGCCCCGACCACCGCGGCTATCTCCGTCGCCTCCGACAAACCAAGTCGGGAGAGGGTGGACTTGACCCCCACTTCACGCTGCAGCCGCGGGTCGCCGTATTCGTGCCGGACACCGTCGGCGCCGCGCACGGTGACGGGCAGGCTGCGCGTCTGTTGAGCGACCCGCACCACCGCGGTACCTGCGTCACCAATCAGCACCGCAGCCGCTGCCGAGTTCGCGGCGGAATTGTCAGCCGCCAGCACCAGGGTCCCCGCGCCAGCGCTGACTATCTGGTCGAGAACCGCTGGCGCACCCCCGATGACCTCGCTGACCGCGGTAGTGGCGGACAGCGACAAGGCGGCCAGGAGCACGCCTCCGTTGCCCCCTTCCAGCAGGGGGAAGTCGCGTGAGACCAGCACGACTCGCTGGGCGGTGGCCCCGGGGTCCGCGGCACGTCCGGCAGCAACCGCCATGGTCAGTGCATCCTCGTCTGGACCCGCCACGCATCGGCCGTGCGAGGTCCTCGCCGGCAGATAGGTGCCGATTGAAACAACCTGACTCATGAAGCCTCGCTCTTGGGTCTGCAGGCGCGTAACTCCGCGGGTTAATGCGCTATATAGTTATAACATTCTAGCC
>NZ_JBPCSX010000117.1:0-28964 GCF_051006775.1 Mycobacterium sp.
TGGCCGAAGGCGACTCCGAGGAGGCCGACGGGGAGTCGTCGGCCCGCGCCACGCAGGGGGCGAGTGACACCGCTCCGCCGATACCCAGAGCCACGGCCAGGGCCCCGATACGGCCGATATTTTTCACTGAGGTGAGATCGAGGGTGAGGATCATGGCGTGGTGCGCTCCAATGCTGTGACGCGATCTGGCTAATTGCTCCCGGGGACCTAGCGAAGGCAATGCTCACGCTGACGCATCGAACGCCTCAGGTCAATCCCGGTAGATACACGGGCAGCGTTAAGTAATGCCAACCATGGCCATTAGGTAATTCGCGGGCTAGGTTGATGTGTCGAGATTCTGCAGGGCGGCCCCGAGTCGGGCCCGCCTGTTGACGCCCAACTTGCGGAAGATGCCGGACAGGTGGGCATCAACGGTTCGTGATGAGATGCTCAGCTGCGCCGCGATCTGTTTGGAACTTTGCCCAGCTGCGGCCAGTTCGGCGACCCGGCGCTCCTGCGGGCTGAGTACGGCGCCATCAGATCGGGGGTCGGCGGCCGCCGCGCCTGCAGCTGCCAATTCGGCACGCGCGCGATCAGCCCACGGACGTGCGCCGAGCCGATCGAAGGTATCGAGGGCCTGCACCAGCGAGTCGCGCGCTGCACTATGGCGAAGCTTTCTCCTCAGCCACATCCCTTGCGCCAGAGTAATTCTCGCGTGCTCAAAGGGATGCTCGGCGAGACCGGGGTGGGCGAGTGCTGATCGGTAGAGCTCATCAGCCTCGGAACCGGAAGCTGTCAGCGCTGACGCTGCAGCGATCAGAGCCGCCACCCGGGGGGACACTTCGGCCAGCTTTAGGCGTACGGCCTCCGCGACATGCTCGCGGGCTTCGGCCATTCGTCCGGTCCGGACCGCGGACTCGACGAAATCCAGGATCGCATCGCCCACCGGGAAGTCGTGACGGGGAAACTGTCCCGGCCGGCCGATCCTGATCATCGACTGGTAGGCCGTCTCATAGTCCGCCTCGGCGAGGGCGACCCGTACCGCGACACGGTCAGCGAGGCTGAGCAGATTACGCAGACCGCGCGGCGCCGACCAGGCGGTCACTTCTGCGGCATATTCGCGTGCGGTCCGCGCTTCGCCCCGCGACGCAGCAAGCACTCCGAGGTCTGCGAGCAACGTCTGACGGACCAGTTGACTGCCGTTGACCTGGCTCGCCATCTCAAGACATCTCGCGCCGACCTCGTCGGCGTTGTCCCAATCGCCCGTGGCGATCAGGTCAAGCAGCACCACCCGCCCGGCCTGGACGGCGTCGATGGACGCGCCGTGCTCGCTGAGCCGGCTGAAGGCCTCGCGAAGCGGAGCCCGGAACCCGGCCATGAAGTCGATGCAGTACGCCGGGTAGGACATCATCAACACCCACCGCGACGGCAGTTGAGACAGCACCCCGACGTAGCCATCGAGGTTCGCGCGCATGGTCTTCGCGGAGCCGAGGATGTCCTCGACGTCGGTTCGGTACAGCAGCACCAACGGCGCCAACCGCGAAAGCAGGGGGTGCACGGCGGCATTGGTCAGATCCCGCAGCCGTTCGTCGTCGGCACAGCCGGTGACGAAGAACAGGAGGTTGACGAGCCGGTTCAGGGTCATCGTGCCGATGGCGTCGGCCCCCGTCAGGACGTCCAGTAACCGCCGGTGGGTCGAGATCACCTCGCCGTCGGCGTAAATCGCCCGGTAGCAGTCGGTGAGGACCTCCAGCGCCCATTCCGTCGTGTCAGGTTCGGCATTGCCGAGAAGTTCCCTGGCCTCGCTGATTCGACCGGCCCGGGTGGCGGCGAATACCGCCTCAGCCAGAAACGCGCTGCGCCGGTCGGTTGAGGTGCTCAACTCCGCGGCCCGTCTCAGCCACTCGATGGCGGCGGGCAGTCCGCCGCGGCGAAGCGACAGCTGCGCGGCCTGACCGAGTAGGTCGGCGACATCCTGGTCGGGTTCGGTAGCCGACGCGGCCAGATGGGAGGCGCGGCGAACCAGTACGTCCCCGTACAACTCGGCGAGATCTCGGTGGGCGCCGCGGCGCTCCTGTGGGCTGGCCCGGTGAACGATCGCGGCGGGCACCAACGGGTGGCGAAAGACGATCTCCCCCAGCGGGTCGGTGATCAGTAGACCCGCCTCGATCGCGGGCTCGGCATTGTTCATCACATAGCGGGCCCGGGTCCCGGACTGGGTCCTTCCGTTGGCGATGCCATCCAGCGACGCCCGCAGCAGCTCGGCGCGCACGTCGGGGTGCAGCTGTTCCAGCCGTCCGCCGAACACCCCCACCAAGCGTTCGGTGAGCGGTATGGCGGCGACGCCCCAGTCGATTCGATCGGCGAATCGCGGCAATTCGGTCAGTGCCAGGGGATTTCCCGCCGCCGCTGTCAGGATCGCAGTCCTGGTCGTCGCCGGCAGCGACCCCGCGACACGCTCCAGCAGTTGCTCGGCATCCGGCGGCTTCAGCGGGGCCACCTCCAACTCGCTCCATCCGGAATTGGTGAACACCGATTGCTCCGGAACCCGCCGACCGACCAGAATCCGCACCCGTGGGTCGGTCAGCCGCCGTCCGACCGCGCCCAGCACTTCCGCGCTGATGCCGTCGAGCCACTGCACATCGTCAACGACGAGCAGCACCGGCGTGGTCTGCGCAGCTAACCCCAGCAGGTTCAACACCGCCCCTGTCAAGGACAGCACCGACGGTGTGGTGTCCGAATCGCCGCCGAAAACCGGGGCCAGCACCGCCGCATCCTGCTCTGTCAAACCGGGGGTGAAATCGACGAGGCCGAACGCCAGCTGGTTGAGCCCACCCAACGCGAAGGGTTCCTCAGCCTCCACGCCCAGGACACGCACGACCCTCCAACCCTCGGCCGTCGCCTGTGCACACACCTGCTCGATCAAGGTGGTCTTACCGACACCGGATTCGCCCTGGACCACCACGGCCCGATCGGTGTCCTCGCGAAACAGCAGAGCGAGCCTGGCCAATTCGTCGCGACGGCCCACGAGTCCTGTGCGTGCCGGCATGGCATGAGTATGGCCGGGTCGCCCGCGGTCGGCATCTATTCCGGTTCGCCGACTTCGTCAGCGGGGTGATCGGCGTCTCCGATCCGCATTGGGACCACGTCGCGCGCGATTACATTTACTATTGTCGCGTGAAAACTGCGCGGTACCTCGGGGGAATCGGCCTCGGCTTCGGCCTCGGGCTCGGGCTCGCGGTGTCCGCCGGTGCCGGGCTGGCACTGGCCGACACCCAGGCTGACACGGCCGGTTCTCCGGATCCCGGTTCGCATCGAAGGTCACCTCAGCTGCAGCGAACCGCTCAACCTAACCGGGTCGCAGTAAGTCCGAGAGCGAAGCGACAAGCAGTACGGGCAGTCACATCGCTTGCGACCACCGGCAACGGCATCACCGTCAACCCGACGGTGGAGTTTGTCGGTGGCATGTTCCGGGGCACGTTGCAGGCCTCGAATTCGCGAAACCTTCCGATGACCTATTCGTCGTCGGGCGGCGACAATGGCGGCAAGCTGACTCTGGGGGCGGTGGCAACCGATCCGCAGAGCTACACCGCGCTGCCCTACGCAACCTGGCTGGATGGCGGCGTGAAGGGTGTGGAGACCTTTCAGGTGAGGGTCAGCGAGGTCACACCGGTCGATCAATTCCTCGTCGGCCTTCCGGTGATCGGCGCGGTGGCCGGCCCGGTGATCAACCTGCTTCAGCAGTTGCCGATGATCAGCGACCTGCTGGCCCCCATCATCGGTGCTTCGGTTTTGGCGGCGATCGAGATCGACGTCGCGGCCAGCGCCCCGGCAGACACCCCACTGGCGTTCACCTACAAGGTCACCTCGTTCGACGGCACCTTGATCAGTACCAACTTCTTTCCGGCGACGGATTTGGCAGCGGGGGAGGTGGCGCCAACGGTGCTGGAAGGCCCGGGCCTTGGGGGGCCGGGCGCGACGACTCCCTCCGGGCCCGCGAACATCGGATTGCTGACTCCGATCGGCTACAACATGATCACCTGGGATCCGCGCGGCGAGTTCGCCTCCGGTGGCGTGCTGCAGATGGACAATCCCAACTACGAGGCCCGCGATGCATCGGCGATCATCACCTGGGCCACCGCTTCCACCCCGACCGCGGTCGAGAACGGCGATCCGAGGATCGGGATGGTCGGCGGTTCCTATGGTGGCGCGATCCAGTTGGTCACTGCCGCAACCGATCCCCGCGTCGATGCCATCGTTCCCCTGATCGCATGGAATTCCCTGAACTCCGCGCTGTACCCCTACGACACCTTCGAGGTCGCTTGGCCCACGATTTTGACGTTGCTGCTGGTACAAGAAGGAGCTCGGGTCAACAGCCAGTTATACAAAGCGGTTTTGACGGGTGACCTGTTCGGCTGGATCAGCGAGACGTCCCAGGCGTTTCTGGGTAGCAGTGGGTCGACTGCGTTGCTCAACGTGTTGCGGATTCCGACGCTGCTGGTGCAAGGCACCGTCGATACGCTGGTGCCGCTGAGCCAGGCGGTGGCGAATGCTGAAGCCATCATGTCCAACGGGTCGGGTGCACCGGTGAAGATGACGTGGTTCTGCGGTGGCCATGGGACGTGTCTGGATCCGGTGAATCCCGGCCAGGAGGCAGTGATCGCAGCCGACCTGGTCGCCTGGATGAATCAGTATGTCGCCGGAAACGGGCGACCCGCGGACGAGATCCCGGCATTCCAGTGGTTCGACCAGAGGGGCGACTACTACGCCTCGAGCCTGCTGCCGTTCCAAGACGGGTTCAATCAGCCTGAGCCCTACACCGTTTCCGGTGCCGGCGGCACCTTGGGCATCGTTCCCTACATCGGGGGATCGGGACCGCTGCCCGGCGTAGCCTGGCCCCTGAGTTGGATTGCCGCGACCAAGGCCGATAACGCCATCAATGTCGCCGCGACTCCGGAGGTCGGGAGTCAGATCGTCGGCGCCCCGCAAGTGAGCTTCACCTACAGCGGTCTGGGCACCAGTCGGGCTGTGTTCGCCCAACTCGTCGATACGGCGACCGGCCGTGTCGTCGGTAACCAGGTGTCGCCGGTGCCTGTGACGCTCGATGGTCAGACGCGCACAGTGTCGGTTCCGATGTATGACATCGCCTACACCGTCGAGACCGGTGACTCGCTGACCCTGCAGATCACCAGTTCGGCCACCCTGTATGAGAACTCGTCATTCGGCGTGATCAACATCTGGAACCCGCAACTGGACCTTCCGCTACGAGCGTTCTAGCAGCCTTCCCGGTTCGGGCTGTCAATCGCCATCGGGCCGGCCTGGATCGCCGTGTTGACGACGTCGAACACCTGCGGGTCCCAGGTGAGCGCGGTCTTCCAATCGAGCTTGGCCTGATCGGACACGAAGATGCTGTGGGTGTCGTCGAAGCTGAAGCAGCGCCGGTGCGGCAGTACCGGATCGTTGATGCCGGCGGCCAGAGCGCTCTCCAGAGCGACGATCCCATCGTTGGGCCACACCGCGGGGTTGCCCGGCCCGGGCAGGGTGAACTTACTGCCGGCGATCAGCGTCACCGGAATCCTGTCGAGCACGCCGGATTGGAACTGGTTCCACCCGTTTGAGCCCATCAGGAACGCCTTGTTGACTTCCCGGCCGGAGCCCGACATCAGTTGCAGGGTGCGGGCCCTGAAGTCCCTCATCGCGCCCTCGCAGAGTTTGTCACCTCCGCAGTCGGTCATCGGGATGAGGTCATTGGAGTAGTCGGAGAGGAAACTGCCCTGCCACGGCGTTCCGATCGTGGTCAGCGTGCGCACCTTGATCGGCGCGCTGGTGCTGGCCAGCACCCGGATGGCGGCACGCGAGTAAAGGCCGCCCATCGAGTGGGCGACGAGATCCACCTCGGTGACACCCTTGTCGGTGTGCAGCCAGTTGATGAACCTGGCCAGGTGCTCACCGGCGGCGTCGATGCTGCCGGTGGAGTTCACCGTCATGTTCTCCGGCAGCGTCACCGGGCACACCCCGAACGCGCCGAAGCCCTGCTGATCCACCACCTGACCGCGGCCGTTCATGGCCGGGGAGGTGTACACGGTGTACTTCTTGTCCACCAGGAACTCGCGGATCGCGGTGTCGGTGTTGCCTGCCGCCAGGCCGGTGGCGCAGGCCTGATCGTTGGTGGTGAACGGGCTGACGGCATCTCCTCCGGAGACCACCACCACCGCCGCGCCGGACGGCCGTTTCTCGCCCGCACCGGAGCCACCGGAACAGCTGGTCAACGTGCCCGCGGCCGTCAACGCCGCAGCGATCACCGCAAAGAATTTCCGCATGACAGGATTGTCCCATCATGAGCCAGCAATCCCGTGTTGTTTTCTCCGGTGTGCAGCCCACGTCGGATTCCCTGCATCTGGGCAACGCCCTCGGCGCGGTCAGCCAGTGGGTCGGGCTGCAGGACGATTACGAGACCTTCTTCTGCGTTGTCGACTTGCACGCGATCACCGTGCCGCAGGACCCGGCGGTGCTGCGTCGGCGCACCCTGGTGACCGCCGCGCAATATCTGGCGCTGGGAATCGACCCGGCCCGCTCGACCATCTTCGTGCAGAGCCAGGTGCCCGCCCATGCTGAATTGTCCTGGGTGCTCGGTTGTTTCACCGGTTTCGGCCAGGTGTCGAGGATGACCCAGTTCAAGGACAAGTCACAGAAGCAGGGTGCTGATTCTACGACGGTGGGCCTGTTCACCTATCCGGTGCTGCAGGCCGCCGACGTATTGCTCTACGACACAAACGTGGTCCCGGTCGGTGAGGATCAGCGTCAGCACCTGGAACTGGTCCGCGACGTCGCGCAGCGGTTCAACGCCCGGTTCCCGGATACCTTCGTGGTTCCGGAGGTGATGATCGCCAAAGAGACCGCCAAGATCTACGACCTGGCGGATCCGACGGCGAAGATGAGTAAATCCGCCGCCACCGAGGCCGGTCTGATCAACCTGCTCGACGATCCATCGGTCTCCGCCAAGAAGATCCGCTCGGCGGTGACAGACAGTGAGCGTGAGATCCGCTTCGATCCGGAGAGCAAGCCCGGGGTCTCCAACCTGTTGTCCATCCAATCAGCGGTGGCCGGCACCCCGGTCGACGAACTGGTGGCGGGCTATGCGGGCCGCGGGTACGGCGACCTGAAGTCCGACACCGCCGATGCCGTTGTCGCCTATGTCACCCCGGTCAAGGCCCGGGTGGACGAGTTGCTCGCCGACCCGGCCGAGTTGCAGGCGATCCTCGCCGCCGGTGCGCAGCGCGCCCGCGAGGTGGCCGGTTCGACGCTCGCCCGCGTCTATGAGCGACTGGGGTTCCTGCCCTGCTGAAAGGAGCATGGCGACGCGCCGCCGGTGCCCAGCGCCGGTACGAGAGTGCCAACGGTGACATCTACGCCGCCGGCATCACGTATTTCACGATCTTCGCAATGTTCCCGTTGTTGATGGTGGGCTTCGCCGTCGTCGGTTTCGTGTTGGCCGGCCGTCCGCAACTGCTGTCCGAGATCGACGCCCGGGTGAAGTCGGCGGTGCCGGGGGACTTCGGCGAACAGATAATCACCCTGATGGATTCGGCCATCGACTCCCGGACGTCGGTGGGTGTCATCGGCTTGGGCACGGCGATCTACGTCGGGTTGCTCTGGATGCAGCGGTTGCGCGCGGCACTGAGCCAGATGTGGGGACAGGACTTCCCGCCGCCGGGCTTCCTCAACACCAAATTCTCCGACATCCGCGCTCTGGCAGCCGCATTCGTCGCCAGCCTGCTGACCATCGGTCTCAGTGCGATGGCGAGTTCGGCACTGCAGTTGGCCGGCCTGCTGCGGGTGGGATCGCTGGTGATTTCGGTTCTGGTGGCGTGGTTGCTGTTCACCGTGATGATCGCCAGGCTCCCGCATGATCCGGCGCCACTACGCCGGTGCGCCCGGGCCGGGTTGCTGGCCGCGGTCGGCTTCGAGATCTTCAAGCAGGGCGCGTCGATCTATCTGCGTGTGGTGATGCACGGTCCGGCCGGTACGGCCTTCGGTCCGGTTCTGGGCCTGATGGTGTTCGCGTACATGACGGCGCGGCTGGTGCTGTTCGCAGCGGCCTGGGCCGCTACCGAACCCGTACCCGCTGATTCAGCGAGCGTGCCGCCATCATCAGGCTGAAGATCACCACGGTGCCGATCACCGCCACGCCCACCCGCACCGGCAATGCATCGGCGGACAGCACCGGCGCGGCCTTGACGCTGGTGTCCGGTTTGGCCGGGATGAGCGACGGATCCGGATCGATCAGCGTTCCGATTCTGGTGTCCGCGGCGGTGGCGAATCCGTAGTCGAGCAGGCGCGCGGACTGCTCCCAGGGCGCGATCGGCTCACGCGAGCCGCGCAGCAGCACCGAGACCAGCCGGCGGCCGTCATGGTTGGCCGCACCGACGAATGTCTGCTGGGCATCGTCGGTGAATCCGGTCTTTCCGCCCATCGCGCCGGGGTAGTTAAGCAGCAGCTTGTTGTCGTTCTCCAACTCATAGCCCGGGGAGTCTCCGTGACCCGGGAAGTTATAGGTGCGGGTGGCCACGATGTTGGCGAATATCGGATTGTTGAAGGCGTACCGGTAGAACAGCCCCATGTCGTAGGCCGAGGTGCTCATCCCGGGGCCGTCCAGACCCGACGGGGTGGCCGCCCGGGTGTCGTGGCCGCCGAGCTTGTTGGCCAGCAGGTTGATCTTCTGCATCGCGACGTCCCACCCGCCGAGCGCGATGGCGAGCGCGTGCGCGGCGTCGTTGCCGGAATGCATCAGCAGCCCGTGCAGCAGATCGTTGACGGTGTAGCGACCGCCGACGTCGACACCGACCTTGGTGCCCTCGGCGTTGGCGTCCTCCTGGGTTCCCTCGATGATCCTGTTCAGCGGCAACTCGTTGATTGCCGCCATGGCGATGAGCACTTTGATGATGCTGGCCGGGCGGTGCCGGCCGTGCGGATCGCGGGCGGCGATGACGTCGCCGCTGTCGAGGTCGGCGACCAGCCAGGCCTCGGCGGAGATGTCGGCGGGAACCGGCGGGGTTCCGGCCGCGACGATCACCCCGCAGCCCGCGAGCGCGTCACCGCCGACCGCGTTGACCGGGACGGGCAGCGGCTGCGGTGGGTCACCGGCGGTGGGTACCTCCGAGGAGTCGACGGCCGGCGGGGTGGACACCTTATAGGGGCAGCTGTTGGGGTCCGGCGGCTCGGCGGTGGCCAGGGCCGGGGTGCCCACGAGGCTGATCGCCGCCGTCAGGGCAGCCGCCCGCGCCACGTGCTTCCAGGTCCCCATTCGACGCAGACTAGGGGATCGGGGCCCCGATTCCGGGGAGCCTCGCTGTGACGGGTGTGACTATTGTTGTTTCGTCAGCGGGGGACGGCGCAGTACGCGACGGCCGGGAAGCCGATGCTGCTCATCCATAACCGTCCCTGGTGCTCCACCAGGCCGGTGACCACACCGAAATCCGGGCGCTTCATCCGCAGGCCGGCCACTGCCGCGCCGCTGTCAGGATCGAACGCCACCGCGTACACCTCCGGGGCGATCTGCGGCTGGAACCGGTCCGGCAGAGCCCACACCAGTTTGCGCAGCCACGGTGCGCGCGGCGCCAGAGCGTCGGCGGCGGCGTTGACCTCGCTGACCATGGCCACCCAGATCAACCCTGTCGACCCCGTCGAGATGTTGTCCGGCATGGCGGAGAGGTGCTCGGCCAGTGGTGTCACAGTGCCGGCCTTCGGTCCGGTCAGCCAGTCCTTGCTCAACCGACGGGCCTGAGTCTCGGCGAATACCAGTGCGCTGCCGTCGAGGGTCGCGGTGAGTCCGTTGGCGAAGTACAGGTTGTCCAGCACGGTGTGCACGCTGCCGTCGGGATCACGGCGGAACAATCCGCCGTCACCGCGCGCCTCGATGATCGCGCCCTTGAAGTTGGCGTAGGTGAACTTCGCCGTCGACTGGGTGAAATAGATTGTGCCGTCTGGCAATTCGACGACGTTCGAGCAGAAGTTCAGCGGCTGGAAGTTCACCGCATCCACCAGTACCTCGATATCCCCGGTGCGGCGGTCCATCGCCAGCAGTCCACCCGGGCTGGTGCAGATCAGCAGCCGTCCATCGCGCGCCACCGTCATCCCGAGCGGCCGGCCGGTGGTCTGTCCGACCACACTCGTCTGGCCGCTCCCGTCGATCCGCACGATGCGGCCGTCGACCAGTCCGGTCCACAGCGCGCCGTCGGCGTCGACGACGATGTCCTCCGGCGCGTCACCGGGCATCGGAACGACGGTCAGGTCGGCGGCGCCGAATTCCGGCAGCGGCTTCACCGGCGGCGGCTGCCACCGGACCGGATCAACGCGCGGCTTGGGACCGCTGACGGCCGACATCTAGTGCACCCACGCGTTGCCGCGGGTCTGCAGGTGGTCCCAGGCCGCGGTGAACACCCGGCGCAGGATCGCCTCGATCTCGTCGAACACCGCCTGGTCGCTGATCAGTGGCGGCGCCAGCTGGACCACCGAGTCGCCACGGTCGTCGGCCCGGCAGTACAACCCGGCCTCGAACAGCTCCACGGACAGGAAGCTGCGCAGCAGCCACTCGCTGACCTCGTCGTCCAGGACGGCCTTGGTGGCTTTGTCCTTGACCAGTTCGATGCCGTAGAAGAACCCCTCGCCGCGGACATCGCCGACGATCGGCAGATCCAGCAGCTTCTCCAGGGTTGCGCGGAAGGCCGGGGCGGTGGTCTTGACGTGATCGTTGATGCCCTCCCGCTCGAAGACGTCGAGGTTGGCCATAGCGGCGGCGGCGGCGACGGGATGCCCGCCCCAGGTGTAGCCGTGGGCGAAGATGTGGTCACTGTTGTTGAACGGCTCGAACAGCCGGTCCGACGCGATCATCGCGCCGAGCGGAGCGTAGCCCGATGTCAGTCCCTTGGCGCAGGTGATGATGTCGGGCACATAGCCAAAGTCGTTGCAGGCGAACATCGATCCGATGCGGCCGAACGCGCAGATGGTCTCATCGGAGACCAGCAGCACGTCGTACTCGTCGCAGATCTCCCGGACCCGCTCGAAGTATCCGGGCGGCGGCGGAAAGCAGCCGCCGGCGTTTTGCACCGGCTCGAGGAACACCGCGGCGACCGAATCCGGGCCCTCCATCTCGATGGCCTCGGCGATCCGGTTAGCCGCCCACTGACCGAACTCCTTCTCGTCGGTGTCGTGGCCCTCGGGTGCCCGGTAGAAGTTGGTGTTGGGCACCCGGAAGCCGCCGGGGGTGCCGGGCTCGAACGGCGCCTTGAAGGTCGGCAGGCCGGTGATGGCCAGCGCGCCGTGCGGGGTGCCGTGGTAGGCGATCGCCCGCGAGATCACCTTGTACTTGCCGGGGCGTCCGGTGAGCTTGAAGTACTGCTTGGCCAGCTTCCACGCCGACTCGACGGCATCGCCGCCGCCGGTGGTGAAGAACACCCGGTTGAGGTCACCGGGGGCGTAATTGGCCAGCCGCGCGGCCAACTCGATGGCCGGTTCGGTGGCATATGACCACAGCGGGAAGAACTCGAGGGTCTCGGCCTGCTTCTTGAGGGCCTCGGCGATCTCCTCCCGACCGTGGCCGACCTGGACGACGAACAGCCCGGACAAGCCGTCGATATAGCGTTTGCCGTTGCTGTCCCAGATGTGGATGCCTTCGCCGCGGGTGATGATCGGTGGGGTGTTTCCGGCGCCGTGGCGGGCGAAGTGGCCCCACAGGTACCGGTCTGCCTTGGCGCCGAGCTCGGCGGTCAGGTTCGGACTGGCGGTGGCTGTCATCGTGTTCCCCAATTATATTGTTGTTTAACGAGTTTCAGGTACACCAACGTCTCGGTGGCGACCACCCCGGGTACCGCCCGGATTTCGGTGTTGAGCAGATCGAGGAGTTCTTCGTCATCGGCGCAGACCACTTCGGCGATGATGTCGAAGGTGCCTGCGGTCAGGACCACGTAGGCGACCGAACTCACGTGTGAGAGCCGCTCGGCAACCTTGGTGGTGTCGCCCTGGCAGCGGATGCCGATCATCGCCTGACGGGTGAAACCCATCTGCATCGGGTCGGTGACGGCCACAATCTGCAGCACCCCGGAGTCGGTCAGGCGCTGCACCCGCTGACGTACGGCAGCCTCGGAAAGGCCGACGGACTTGCCGATCCCGGCGTACGAGCGGCGGCCGTCCTGCTGGAGTTTCTCGATGATCGACTTCGACATCTCGTCCAGCGGTCCGGGTGCGGGCGGGCGGGAGCCGACGGCGCGCATCGGAAAGCGGCCGGCCGGCAGACGCGAATCATTCCGCGAATCGTGCATATCGACGATTGTGCACGGAATTCGTTGTTTTACGCAAAAAAAGCGACGGATTACGTAGAATTCGGCCGTGATTGCGAGTAGTTGGATAGATGGCGCCGCGGTTATCACCGGCGGAAGCCGACATCAGGTCATCAACCCCGCGAACGGCTCCGTCGTCGCCGAACTCGCCCTGGCTACCCCGGGCGATGTCGATGTCGCGGTGGCCGCCGCCAGGTCGGCGCTGCCCGGCTGGTCGGGGGCCACGCCCGCTGAACGGTCGGCCGTGCTGTTCACACTGGCCGAACTCCTCGAGGCCCACGCCGATGAGATCATCGCCGAGGAGGTCAGCCAGACCGGCAAGCCGGTGCGGCTGGCAACCGAGTTCGACGTGCCCGGCAGTGTCGACAACATCGCATTCTTCGCCGGGGCGGCCCGGCACCTGGAGGGCAAGGCCACCGCGGAGTACTCCGCCGACCACACCTCGTCGATCCGCCGGGAGGCGGTCGGTGTGGTGGCCACCATCACGCCGTGGAACTACCCGCTGCAGATGGCCGTGTGGAAGGTCATCCCGGCGCTGGCCGCCGGCTGCACGGTGGTGATCAAGCCGGCCGAGATCACCCCGCTGACCACACTCACGCTGGCCCGGCTGGCCAAGCAGGCCGGCCTGCCGGATGGCGTTTTGAACGTGATCACCGGCGCCGGGGTTGACGTGGGCACCGCGCTGGCCGGACACCGCGACGTCGACGTGGTCACGTTCACCGGATCAACGGGGGTGGGCCGCAAGGTCATGGCTGCCGCCGCCGTTCACGGCCATCGCACCCAGCTCGAACTCGGCGGCAAGGCGCCGTTCGTGGTCTTCGCCGACGCCGACCTCGACGCCGCCGTGCAGGGCGCGGTCGCCGGTGCGCTGATCAATTCCGGGCAGGACTGCACCGCTGCCACCCGGGCCATCGTCGCCGCCGACCTCTACGACGACTTCGTGGCCGGGGTGGCCGAACTGATGGGCAAGGTGGTCGTCGGTGACCCGCAGGATCCCGACACCGATATGGGTCCGCTGATCACCTTCGCCCACCGCGCCAAGGTGGCCGCTATGGTCGACCGCGCCCCGGCGCAGGGCGCCCGCGTCGTCACCGGCGGCAAGGCACCGGACCTGCCCGGCGCCTACTACCTGCCCACCCTGCTGGCCGACGTCGCCGAGGATTCCGAGGCCTACCGCGACGAGATCTTCGGCCCGGTGCTCACCGTGCGCCGCCACACCGGCGACGACGACGCACTACGTCAGGCCAACGACACCGACTACGGCCTGGCCGCCTCGGCCTGGACCCGCGAC
The DNA here is from genome assembly GCF_051006775.1 of Mycobacterium sp. Lineage (GTDB taxonomy): Bacteria > Actinomycetota > Actinomycetes > Mycobacteriales > Mycobacteriaceae > Mycobacterium. The sequence continues at coordinate 13,606 of NZ_JBPCSX010000117.1, forward strand.
GTCTACCGCGCGCAGCGGGCGTCCCGGGAGATCAAGGCGGGTTGTGTGTGGATCAACGACCACATCCCGATCATCAGCGAGATGCCGCATGGTGGACTTGGGGCGTCCGGGTTCGGCAAGGACATGTCGGACTACTCCTTCGAGGAGTACCTGACCATCAAGCACGTCATGAGCGATATCACCGGTGTCGCCGAAAAAGGCTGGCACCGAACGATATTCAAGAAGCGCTGACCGGATCACCGGCTGTGACAGCGGGCCAGGGTGCCGGGACCGGCCGCGGCCGGACATTCTGCGGCCACCAGAACCACCGGCCGAGAAGGGCGGCGATGGCCGGCGTCATGAATGCCCGGATCACCAGGGTGTCGAAGAGCAACCCCATCCCGATGGTGGTGCCCACCTGGGCGAGCACCTTCAACTCGCTGATCCCGAACGACATCATGGTGGCGGCGAACACCAGGCCGGCCGACGTCACCACCGATCCACTGCCGCCCATCGCGCGGATGATGCCGGTGTTGATCCCGGCGGGTAACTCCTCTTTGAGTCTGGCCACCAGCAGCAGGTTGTAGTCGGCGCCAACCGCCAGCAGGATGATGACGGCCATCGCCAGCACCATCCAGTTCAGTTCGACGGCAAGGATGTGCTGCCAGATCAGCACTGAGAGACCGAACGAGGCGCCCAGCGAGAGCAGTACTGTGCCGACGATGACCGCGGCGGCTATCACGCTGCGGGTGATGATCAGCATGATCGCGAAAATCAACGCCAGCGCCGCGATCCCGGCGATCAAGAGGTCGTAGGTGTTGCCCTCGGACAGATCCTTGAACATCGACGCGGTGCCACCCAGGTACACCGTGGAACCCTCCAGTGGGGTTCCCTTGATGGCCTCCTTGGTCGCCTTCTTGATCGCTGCGATGCGGGCGATACCTTCGGTTGACAGCGGATCACCGTCGTGGGCGATGATGAAACGCACCGCGTGCCCGTTGGGTGAGATGAACTGTTCCATGCCGCGCTTGAAGTCGGGGTTGTCGAACACCTCCGGCGGCAGGTAGAACGAGTCGTCGTTGCGGGATGCGTCGAAGGCCTCGCCCATTGCGGCCGAGTCCTGCTGCATGGCCGCCATCTGCTCCTGCATGCCCTTCTGCGTGGAGTACATGCCCAGCACCATGGTCTTCATGTTCTTCATGGTCGCGACCATCTCGGGCATCATCGCCACCAGTTGCGGCATGAGTGTGTCGAGACGTTCCATCAGCGGCAGCAGGGTCTGGATGGCTTCGGTCATGGTGTCGACGCCGTCGATGGTGTCGAACACCGAACGCAGTGCGGCGCAGGCCGGGATGTCGTAGCAGTGTGGTTCCCAGTAGAAGTAATTGCGGATCGGCCGGAAGAAGTCGTCGAAGTCGGCGATGCTGTCCCGTAGATCGGTGATGTCGGCGACCATGCCGCGCATCTGCAAGACCATGCCGTGGGTGACGTCGGACATCTGCTGGGTCAGGTTCTGCATCCGCACCATCTGGTCGATGGTGGTCTGCATGTCGTCGGCCTGCCGGAGCATCTTCGCCGTCAGGTCCTCGTTGTACTTCTGGGTGAGTTTCTGGGTGGTGCCCTGCATGCTGATCATGAACGGGATCGAGGTGTGTTCGATCGGGGTGCCCTCAGGGCGGGTGATGGCCTGCACCCGGGAGATGCCCTCGACGGCGAAGATGGCCTTCGCGATCTTGTTGATCACCAGGAAGTCAGCGGAGTTGCGCAGGTCATGATCACTCTCGACCATCAGCATTTCCGGGTTCATCCGCGCCTGCGAGAAGTGCCGGTCTGCTGCGGCATAGCCCGCGTTCGCGGGGGTGTCGGCAGGCAGGTAATTGCGGTCGTTGTAACTGGTGCGGTAGCCCGGCAGCGTCAACAACCCGACGAGGGCCAGTGCCACCGTCCCGACCAGGATGGGTCCGGGCCAGCGGACCACCGCGGCGCCGATCTTCCGCCAACCGCGGACCCGCATCGTACGTTTGGGCTCCAGCAGCCCGAATCGGCTCGCCGCCACCACGATCGCGCTGCCGAGGGTGAGCGCGCACAGGGTCACCACCGTCATCCCGATCGCCAGTGGGACGCCGAGAGTCTGGAAATAGGGCAGCCGGGTGAAGCTCAGACAGAACGTCGCGCCGGCGATAGTGAACCCGGAGCCCAGCACCACGTGGGCGGTACCTTCGAACATCGTGTAGTAGGCGGCCTCGCGGTCCTCGCCGGTCCCACGTGCTTCCTGATAGCGGCCGATCAGGAAGATCGCGTAGTCCGTCGCGGCGGCGATCGCCAGCATCACCAGCAAGCTGGTCGCGAACGTCGAGAGCCCAATGATGTTGTGGTAGCCCAGAAACGCCACCACGCCGCGGGCCGCCGCCAGCGACATCACCACGGATGCCAGCACCAGCAGCACGGTGCCGATCGACCGGTAGAACCACAGCAGCATCGAGATGATGACGACGAACGTCACCATCTCGGTGACCCGCAGGCTCGAGTCGCCGGTCTCCTGCTGGTCGGCGACCATGGCCGCGGACCCGGTGACGAACACCTTGACGCCATCGGGGGGAGTGAGACTGTTGATCGTCGACTTGACCGCCGCCACCGACTCGTTGGCCAGCGCTTCGCCCTGGTTGCCGGCGAGCTTTACCTGGACGTAGACGGCTTTCTTGTCATTGCTCTGGGCGCCCGCCGCAGTCAGCGGGTCACCCCAGAAGTCTTGGACGGACTCCACGTGTTTGGAGTCGGCCTCCAGCTTGGCGATCATCTCGTCGTAGAAGGTGCGCGCCGCATCGTCGAGCGGTTGCTGGCCCTCCAGCACGATCATCGCCGAGCTGTCGGAGTTGCCCTCCTCGAAGACCCGGCCGATACGTTTCATCGCGATCATCGACGGCGCGGCATCCGGGCTCATCGATACCGCCTGGTTCTGCCCGACCACCTCCAACTGCGGCACCGTCACGTTGAGGACGGCGATCAGTGCCAGCCAGCCCAGGATGATCGGGACGGCGAGTTTGCGGATCAGCCGCGCGGCCAGCGACCGCTGATCGCCGTGCGAGGTGCTCATGCGGATTTCACGAAGCAGAAGGTCAACGCGTCCACCCCGGTCGCCGTCCTCTCATCCTTCAGCTCACCGTCGACGCTGATACGGCAGGTGATCGAGGTTCCGGTGCCCTGGGCCATGAGATTGGGCGCGGCACTGGGCGCGCTGGTCTCCAGTGTCAGCGACCACGGCAGAGCGGCGGCGTCGATACGTTGCGGCTTGGCGTCGAGGTCGAGGTAGTTGATGTTGGCCGAACCAGCGCTACCGAAGACCTCGTAGCGGACCACCTTCGGATCGAAGGACTCCGGGTCGTCGGCGAAGACCTTCGGTGTCACCATGATGCCCTCCGAGCCGAAGTACCCGCGCAACCGATGCACGGTGAATCCGGCGACGACCGCCACCACCACCAACAACAGCGGGATCCAGATCCGCTTCAGTGCACGGATCATCGGCGGCGCTCCGGTTCCTCGGTCCCGCCGAAGGCGTTCGGTCGCAGCCGGATCTGAGGCACCCGATGTCTCACAAGTTTCAAACTAGACTGAAAGATGCCCGGCCCGCACACCGGGAGGGGTGGGCTTGGTCACCGTCAGCGAACGGTCAGTTCTTGGTGAATTCCTCGCCGGTCTCCGGGTTGATCGCGGTCTCACCCGGCGGCAGGTTGGACAGGTCCGGTGCGATGACCGTCGGCATATCGCCGGAGTCGGGCAGTCCGAACATGGGCTCCACTCCTTGGGCCGGCACCAGCACCAGGTCGGCACTGGAGCGCCGCGGCAGGGTCAGACCCTGGAAGTAGGACGGCGCACTGACCCGCCACACGAACATCATCACCACGCCCAACGCGAGCGCGCCGATACCGACCACGGCCACCGCGCCGTAACCGAAGATCGTCACGTTGTTGCCGTCGTCGTCGGTCAGCCAGTCCGGCTTAGCGTACTGAATCAGGCCGTAGATGAACACAGCGCTGAGGATCAGTGCGCCCAGCAACGGGACCACGCCGCGCATCATGAAGTCCCGCGCCGACTTGGTGAGGTCCTTGCGGTAGAACCACGCGCAGGCGAAGCCGGTCAGCCCGTAGTAGAAGGCGATCATCAGGCCCACCGAACCGATCAGCGCGGTCAGCAGGTTGGGGCTGACCAGCGTGAAGAGCAGGTAGAACAGGATCGACACCGCACCCATGGCAATGGTCGAGGTGGTGGGCGTCAGGTACTTGCGGTGGATCTTGGCGAACGAGTCCGGTAGCGCCTTGTAGACGCCCATCGACAGCGTGGTGCGGGCCGTCGGCAGGATCGTGGTCTGGGTCGACGCCGAGGCCGAGGTCAGGATCGAGGCGGCCAGCAGCATCAGGGCGATCTTGCCCAGCACGCTGTCGCCGAACAGATCGTGGCCGACCGCGGCGAACACGTCGTCGGCGTTGTCCTGATTGCCCAGGCCGACCCCCTCGTCGCCCACGCCGGCGAAGGCGATCGTGGCCACCGACACCAATGCGTAGGTGGCCAGCAGCAGGAAGGTCGAGATGACCGCCGCGCGGCCCGGGGTGGTGCCGGGATCGTCGGACTCCTCGTTGCAGGCCACCGCGGTGTCCCAGCCCCAGTAGATGAACAGCGCCGTCAGCAGGGCCGGGGCGATCACGGTGGAGAAGTCCAGGCCGGCCGGCCAGAACCAGTCGATCGACGGATGGATCGAGTAGGTCTCGGCGGTGCCGGTGTAGACCTTGAACAGCGCCACGATGGCGAAGGCGAGCAGAACCACGAGTTCGATACCCAGCAGGCCGTACTGCAGGCGTGCCGAGACCTCGATGCCGCGGTAGCAGATGTAGGTCATCACGACGATCCAGATGACGCCCGCCACCGTCGACCACAGCGTGCTGTCAGCCAACTCGGCGGCGCCGGTCCAGCCCAGTCCGCCGACGAAGGTGAACGAGTAGGACCCCGCGATCTGCGCCAGGTTGGCCATCACGATGACGTCGGCGGCGATGATGCCCCAGCCGCCCATCCAGCCGACCAGTGGGCCGAAGGCGCGCGACGCCCAGGTGAAGGTGGTGCCGCAGTCCGGCTCTGCCTTGTTCAGCTCCTGGTAGGCCACCGCGATCATGTACATCGGGATGAAGGCCATCAAGATGATGGCCGGCGCCTTGACACCGGCCAGCAGTGCCCCGCCGCTGGCGACGATCAGGCCGAGGCTGGCGGCCAGCGAGTAGGCCGGGGCGGTGGAGGCCATCCCGACGACGATGCTGGAAACCAGCCCCAGTGCGCCGCCCTTGAGGCCCTTGCTGTCTACGGTCCCCGCCGGTGGCTCGACGGTTAGTTCGCCTTTGCTCATGGCGTAGGAGCGTACGGATCAGAGCCACTCCGTGCGCGCCAACTGCTGAATTTGAGCCTTTATGCCCGCCGCATCGTCACCGCGTGAACAGCAGCGCTCGCTTGACTTCCTGAATGGCCTTGGTGACCTCGATACCGCGTGGACAGGCGTCCGTGCAGTTGAACGTGGTGCGGCAGCGCCACACCCCGTCGACGTCATTGAGGATCTCGAGGCGCTCGGCGGCGCCCTCGTCGCGGCTGTCGAAGATGAACCGATGGGCGTTGACGATCGCGGCCGGACCGAAATAGCTGCCCTCGTTCCAGAACACCGGGCAACTGGTGGTGCAGCAGGCGCACAGGATGCACTTGGTGGTGTCGTCGTACCGGGCGCGGTCGGTCTGGCTCTGGATCCGCTCCTTGGTGGGCGGGTTGCCACTGGTGATCAGGAACGGTTTGACGGCGCGGTAGGCGTCGAAGAACGGCTCCATGTCGACCACGAGATCCTTCTCCACGGGCAGCCCGCGGATGGGCTCGATGGTGATGGTCACCTGCTTGTCGGACTTGGGCAGCAGGTCACGCATGAGCACCTTGCATGCCAACCGGTTGACACCGTTGATGCGCATGGCATCGGATCCGCACACGCCGTGGGCGCAAGACCGACGGAAGGTCAGGGTGCCGTCGAGGTAGTTCTTCGCGTACATGATCAGGTTGAGTAACCGGTCCGAGGGTAGGCACGGAACGCGGAAGCTCTGCCAGCCGCCGGTGTCGGCGTACTTCTCCGGATTCTCCGGGTCGAAGCGCGCGATCTTCAGCGTGACCATCACCGACCCTGGCGCCACAGGTGCGCTCTTCTCGGCCATCAGATCGGTCATCAGTACTTCCGCTCCATCGGCTCGTAACGCGTCTGCACCACCGGCTTGTAGTCCAGCCGGACATCGGAGAGCAGGTCTTTGCCCTCCTTGTACGCCATGGTGTGGCGCATGTAGTTGGTGTCGTCGCGGTTGGGGTAGTCCTCGCGGGCGTGGCCGCCACGGGACTCCTTGCGGTTGAGCGCGCTGACCACGGTCACCTCGGCCAACTCCAGCAGGAAGCCGAGTTCGATGGCCTCGAGCAGGTCGCTGTTGTAGCGCTTGCCCTTGTCGTGCACCGAGATTCGCGAGTATCGCTCCTTGAGTGCATGGATGTCGGTGAGCGCCTGCTTGAGGGTTTCCTCGGTCCGGAACACCGCGGCATTGTTGTCCATCGACTGCTGCAGCTCGGTGCGGATATCGGCGACCCGCTCGTCGCCGTGCTCGGAGAGGATCGCGGCCACCCATTCGGTCACCATCGCGGCCGGTTCCTCGGGCATCTCGATGCGGGGGTTGCCCAGCGCGTAGTAGGCGGCGGAGAACCCGGCGCGGCGGCCGAAGACGTTGATGTCCAGCAGTGAGTTCGTTCCCAGCCGGTTCGCGCCGTGCACCGACACACAGGCGCACTCACCGGCGGCGTAGAGCCCCGGCACGACGTGGGTGTTGTCCCGCAGCACCTCACCGATCAACGTGGTCGGGATGCCGCCCATCACGTAGTGACAGGTGGGGTAGACCGGGACCAGTTCGGTGACCGGGTCCACGCCGAGGTAGGTGCGGGCGAACTCGGTGATGTCGGGCAGCTTGGCTTCCAATACATCGGCACCGAGGTGGCGGACGTCGATGTAGACGTAGTCCTTGTTCGGTCCGGCGCCGCGGCCCTCCAGCACTTCCAGCACCATCGAGCGGGCGACGATATCGCGGGGGGCAAGGTCGACGATCGTGGGCGCGTAGCGCTCCATGAATCGTTCACCCTCGCCGTTGAGCAGGCGCCCGCCCTCGCCGCGCACCGCCTCGGAGATCAGGATGCCCAAGCCCGCCAGGCCGGTGGGGTGGAACTGATGGAACTCCATATCCTCCAGGGGAAGCCCCTTGCGAAAGACGATGCCCAGGCCGTCACCGGTCAGCGTGTGGGCGTTGGAGGTGGTCTTGTACATCCGGCCCGAGCCGCCGGTCGCCAGCACGATCGCCTTGGCATGGAAGACGTGGATATCGCCGGTGGCCAGCTCGTAGGCAACCACGCCGGTGGCCACCGGGCCGCGGGCGGTCTCGGTGAGCACCAGATCGAGCGCGTAGAACTCGTTGAAGAACTCGACGCCGTGCTTGACGCAGTTTTGATAGAGGGTCTGCAGGATCATGTGGCCGGTGCGGTCAGCGGCGTAGCAGGCCCGGCGCACCGGGGCCTTGCCGTGATCGCGGGTGTGGCCGCCGAACCGGCGCTGGTCGATCCGCCCCTCCGGGGTCCGGTTGAACGGCATGCCCATCTTCTCGAGGTCGAGCACCGCGTCGATGGCTTCCTTGCACATGACCTCGACCGCGTCCTGGTCGGCGAGATAGTCGCCGCCCTTGACGGTGTCGAAGGTGTGCCACTCCCAGTTGTCCTCTTCGACATTGGCCAGTGCGGCACACATACCACCCTGGGCGGCGCCGGTGTGGCTGCGCGTCGGGTACAGCTTGGTCAGAACCGCGGTGCGGACCCGTGGTCCGGCCTCGACGGCGGCCCGCATACCGGCCCCGCCGGCGCCGACGATCACGACGTCGTATTTGTGGTGCTGAATCATCTGCGATCTCCCGCTGTGTGGTTCAAGAGAGTGTGGTTCAAGAGATGTTCGGGTCGAAGGTCACCAGGGTGTAGGTGCCCACCACCGTGACCAGGACGACTGACAGTGCCAGCAGGGAGTGCAGCCAGAACCGGGTCGAGTCCTTGCGGGCGTAGTCGTCGATGATCGTGCGCAGGCCGTTGGCGCCGTGCAACTGGGCAAGCCAGAGCATCGAGAGGTCCCAGAGTTGCCAGAACGGCGAGGCCCAGCGCGCGGCGATGTAGTTGAAGTCGATGCGGTAGACACCGCCGTCCCACATCAGACCGATGAACAGATGCCCAAGCACCAGGAAGATCAGCACCACCCCGGAGAAGCGCATGAACAGCCAGGCGTACTTCTCGAAGTTCGGCGTTCCGGAGTGCCGACGCGGGGCGCGTGGATTGTCCAGAGCAGCCGGACGGTTGTGGTCCCGTTCGGCGATCGGGGCCTCGGGGCGGGTCACAGGAATCGCTCCGCCATGTGCATACCGATGATCACCGTGGACGGAACCATGACCAGCAGCCAGACCGCAGCCACCGCCCAGAGCATCTGCCGCTGGTAGCGCGGGCCCTTCCACCAGAAGTCGATGAGGATGATCCGGACCCCGTTGAGCGCGTGGTAGAGCATCGCGGCGACCAGTCCGAGTTCCATCAGGCCGATGATCGGGGTCTTGTAGGTCTCCACGATCTGGTTGTAGGCCTGCGGGCTGACCCGCACCAGGGCGGTGTCCAAGACGTGGACGAACAGGAAGAAGAAGACCGTGGCGCCGGTGATCCGGTGCAGCACCCACGACCACATGCCGGGGTCGCCGCGATAGAAGGTCCGGCGCCGTCGTGGCGACGCCTGCACCGCAGTACTCATCAAACCTCCAACAACGTGGATCCCTTACGACTTTATCGCTGTTTTACTGCTGAAAGGATGACACCGCGGTGACATCGAGGTAGGGCGTTTGAGAGGTCGGTGTGCGGAACATCTCAGACCTGCACAATGGCCTGATGGCAACGCCGCTGACCTTCGAGATGATCCGACAGGCCCCCAAGGCGCTGCTGCACGATCACCTCGACGGCGGTCTGCGCCCCTCGACGGTCATCGATATCGCCGGCCGGATCGGCTATGACGGCTTGCCCAGCACCGATGAGGCCGAATTGGCGGCCTGGTTCCGCAACGCCGCCCACAGTGGGTCGCTGGTCCGCTATCTCGAGCCGTTCGCGCACACCGTCGCGGTGATGCAGACCGCGGAATCGCTGCACCGCGTCGCGCTGGAATGCGTCGAGGATCTGGCCGGCGACAACGTGGTTTACGCGGAGGTCCGCTTCGCCCCTGAACTGCACCTGACCGGCGGGCTGTCCCTCGATGAGGTGGTCGAGGCGGTGCTGGCCGGTTTCGCTGCCGGGGAGAAGGCCGCGGCGGCGGCCGGACTATTCATCAGGGTTCGCTGCCTGGTGACCGCGATGCGGCATGCCGCCCGGTCGCGCGATATCGCCGAGTTGGCCATCCGGTTCCGCGACAGGGGTGTCGTCGGGTTCGACATCGCCGGCGCAGAGGCGGGCAATCCGCCGTCGCGGCATCTGGACGCGTTCGAATACATGCGGTCGCACAACGCCCGCTTCACCATCCACGCCGGCGAGGCATTCGGTCTGCCATCGATACAGGAGGCACTGGCCTTCTGCGGAGCCGACCGGCTCGGCCACGGTGTCCGCATCACCGACGACATATCCGTGTTGCCGGACGGGAATGCCGAACTCGGCCGGCTGGCCGCGATCGTGCGGGACAAGCGCATTCCGCTGGAGATGTGTCCGACGTCCAATGTGCAGACCGGCACGGTGCCCAGCATCGCGAATCACCCGTTCGGACTGTTGGCCCGGTTGCGGTTCCGGGTGACGGTCAACACCGACAACCGATTGATGAGCGACACCACCATGAGCCGCGAGATGTTCCTACTGGCAGAGACTTTCGGGTACGGCTGGAAAGACCTCGAGTGGTTCACCATCAATGCGATGAAGTCGGCGTTCATTCATTTCGACGAGCGGCTGGCCATCATCGACGAGGTGATCAAACCGCGCTACGCAGCGCTGAGGGAGTAGCCGCTCAACCCGCTATTCGCGCCTCAGCCGCGACTCTGTGTTGTAAGTCGTCGGCGTCCTCGGCGCTATTCGCGCCTCAGCCGCGACTCCACGAACCGCTCGAGCTGTTCCCACTCGGCGACTGCCTTGTTGAATGGGCCGCTGGGCCGATCGACGGCGTCCGGGCTCAGCGCGTACTCCACCAAGCCGCCCAGCGCGGTGTCGGAGGCCAGCAGCGTCTCGACGGTGTCGTCCTCGGAGTAGTCGCCCACATCGCGGACGAACTCGATCGCCAGGTCCAGCTGATCGCGGTCGATGGAATCGGGTCCGTCGGCGATATCGTCGGCCAAGCCGTTGAGCACGTAGATGTTGTCGTCGTTGACGTCGACGCGCAGCGAGCCGTCGGTGGCCGCGGTGCGGATGTCGTCGTAGGTGCTCAGATCCGCCAGATCGTGGTCGTGCTCATCGGCGAGGTAGCGGGCCAGGGTGCGCTCCGACGGGAATACGCTGATGCGGCCGTTACGGCCAAGGAACACCGGCTTGTCGTCGAAGTAGCAGCGCAGCGTGTAGAAGGTGCCGCCACCGGCCATCACCCGCACCGGGTCGATGCCGACGTGCTCCCAGAACTTCGAGTCCCCGCCGAGAACCCCGGCGGCGGGAACCGCGGCACGCTCGATGGCGATCTCGTCGTCCTCGTCGTCCTCGGTCTCCACGATGAGGTCGTCGTCCTCGTCGGAATCCTCGAACGGCTCATCGAGTTCGGCGGCTGCCGCCGCAGCGGCCTTCGCGTCGAACTCCGGGGTGGTGACGAGTTCGTCGACCGCAGAGAGCACGCCGTCCCAGCCGCGGGCGACGATATCGCCGATGCCGTCCCAGCGCTTCTTGCCGGCCCGACCCTCGAACTGCTCGATACCGCCGCCGAGCAGGCCCAGGTTCGGGTTGCCGTTGAAGAACCGGGTCACCGCGGGCAGCTCGCACACCAATCCGAGTGACGACACCACGGCCATCGTGTGGGCCAGTGCGTCGACGGACTCCGCGGTGGGTTTCTCGGCCAGCAACTCCTCGACCGCGATCAGGTCGGCGCTGCGGTCTTCCGCGGGCTGCAGCTTGTGGGCGTTGGCCGTGGTCAGCCGTCCCCACGCCGGATGGTCGGTGAGGTCGTTGTCGGTGTTGGTTCGGACGAACGCCGCGAGATCGGCCACCGATTCGAAAGCGAAGACGTCCTCGTCTTTGCCCAGGAAGGCCTCCCAGTCATCGCCGTCCTCGCGCCACCGGGGCGCCCACAGCGAGTAGAGGTCACCGGCCGTGAGGCCGAGTCGGATCGGTACGAGCTCTGCTGCCATGCGGGACAGCCTAACGACCTACAGTTTGTCGCTATGGATGTCCGTGTCGTTGACCACCCGCTGGCCGCGGCTCGGCTCACCACGCTGCGCGATGAGCGCACCGATAATGCCGGGTTCCGGGCGGCGCTGCGGGACCTGACCCACATGCTGGTCTATGAGGCCATCCGGGATGCGCCCACCGAGCAGATCGCGGTCCGGACCCCGGTAGCCGACACCATCGGCAGCCGGCTGGCCACGCCGCCCCTGCTGGTTCCGGTGCTGCGCGCGGGCCTGGGCATGGTCGATCAGGCGCACGCATTGATCCCGGAGGCCCGGGTCGGGTTCGTCGGCGTCGCCCGCGATGAGAAGAGCCACCAGCCGGTGCCCTACCTGGAGTCGCTGCCGGCCGACCTGCGCGAGCAGCCGGTGATGGTGCTCGACCCGATGCTGGCGACCGGGGGGTCGATGGCCTACACCATCGAACTGCTGCAGAACCGGGGTGCCCACGACATCACCATCGTGTGCGTGGTCTGCGCACCGGAAGGGGTGGCCGCGGTCGAGCGGGTGGCGCCCGGAGCGCGGTTGTTCACCGCCACGATCGACGACGGCCTCAATGCCACCGCCTATATCGTTCCGGGACTCGGCGACGCGGGGGATCGGCAGTTCGGGCCGCGGTGAGATACTCACCCGATGCCGTTGGCCGACACCGCTGAGTCGTGGCTGGCCGCCCACTACGACGATCTCGTCGCGTGGCGCCGCCACCTCCACCGCCACCCCGAACTGGGACGTCAGGAGTTCGCCACCACCGCGTTCATCGCCGACCGCCTGGTCGAGGCCGGCCTGAACCCGAAGACGCTGCCCGACGGCACCGGGCTCACCTGTGACTTCGGGCCCGAGCATGCACCGCGGATCGCACTGCGGGCCGATATCGACGCGCTGCCGATGCCGGAACGGACCGGCGCGGCCTACTCCTCGACCATCCCGGGTGTCGCCCACGCCTGCGGCCACGACGCGCACACCGCCATCGTGCTGGGTGCGGCCACGGCACTGGCCGCAGTCCCGGAACTGCCGGTGGGCGTGCGGCTGATCTTCCAGGCCGCCGAAGAATTGATGCCCGGCGGCGCACTGGACGCCATCGCTGCCGGCGCGCTGACCGGGGTGTCGCGCATCTTCGCCCTGCACTGCGATCCGCACCTGGCGGTCGGCAACGTCGCCATCACCGCCGGCCCGATCACCTCGGCCGCCGACTTCGTTGAGATCACGCTGCACTCGACGGGCGGCCACACGTCCCGGCCGCACCTGACCACCGACCTGGTCTACGGCATGGGGACGCTGATCACCGGCCTTCCCGGTGTGCTGTCCCGGCGCCTCGATCCGCGGGACTGCACCGTGATGGTGTGGGGTGCGGCCAACGCCGGGGCGGCGCCCAATGCCATACCGCAGACCGGCACGCTGTCCGGCACCGTGCGCACGGCCAGCCGGGCGACCTGGCTGGAGATGGAAGGCGTTGTCCGCGAAACGGTTTCAGGGTTGCTCGCACCGCTGGGCATCGAGCATTCGCTGGCCTATCACCGAGGTGTTCCACCGGTGGTCAATGACGAACGCTGCACGCAGATCATGACCCACGCGATCGAGGCCGTCGGGCCGGAGTCGCTGGCCGAAACCCAGCAATCCGGTGGGGGAGAGGACTTCTCCTGGTATCTCGAGGATGTCCCCGGCGCGATGGCTCGTCTAGGGGTGTGGAGCGGAGACGGCCCGCAGTTGGACCTGCATCAGCCGAATTTCGACCTCGATGAGCGTGCACTGGGTGTGGGAGTGCGAGTGATGGTCAACGTCGTCGAGCAGGCGGCGTCCTTCTCATGACACCGGCGGCTGCGTGAAGCTTCTGGTGACCGGCGGTGCCGGCTACGTCGGCAGCGTCTGCGCGAAAGTCCTTCTGGAACAAGGCCATCAGGTGGTCGTGGTCGACGATCTTTCCACCGGTAACGCTGACGCGGTGCCCGAGGGTGCGGTGTTCGTGCATGACGACATGGTGGCGGCGGCTGGCGTCCTGCTGGGTGAGGGCTCCTTCGACGGGGTGCTGCACTTCGCGGCCAAGTCACTGGTCGGTGAGTCGGTGACCGAACCGCAGAAGTACTGGTTCGGCAATGTCGTCAAGACCCTGGAGTTGCTCGACGTGATGCGCGCCGCGGGAACTCCCCGGCTGGTGTTCTCCTCGACAGCAGCCACCTACGGCGAACCGGAATCGGCTCCGATCACCGAGGATGCACCCACCCGCCCGACAAACACCTACGGGGCAACCAAACTCGCGATCGACCATGCCATCACGTCATATGCGGTGGCGCACGGACTCGCCGCCACCAGCCTGCGGTACTTCAACGTCGCAGGCGCCTACCGCGGGCTGGGCGAGCGGCATGCGGTGGAGACCCATCTGATCCCGCTGGTGCTGCAGGTGGCGACCGGGCAGCGCGCCCAGATCGCGGTGTACGGCAATGACTGGCCCACCGCTGACGGCACCTGTATCCGGGATTACATTCACGTCCGCGATCTCGCCGATGCGCATCTACTCGCCCTGCAGCACGCCCGGCCGGGTGAGCACAGCATCTACAACCTCGGCAGCGGAACAGGATTCAGCGTTCGCGAAGTGATCGACTGCTGCCGCCGGGTCACCGGCCGGCCGATCGCCGCCCTCGACGTCGAGCGGCGTGCCGGGGATCCCGCGGTGCTGATCGCCTCCAGCGAGCGGGCGATGCGGGAGCTCGGCTGGCGTCCCTCCCGGACGACGATCGATGAGATCGTCGCCGACGCCTGGGCCTTCGCGCAGGGTTAGCTGGTCCCCCCGCTGCCCCACCCTCCGCGAGCGTGCGTGTGTGTACGCAGACACGCCGTCGGCGCGGGCATTTCGCGCACGCTGGTTGTCCACAGGGTTGCCGATAGTGACTGTTGGCAGACGGCCGCCTGCGTTCAGCATTGGTCCGTGTCGGATGAATTCGTCGAGGTATTCCAGCATCAAGGGGGCGTTGCGACAAGCGCGCAGCTGTTGGCGGTCATCAGCCGCCGCAATCTGGGGACGCTTCTCGAAGCTGCAGTGATCGAACGCATTTGGCACGGCGTCTACAGCCTTGGAATGGCAGACCAGGACCGTCGATTACGGGGCCTGGACCTAGCTGCCGGCGAAACCGTTTCGATCTGTTTGGGCACCGCGGCACAGTCCTACGGATTCGACACCGAGGACACGCAGGACCTACATGTGCTCAACCCCGCGGGGCATCAGCTGCGGCACGCTGATGGTTTGGTGGTGCATCGCCGTGATGGGGCACCACTGTCGGCAGTACCTGGTCGCTCAGCAACGACAGCGGCGTGGACGGCGATCGAGGTGGCCCGTGGCCTGCGCCGGCCGAGGGCGCTCGCGACGCTGGACGCGGCGCTGCGTTCCAATCGCTGCGATCGGGCGGAACTGGCGCGGGCCACCGTCGCTCAAGCGGGACGACGGGGCATCGTCCGGGTGCGCGAATTGCTTCCGCTGGCCGACGGTCGAGCTGAATCGCCGATGGAAAGTGAAGCTCGTCTGGTGATGCTCGACGGGGGCTTGCCGAGTCCAGCGCTCCAGTACGAGATCGTCGACTCGTGGGGCCGCCCGCGTCGTCTCGACTTCGCCTGGCCCCAATTCAAGGTGGGCGCCGAATATGAGGGTGATGTATGGCATTCCGGAACGGATGCACTTCGGCGCGACCGCGAGCGGCTGGCGGCTCTGCAGGATCTCGGCTGGATGGTGGTGCCGATCGTGGCGGAGGATGTCCGCCGCCGTCCTGCAGCGTTGGTGGAACGACTGAGCGCGCACATTGGGCGTGCTCAAGCGGCGTGACCGTGCGTGAAATGTACGGGCGGGCGGCGTGTCGGTGTACCGACACGCACGCTCGCGGCAGGGAGGCATCTTCACTTCGGCAGGCGCCGGGCATCGAGGGCGCCGAACAGACCGTCGGC
>NZ_JBPCSX010000118.1:0-2770 GCF_051006775.1 Mycobacterium sp.
GGGTCGAAGCCGGTGGGCCGGGTCGCGGCGAGGTTGTACTGGGCCTCCAGGTCGATGTTGATGCCGACCAGCAGGGAGTTGTTCTTCGTCGGGTCATAGGTGAGGGTGTTGGAGCCGCAGGTGTTGCATTGCAGGATGGCATTGGCCACCTGTTGGTAGTCGGATCCGGGGTTCAACAGGTTCACACCGGTGAGTTGGCCGCCGCTGAAGTTGAGACGGACCACCGCACGGGTCGGATCGGAGCTGTTGAGTCCCAGCGGGTTGGGCGGATTGTTGCCGAGGATCTCGAAGTCCTGTGTCGTTGTCAGGAAGCTGCTTGACGCCAGGTCCGACTCGAAGTACCCGTTTCCGTAGTTGACCAGTTGGACGTTCTGGAGCGACCCGTTGCCGTCGACATCGAAGCTGAACATGGCCAGATCATCGGCCTTGGCGGTTGCCGGTGACCACTGCCGGTAGAAGAGACTGCTGGGGTCGAAGTTGGTGATGCCCTGGGTGCGGCCGATCAGCGAGATGGCCGGGTCGATCGGCTGGGCCGTTTGGTAGTGGATCATCATGTAGCTGTCGCCGGCGTCGATCTGCGCGGCGCCGGAGCCGAAGCCGTACGCACCGGAGAGATCGTTCTGAACCACATCCCACTCGCTGAGGTAGGCGGGTTTCTTCAGTTCGAACGTCGTGTTGCGGTCTGAGACGCTGGTGATTGTCAGCTTTTCCTGCTCTGGATTATTCGGGTAGCCGTCCACGGGAAAGTTGTACTTGGTGTAGCTGTAGTAGCCGCTCACGCCGACGCTGGTGGGATTGGCCGACAGGTAGGGCGCGAGTACTGAGGCCTCGGAGTTCGGGTCCTGTGTGGTACCGAAACCGTTGATGTCGTAGTTGTAGAGGTCGGCGGCGATTTCGTTGAGGAAGTTGGTCGGTATCAGCGCGCTGGTGCCGTAGGGCGCGTAGTTGAGCGCGTCGAGCGTCTTGCCCCCGTCGCCGATGGTGAGGAAGGGGATGCCGGTGCCGATTCCGTCGGCCGACGGTGTCATCTCCAACGCGCGCGAATAGGCGTGGCTGTGGCCGTTCATGTAGGCGTCGAACAGGGATGTGCCGTTCTCGTCTTTGAGACCCTCGAGGAAGTTAAGGACCGGCGCGTTGCTGGTATAGCTGTCGTCGGCGGGGTTCCCGGTGTTGCCGACGTGGTAGGCGGGGTGATGGCCCATCACGATGTTCCAGACGGCGTCGGAGTTCTGCAGATCCGCCTGAGCCCACAGGAACATCTCGCGGCCGATGGAGGGTGCGTCGCCGGGCGTTGTCGGATCCTGGAACCAGGCTTCGGACGCTGTCAGGTTCGGGTCCCGGACGTCGTAGTTGAGGTCCGCGAAAAGGTTGCCTTGGGCATCTTTAAGGTCCGTGACCTCCTGCCCTTTCATTGGGCCGTTGGGGGCGGTGACCGGCTTTTCGGTGTTGGGCGCGAAGTTGAAGGTGTAGAAGCCGGCGTCGGTGAGCAGACGGCTGGTGTCGATGATCGTCAGATGGACCAGCGGCCGTCCGCCGCCGGCATCGCCGAGGTCGACGCCGTAGTAGATGCCGTAGCCGTTCGGATCCAGCTTGCCGATGTCAAGGCTGCCGGGCGTCAGATTGCCGGGGTTTCCGTCGCCGAGATAGGAGTGGTAGTCGAGCAGGCTTTGAGTGCTGCCGATCTTGGTGTTGATTCGTGTTGTCTTGATGGGCGGATAAGGCGGATTCTTGATGATGTTCTGCAGGTAGTCCCATGCGTCCGCGCCGATGGGTTTGCCGTTGTAGTACCTCCGGAAGTTGACCTGATTGACGCTGGCGTCGTTGTAGGCGCCCAGGATTGTGGCTACGTCGTGATTGCCGGGGACTGCGAAGTAGTGGTTCACTCCGTCGGGACTGCCGCCGGGCTTGCTGGGGTCGACGGGGTTGGGGAAGCCGTTGGGATAGTTGTAGAGGTTGTAGGGCCACTGCGTCTTCCCCGGTACTGCCTCAACGCCACCTAGGGTGCCGTCGGTGTAGATCGAGCCGGCCTGGGTATAGGCCGGCGGCGCGTAGGGGTGGATCCAGTCGTTGTAGTACTGGCCGATGTTGTAGTCCAGCAGGGTGCTGGAGGCGACGTTGTAGCTTTCGTCTCCGAGCTGGATCACGTCCGTCGGATTCCAGCTGTGCATCATGTCCGACACCGCCTGCTGCAGCGGTGCACTGGCCCCGAGGTCGTAGCGCCGGTACCAGCCGGGCGAGTAGTAGAAGTTGGTGCCGTTCGTGTAGGAGTTTCCGGCATCTCCGAGGACCGCGAGACGGATGGAGGCGTCGGCGGCCACGGTGGTGGCCTGCGTTGTTATCGCTGGCGCTATCGGGGCATTGCTGCGGGCATTGATCGGGGAATCGCGTCGGACGGGGCGGACGGCCGGGGCTATGGCGCGCACTGCTCTTGTGGCTGCAGCGCTCGCGTTCGGCACTCCGGAGCCAGACGTCGCGACGGCTTTTCGTGTGGCGTTGGTGGATGCGCTCTGGGCGGCCCCGCGAGCCGCTCCGGACCGCTCCTCCGCCGAACCGTGTCTCGCCGGGGCGCCGCCGTCATCGGCTGTCGCCGTGGGGGCTGTCGACAGGGCCACGCCGGCGGCTGCGACAGCGGCGCCGGCCTGCAGCCAGAGCACCACCGGAATCACCCGCCGCCGGCCTCTGCGTTGCGCAGCGTCCTTTGCCATGTCTCTCCTCCGTCCCGGGCCGGACAGCGCACCAACGGTGTCGCACGGAGACGGGCACTTGCTCG
>NZ_JBPCSX010000119.1:0-10454 GCF_051006775.1 Mycobacterium sp.
TAGACCCGGACGTCCGGCTTGGGTGCGGCGGGCTTGCTGGTGGTGGTCAGGGTCCGCGTCGAGGTGTCCTCGCCACTGTCATTGCTCGAGCTCATCGCCTGGAAGCCGACCAGCAGAAAGATCACACCGAGGAATAACAGCACCATGACCATGGCGCGCAGAGGCAGCCCGGATGAGTCAGGAACGCGCTCGTTCATCCGGCCAACTGTAACGGGCCGATCAGGGGACCTCGAAGCCCAGCCGACGTGCGGCCCGGGCCTTCTGGCGGCTGGCACGCAGTCTGCGCAACCGCTTCACCAGCATCGGATCGGCGGCCAGGGACTCCGGACGATCAACGAGGGCGTTGAGAACCTGGTAGTAGCGGGTCGCCGACATGGAGAAGAGCTCCTTGATGGCTTCTTCTTTCGCGCCGGCGTACTTCCACCACTGCCGCTCGAAAGCCAGAATGTCGTATTCGCGGCGGGTCAGCCCCTCGGGGAGTTCGGCGTCGTCAAGCGATCGCTCGGCCCGTGCCATGGCGCCGTCCATTCGATCCCTTCTAATGACATCCCTGTGGTTCGTGGACATTGAATCATGCCGACGTGCACATGCACGGCATCGAACCCCGCGCGTCGGCTCACTTAAGCTTGCCGTCCATGGCGGTCCGACCCATTGTGATCCTCGGCGATCCCGTTCTGCACCAGCCGACCACCCCGGTGGCGGTCGGACCGGACGGCTCACTTCCCCCCGACCTGGCGGCCCTGATCACCGACATGTACGACACCATGGACGCCGCCAACGGCGTCGGCCTGGCAGCCAATCAGATCGGCGTGGGGATGCGACTGTTCGTCTACGACTGCCCGGAGGAGCGCGGTAAGGCCACCTACCAGCGCGGCGTGGTGATCAATCCGTCGCTGAAGACATCGCCGGTTCCCGAGACGATGCCCGACCCCGAGACCGACGACGAAGGGTGTCTCTCGGTTCCGGGTGAGTCGTTTCCGTGCGGGCGGGCGGAATGGGCCAAGGTGACCGGCCTGGACGCCGACGGCAATCCGGTGACGCTGGAGGGCACCGGATTGTTCGCCCGGATGCTGCAGCACGAGACCGGTCACCTCGATGGATTTCTGTACGTGGACAAACTTGTCGGCCGCCACGCCCGCGCGGCCAAGCGAACCGCCAAAGCCAACGGCTGGGGTGTTCCAGGTCTGTCATGGATGCCCGGCGACGTGCCGGATCCCTTCGGTCACTGACGATCTCGGAGCAGAAGATGAGAATCGCTACCTGGAACGTCAACTCGATCCGCGCCCGCGCTGAGCGGGTGGTCGACTGGATGGCGCGCGCCGACGTCGACGTGCTCGCGATGCAGGAAACCAAGTGCTCCGACGAGCAGTTCCCCATGATGACGTTCCTGGGCGCCGGTTACGAGGTGGTGCACTGCGGACACGACCAGTGGAACGGTGTGGCCATAGCCTCCAGGGTGGGCATCGACGACGTTGCGATCGGTTTCGACGATCAGCCGATGTTCGGTGGAAAAGCCGAGGCGCGGGCGCTCGGTGCGACCTGCGGCGGAGTTCAGGTGTGGAGCCTCTACGTGCCTAATGGCCGCACTGTTGAAGACCCGCACTTCCACTACAAGCTGGAATGGCTTGCGGCACTGAGGAATAACACCGAGAAATGGCTGCGCAACGACCCGTCGGCACGAATCGCCCTGGTTGGCGACTGGAACGTCGCCCCGACCGACGAGGACGTTTGGGATATCGAGGTGTTCCGCGGAAGCACCCACGTCACCGAACCTGAACGCGCGGCGTTCACGGCGATCGAGACATCGTTCGCAGATGTCGTGCGCCCCTTCGCTCCCGGACCCGGGGTGTACACCTACTGGGACTACACCCAGTTGCGGTTTCCGAAGAAACAGGGGATGCGGATCGACTTCATCCTGGCTTCACCGGAATTGGCGCGGCAGGTGGTGCATGCGGAGATCGTGCGTGACGAGCGCAAGACCGGCAAGGAGCGGATCGGTTCACCCAGCGACCACGCGCCGGTACTGATCGACCTCAGCTAGCCGTCGGCTCACTGGCTCACGTCCGATTGATCAGCTCGCCGTCGGCTCGCTGGCTCACATCCGATTGATCAGCTCGCCGTCGGCTCGCTGATCTTCACCAGCATCTTGCCGATGTTGGCTCCGGTGAACAGTCCGTTGAGTGCGTCAACGCATGATTCGAGTCCGTCGAAGACGGTCTCGCGATGCACCAGCAGGCCTTCTGCCCCCCACCGGCGCAGGTCGGTGAACGCCTCATCGAAGCGGTCCCACATGTCCAGCGCATTGAACCCCTGCATCGACGCGGTCTTGGACAACAGGTTGACGTAGTTGGCCGGACCCGGGTGCTCGCCGGTGAGGTAGCTCGAGATGACGCCGCACAGGACAACTCGTGCCTTGGGTGCCAGCCGGCCCAGGACGGCATCGAGGATCTCACCGCCGACGTTGTCGTAATAGACGTTGACACCCTTGGGACAGTGCTGCTTGAGTGCGGCCCGAAGATCGTCCTTCTTGTAGTCGATGCACGCGTCGAACCCGAAGTCCTCCACTACTGCTCGACACTTCTCCGGGCCGCCGGCGATCCCGACAACCCGGGCGCCGGCGATCCTGGCGATCTGACCGGCGATCGATCCGGTCGCGCCGGCCGCGGCGGAGACCACGACGGTCTCACCGGGTTGGGGGCGGCCGACCTCCATCATCCCGAAGTACGCGGTGGCGCCGCCGGAACCGTAGACGCTCATGATCGCCCGTTGGTCACTTTCCCCAGGGATGGCCGTACTGAAGATGTCATCGCGGATGATCGAGTACTCCTGAAAACCGGTGAGGGTTGTGACGATATCGCCGACCTGGAAAGCGGGGCAACGCGATTCGATGACTTCGCCGACACCTGCCGCGCGAATCACCTCGCCGATGCCCACCGGGGGAAGATAGCCGGGCTGGTCGTTGAGCCATGTTCGCACCGCGGCGTCGAGTCCGACGTAAGTGGTGCGCAGCAGCGCTTCACCATCGGCGGGGCTCGGAGCCTCTGCGCGTACGAGTTCAGTGTCCTGCGGGTCGACCAGACCGACCGGACGGCGGCGTAGAACGATCTGGCGGTTGATCATCGGCACGCTGCCGAAGTTACCCGCTTGCGTAGCGACCCGGGTTGAACATCGACGCGATCGCCCCGATCATCATCATCACCGCGGCGGCGCCGAATACGACTACCAGACCGGAATGGAAGGGCCCGGCGATGAGATCCGGGAAGAAGGTCTTGCTGGTGAGCACCGCGGCGTCGACTCCGGGCTGGTTCAGTCCACCTGAGGGCTCAAGCAGTTCTGCCATCGGGTTATAGCCCAGGAATGCGGCGAACAGGCTGCCTACCGGCGGCGTCGCGGCGATCTGGTCGGCCAGTGCGACCGGGACGCCGTGCTGGCGCAGGCCACTGGTCATGGCGCCGGGCAGCGAATGGGCCAAGCCGACCACCATCAGGGAGAAGAAGATCCCAATGGACAGCGACGACCCCGCATTGAGGAAGGTCGCCCGCACACCGGAGGCCGCACCCCGCGCCGAAGCCGGGACGCTGGACATGACAGCAGCGCTGTTCGGTGCGGTGAACACACCACCGCCAATCCCGTTGAGGAACAGCAATAGGGCGAAGATCCGATAGTCGAAGTTGACCGGGATCATCACCAACGCGACGAACGACACCGTCATCAGCAACATGCCGGTGACGGTGAAGGGCCGAGCGCCGTAACGGTCGGCCAGTGACCCTGCAATCGGTCCGGCGATGAGAAAGCCGACGGTCATCGGCAGCATGTAGATGCCGGCCCACAGCGGAGTGGACTCGAAGCTGTAGCCGTGCAACGGAAGCCAGATGCCCTGCAGCCAGATGATGAGCATGAACTGCAAACCACCGCGACCCACCGACGCCATCAGGCCGGCGAGGTTACCCATGCCGAATGCGGTAGACCGAAACAGCCGGACGTCAACCACGGGTTGGGCCACCCGGAGTTCGATCACGACGAACGCCACCAGCAACAGGAGACCGCTGCCGATCGCGCCGAAAACCGCCGGGTTGGTCCAACCGGTGCTGTGATCGCCGTAAGGCTGGATGCCGTAGGTGATCCCGACCAGCAGAACAGTCAGGCCGACGCCGAAAGTCAGGGTTCCGGCCCAGTCGAGTTGCCCAGGTGAGCGAGCACCAAGTTCCTTGAGCGACCGCAAACTCCACACGGTGCCCAGAATCCCGATCGGCACGCCGACCCAGAAGATCGCCTGCCAATCAACCTCGGACAGCACCCCGCCGATGAGCAGCCCCAGGAACGAACCTGCAACCGCGGCAACCATATTGACGCCCAACGCCATACCACGCTGGCGGGCCGGGAAGGCATCGGTGAGAATCGCCGACGACGTGGCCATCAGCATCGCACCACCGACGCCCTGCACCACCCGCCAGGCGATCAGCCACACGGCACCGCCACCAAGTACGAACGGATCCAGTGACAGGGCTACAGCGGCGACGGTGAAGATGACGAAGCCGATGTTGTAGAGCCGAACCCGTCCGTACATATCGCCAAGCCGACCGAACGGAACCACGAGGACTGCCGTCACCACCAGATAGCCCATCAGCATCCAGAGCAGATAGCCCACGTTGGCCGGCTGTAGCGGGTTCAGACCTATGCCGCGGAAGATGGCGGGCAGCGAGATCAGCACGATCGAGGAGTTGACCATGGCCAGGAGAGTGCCCAGCGTGGTGTTGGAGAGCACGACCCACTTGTAGTGCGGATGACGTCTGTCGGTGGCGGCCCTCCGGCGATCCAGCAGTTCGGTCATCTCAAGAAAAGCATATACAAGCTATGCAAATTGGCGCCACAACCCGTGACCCATCCCACTGCTAGCGTGGCGAGGGTGGAGTTCCTGCCCCTGACGCCGCCACGCCAGACCCCCGTTCGGGTGCTGAGCATCGCCGGCACCGACTCCGGCGGGGGCGCGGGCCTTCAAGCCGATATGCGGACCTTCGCCCTGCTCGGAGTCCATTCGCTGGTCGCCGTCACGGCGGTGACAGTGCAGAACTCGTTGGGCGTCAAGGGGTTCCATGAGATCCCGACCGAGGTGATCGCCGGTCAGATCGAAACCGTCGCCTCCGATATCGGCCTCCAAGCCGCCAAGACGGGGATGCTGGCCTCGTCGGCGATCATCGAGACCGTCGCAGGCACCTGGCGCGACGCGGTCCTGAAAGGGCGCCCGGCCGGTGCCGTGCCGTTCGTCGTCGACCCGGTCTGCGCCTCCATGCACGGCGACCCGTTGCTGCACGCCTCGGCCCTGGACACCCTGCGCACCGAGTTGTTCCCGTTGGCCAGCCTGGTCACGCCGAACCTCGATGAGGTGCGGCTACTTGTCGGCATCGACGTGATCGACGCCGCCACCCAGCGCGACGCCGTCAAAGCCTTGCACGACCTCGGTCCGCAGTGGGCATTGGTGAAGGGCGGCCACCTGCGCCGCGCCCCGGACAGCCCCGACCTGCTCTACGACGGTGCCGAATTCCACCAGTTCAACGCACCGCGGATCAACACCAGCCATGACCACGGCGCCGGGGACACCCTGGCGGCGGCCGCTGCCTGCGCGCTGGCGCACGGTTACGCAATGCCGGAGGCGGTGGCGTTCGGTAAGGCCTGGGTCACCGAGTGCCTGCGCGCCGCGTACCCCTTGGGCGCCGGGCACGGCCCGGTCTCGGCGCTGTTCCGCTTGCAATAGGCCGGTTGCAATGAGCGAACAGTGAACCTCGATGACATCGCCGGCATCGCGCACTGGCCTGCGCGCACACCCACCGGCATCGTGGTACTCACCCACGGCGCGGGCGGCAGCCGGGAATCGCCGCTGCTGATCGCGATCTGCGAGGAGTGGGCGCGACGCGACTGGCTGGCCCTCCGGTACAACCTGCCGTACCGGCGCCGTCGACCGAAGGGACCACCCTCGGGATCGGCGGCCGCGGACCTGGCCGGTGTCACCGAAGCGATCGCCGTGGCGGCCGGTCTCGCCGACGGGCCGGTGATCGCAGGCGGTCATTCCTACGGCGGGCGGCTGACCTCCATGGCGGTCGCCGAGCAATCGAAGAGCGTGCAACGGGTCGATGCGCTCACGCTTTTCTCCTATCCGCTGCACCCACCCGGCAAGCCGGAGCGGCCACGCACCGATCACTTCGGCGGAATCACCGTGCCGACCGTGTTCACCCACGGCAGTTCCGACCCGTTCGGCAGCATCGATGAGCTGCGCGTCGCGGTCCGGCTCATCGCCGCACCGGTCGAGATCGTCGAAGTAATCGGAGCCCGGCACGACTTAGGGACCAAAGGCCCTGATGTTCCGACGGCGGCCGTCGACGCCGCGCTGCGCCGAAGCGGACTCGGCTAACGCGAGGTACCGTCGATTTCATGTCCGAGCGGAACGACTCCGAGCAGAACTATGACGTCATCATCGTCGGGGCCTGATTCGGTGGAATCGGCGCGGCAGTCCAGCTCAAGCGTCTCGGGTTCGAGAACTTCGTGCTTCTCGACCGGCTCGACGACCTGGGCGGCACCTGGTACGTCAACCACTACCCCGGCCTGGCCTGTGACGTTCCCACCACCACCTACTCGTACTTCTTCGAACCGAACCCGAACTGGTCGCGGCTGTTCTCCCCCGGCGCGGAGATCAAGCAGTACGCCGACAACGTGGCCGACAAGTACGACGTGCGCCGGCACATCCGCTTCAACACCACGGTGGAGGGAGCGCGCTGGGACGACGAGGCCCGGCTGTGGCGGGTGGCACTGTCCGATGGCCAGACGCTGAGCGCTCAATACCTGATCACTGCAACGGGTTTCCTGTCCCAGCCGCACACTCCGGACATACCCGGAATCCACGGTTTCGACGGCAAGGTCATCCACACCACCGCCTGGGACGACTCGTTCGATCCGGCCGGCAAGAAGATCGGCCTGATCGGTACCGGAGCCACGGCGGTTCAGCTCATTCCCGAACTGGCCAGGAAAGCCGGTGAGCTGACCGTCTATCAGCGCACCCCGATATACGTGGTACCCAAGCTGGACTTCGCTTATCCGCGGCGCGCCAGACGGCTGTTCGCCCGAGTCCCGCTCGCGCAGCGCGCCGTGCGGGCCGTCACCGACGCCATCTACGAGCTCTTCAACTACGTCGTCCTGCATCATCGGCAGGCACTGTTCCGCCGGCTCAACATCGGAGCGGCCGACGTGTCCAAGTTGTACCGCTATCTGGTCATCCGGGATCCAGAGATGCGCCGGCAGCTGACTCCAGACTACGACTTCGGCTGCAAGCGGCCGACCTTCTCCAACAGCTACTACCGCACGTTCACCAAACCGAATGTGCACCTGCAGACAAGCGGGATCGAACATATCGAGCCGCATGCGATCGTGGCCAACGACGGCACCCGTACACAGATCGACACCCTGGTCCTGGCGACCGGCTTCGATCTGTGGGAGGCGAATATCCCGGCTATCGAAATCATCGGACGCGGTGGCCGGAACTTGGGCAAGTGGTGGCGGGAGAACCGTTTCCAGGCCTATCAGGGCGTGTCGATCCCACAGTTTCCCAACTACCTCAGCCTGGCCAGTCCTTACGCATTCATCGGTTTGAACTTCTTCAATACGATGGAATACCAGATGCGGATCATGGATCGGCTGCTTCGAGAGGTCAGGCGCAGCGGCGCAACCACTTTCGAGGTCACCGATGAGGCCAACGCCCGGTTCCTGGACCAGATGCTCGAGCAAGTCGGCGACACGGTATTCGCCGTGGGGCACTGCGCAGAAGCCCGCTCGTACTATTTCAACCCACATGGTGAGGCGACACTTCTTCGTCCGATGACGGCCAAGGCCGCCATCACGCAGGCTTCCGATTTTCCGCTGAGCGACTACGCGTTCAGCTAAACGAAAGGTTCTCGATGTCGTCACGCGTTACTGGGTTCGGTCTGGTCCTCGCCGCTACGGGCCTGACACACTTCATCAAACCCGCTGCCTTCCAGTCGATCACGGAATCGGTGTTCCCGAACAACACTCGCCGGTACACCTACATCAACGGTGGCATCGAGACGGCCCTGGGCCTTGGTTTCATAGCACCGCAGACCCGTAAGTTGGCGGTCGCAGGACTACTGGGCTACGGCGCGTATCTCGGAATCAATGCCGCCCGAAACCGCTGACACGGACCCCTACGATTTGGTCAGGACGTGACGGGTGCGGTCTTCTCGGACCGGCATCCCGTTACGGCCGCCTAGATCCTGGGCGTAGAGCCCGACTGCATATGGCACGCCGCCGCCGTTGATGCGTTGTGCATCACGGTCGACGTGGTCGAGGGTGTCGGTGGCCTTGTGATAGTTCGGGTCGAACGGCGCGTCAGCGGTGCCACCCCACGACTGCGCCTGCGCCGCGGTCTTGTTCTCCTCGGCGCCGGAGAACAGGCCACCGGCAGGAATGCCCGCCATGGTGAACCCGTCGTAGTCGGAGCGGCCGTCGAAGGAGGTGTCCTCGGCGGTCTTGCCCTGAGCCTCGAGGTAGCCGACGAACGTGCGCTCGATTCCCGGTGAGCCCTCCGGCACGCGGGGCACCGACCCGTCACCCCGCGGCGCCGATTGATTGCCGTCATAGGTGAAATAGCCGGGGTTGGGTGATCCGAGCATGTCGAAGTTCAGGTAGAGCGCGATGTCCTTGAGCTGTTCGACGTTCAGCGACTCGACGTATTTCCGGGAGCCGACCAGGCCGATCTCCTCGGCCCCCCAGAATGCGAACCGCACGGCATTCCGGACCTTCGGAGAGCTACCGAGTTGCACGGCGGTCTCCAGAACCGCGGCTACACCCGAGCCGTTGTCGTTGATGCCGGGCCCCGCCGGAACGCTGTCTAGGTGGCCGCCCACCATCACCACGTCCTGCGGCGAGCCGGTCTTGGTCTGCGCGATCACGTTGCGGGCCATGATGGTTCGGGTGCCCGCGTCGAGTTTGAGGGTGACTGGCCCGGGCTCCGCGCGAAGCCGCGCCCCGTCGGCCTTACTCACCCCGACCACCGGGATCTGAACCTGGGTCTTGTCCCCCAGTGTCCCGCCCATCTTCTCTTCGTCGACATTGTTGGCAACGATCAGCGCGATGGCGCCGAGCTTTGCGGCAATCGTCGCTTTCTCGTTGAACTGACAGCTGCCGCGGTCGACGAGCACCACCGCACCCTGGACGGGAATGCCGTCGTAGGCAGCGGGAACGCAACCGGGTGTCTCGCTGGCGGGGGCGACGACCAGCGGCCCCTGGAGTCCCGGCGTTCCCCCGCTGAACTCCAGGGCGTGCGCGGCGACCTCAGTTCCGCCGACTGTCAGCACCGGCTTCTCGGCCTTGAACACCCGGGTGCTGAACTCCGGAGTCATCACGTCGAATCCCCTGCCACGCAACACCTCCGCGACGAATTCCACACTTGCCTCATACCCCGGGGTGCCGACAGCGCGGTTGCCGTCATGGGCGTTGGCGATGTCCTGCAGCGTGGCCAGGTGGGCAAACATCGCGTCGACGGTGACTCGCTTCTGCAGCCCGGTGGCGAACTCGATGGCAGGCCCTCCGGCCGCCACCGGCTTCGGGAGCTCGGCCGTCCGGCTGCAACCGAGCGCCGCCACGACGAGCGCGATGGCAGCGATGACCCTGGCGGTTCGTCTCATAGAGCCAGACTAGGGCTCGATGCCTGCGCCCAGAATCGCTTGGGGATCCGGCCCGCGTGGCGCGCGAGATGCCCGGCGGTGACGGCGGCGGCCATCGCGGCGGCCATCGCCGCCGGATCGGCCGCCCGGGTAACCGCGCTGGCCAGCAGTACGGCGTCACAGCCCAGTTCCATGGCCAGCGCCGCATCACTGGCGGTTCCGATCCCGGCGTCCAGGATCACCGGCACCCCGGCGGCGGCCACAATCATCTCGATATTGTGCGGGTTGGAGATGCCCAGACCGGTTCCGATCGGTGAACCAAGCGGCATGACCGCCGCGCAACCGGTGTCCTCGAGCCGGCGGGCCAGCACCGGGTCGTCATTGCTGTAGGGCAGCACCACGAAGCCGTCATCGACCAATTGCTCTGCTGCTCTGATGAGTTCAACCGCATCGGGCAGCAGGGTTCGCTCGTCGGCGATGACTTCCAGTTTCACCCAGTCGGTGCCGAGCGCCTCTCGGGCCAGTCGCGCAGTGAGAACGGCCTCGGCTGCACCGCGACAGCCGGCGGTGTTGGGCAGCGGTGTGATGTGTAGCCGCTCCAGCAGGTCGAGCACGCCGGTACCTCCCTCGGCGTCGACACGGCGCATCGCCACCGTGGTCAACTCGGTGCCGGAGGCCACCAGCGCCGCCTCGAGCACCGTCAGATTCGGGGCCCCGCCTGTGCCGAGGATGAGCCGCGAACCGAATGTCCGGTCGGCGATGGTCAACATTTCAGCCACCCTGAAC